>NZ_DASWVI010000034.1:0-50151 GCF_036401255.1 Nocardioides sp. | reverse complement strand
TGGCCGCGGCGATCGGCGCCGGCGCCTGGGCCGCCTGGTCGTTCTTCGCGACCGGGCCGCAGCCCGCCGAGGCGCTGCCGGCCGGCACGATCGCCTACGCGAGCATCGACCTCGACCCGAGTGGTGGGCAGAAGATCGAGGCGCTGCGCACGCTGCGGAAGTTCCCGGCGTTCAAGGACCGGATCGGCCTCGAGACCGACGACGACATCCGCCAGCGGATCTTCGAGGAGATCCAGGGCACCGGCACCTGCACGGACCTCGACTACGCCGAGGACGTCGAGCCCTGGCTGGGTGACCGGTTCGCGATCGCCGCCGTCGACACGGGCGGCGACACGCCCGCGCCGGTCTTCGTGTTCCAGGTGAGCGACGAGGACGCTGCGGACGAGGGGTTCGCGAAGGTCCAGGAGTGCAGCGGCGGTGACGGCGGCGCGTGGTCGATCGCCGACGGCTGGGCGCTCCTCGGCGAGACCCAGGAGATCGTCGACCAGGTGGCCGACGACGCCGCGGACGCCCCGCTGTCCGAGGACGACGACTACAACAGCTGGACCGACGCCGCCGGTGACGCGGGTATCGCCAGCGTCTACCTCGCGCCCGCGGCGGGCCAGTTCCTCGCCGACAATCTCGACGACCTGCCGGGTCCGCTCGACGAGCTCACCGGCGGCACCGGATCCGCCACGGCGTACAGCTCGAGCCTCGAGTGCTCGGCGCCGTGCGTCGGCTACGCCTCCGTCCCCGTCTCCGACGAGGTCACCTCGGTGCTGGAGGACTTCAAGGGGATGGCGGCGACGCTCCGCTTCGACGACGGGTCGCTGGAGCTCGAGGTGGCGGGCGACCCGGACCTGTCCCAGGACGCGCTCGGCGGCGCCGACCGGGGTGGCGACGTGATCGCGACGCTGCCGGAGGACACCGCGGCCGCGATCGGCATGGGCTTCGCCGAGGGCTGGTTCGGCGCGATGGTCGACCAGGCAGCCGACCGCCTGGGCGGGATGACCAGCGCGGAGCTGCTCGACGAGATGTCGGCCCAGACCGGACTCGACCTTCCCGACGACGCCGAGACGCTGATGGGCGACTCCGCGGCGCTCGCGCTGGGCAGCGACTTCGACCTCGAGACGTTCGTGAACTCCGAGGACGGCAGCGGCGTACCCGTCGGGCTGAAGGTCCACGGCGACGGTGACGCGATCGAGTCGGTGCTCGACAAGGTGCGTCCCCAGATGGGCGGCGCGGAGGCCGTGCTCGGCAGCGACCGGGACGGCGACCTCGTGGCGATCGGGCCCGACGCCGACTATCGCGAACGGCTGCTCGACGACGGTGGCCTCGGCGACTCCGACGTGTTCGAGCACGTCGTGCGGGAGGCTGACGACGCCGCCGCCGTGGTCTTCGTGAACTTCGATGCAGGCGACTGGCTCACCAGCGTCGCCGAGGAGGACCCGGAGGTCGCGGACAACCTCGAGCCGCTGGAGGGACTCGGGGCGAGCGTCTGGCTGGACGGGGACACCGGGCACCTGGTGCTGCGGATCACCACCGGCTGATCACCGGCTGATCACCGGCTGATCACCGGCTGATCACCGGCTGATCGGCGCCACGGTCGCGCCCGTCACCGCCACCAGGTCGGCGGACGCGATCTCGAGGTCGAGACCGCGCCGGCCGGCCGAGACGAACACGCTCGGGTGGTCGAGCGCCGTGGCGTCGAGCACGGTCGGGTGCGCACGCTTCTGGCCCACCGGCGAGATGCCACCGGCGACGTACCCGGTCGCCCGCTCGGCGGCGGCGACGTCCGCCAGGACCGCCTTGCTCGCCCCGAGGGCCCGGGCGAGCGCCTTGAGATCGAGCTGCCCGGAGACGGGGACGATGCCGACGGCGAGCCGCCCGTCGACGCCGGCCAGCAGCGTCTTGAACACCCGCGCCGGGTCCAGGCCGAGCGCCTCCGCGGCCTCGAGGCCGTACGACGTCGCGCGCGGGTCGTGCTCGTACTCGTGCAGGGTGAAGGCGATGCCGGCCTTGGTCAGCGCGACCGTGGCAGGGGTGCCGCCGGACGACTTCTTCTTGCTCACTAGTTCGGACTCCACCTCGTCCGGGCCACCTCGGTCGCGGGCAGCGACGGGATCACGTTCATCGCGCGCAGCTCGGCGCGCAGCAGGTCGGTGACCATCACCAGCCGGAGCTCGGCGTCGTCGGCCTCGAGCAGCGCCTGGCGCTCGGGCATCGGCAGCGGCGCCACCGCCGCGAGCGTCCAGGACAGGTACGTCGGGTCGCGGGGAAGCGCGCCGGAGTAGGGATCGGCCCGGATGTCGCTGAGCGCCGCGCGGTACGCCGTGAACGCGACCCGGGCCCGGTCGAGCACGGCCTCGCTGACCGGCGCCTCGGGGTCCGGGAGGTCGACGACGTGGCCCACCGGGAAGCTGCCGGTGGTGTCGAGCCGGTCCAGCTGGATGCGCTCCAGGCCGACCGCCACCACGTCGAAGCTGCCGTCGTGGTGTGCCTCGACCTCGGTGAGCTGGACCCGGCATCCCACCCGGTAGAGCGACTGCGCACCGTGGTCGCCGACCTCGTAGCCCTCGCGGATCGCGACGGACCCGAAGACCCGCGCCGCCGGGTCCTCGATCCTCAGCAGGTGGTGGACGAGGGCGCGGTACCGGTCCTCGAACACCGTGAGCGGCACGCTCACGCCCGGGAACAGCACCGCGTTCAGCGGGAACATCGGCAGCGTCTCGGGCACGCTGCCAACGTAGCGGAGGCACGGGTCCTCCCCGTCCAGCCACCGTCGCGGTTCCGGGCCGGGCCGCCCCCGCTCGTAGAATCGTCGGCATGATCCGCCGCATCGACCTGCGAGGCGCCGACCAGGGTGTCGACTACCGCGCAGCCGTGCCCCGTGCCGACTTCGACGTGGAAGCGGCGGTCCCGGCGGTGCATGCGATCTGCGAGGACGTCCGGACCCGCGGGCTGGACGCCATCCGCGAGCTCTCGGAGCGGTTCGACGGTGTCGCGGTCGACGACATCCGGGTCGCCCCGGAGGCGCTGACCACCGCGCTCGAGCGGCTCGACCCCGACATCCGGGCCGCCCTGGAGGAGTCGATCGCCCGGTTGCGCGCGACCTGCGCCAACGAGCTCGAGCAGGACGCGGTCACCGACCTCGGCCCCGGCGCACGGGTCACGCACCGCAAGGTACCGGTCGGCCGCGTGGGTCTCTACGTCCCCGGCGGCCTCGCGCCGCTGGTCTCCAGCGTGCTGATGAACGTCGTCCCGGCCCAGACCGCGGGCGTCGAGTCGATCGCGCTCGCGAGCCCCCCGCAGCGCGAGTTCGGCGGCGCCGTGCACCCCACGATCCTGGCCGCGTGTGCGCTGCTCGGGGTCGAGGAGGTCTACGCGGTGGGCGGCGCCCAGGCGATCGCGATGTTCGCCTACGGCACCGGGCCGTGCCGCAAGGTCGACCTGGTCACCGGGCCCGGCAACATCTACACGGTCACCGCCAAGCGCCTGCTCAAGGGACTGATCGGCATCGACTCCGAGGCCGGACCGACCGAGATCGCGATCCTGGCCGACGACACCGCGGACCCGGCGTACGTCGCCGCCGACCTGCTCAGCCAGGCCGAGCACGACCCGCTCGCCGCGTCCGTGCTGGTCACCCCCTCCGAGCGGCTCGCCGAGGCGGTCGCCGCCGAGCTCGAGACCCAGGTCACGGCCACCAAGCACGTCGAGCGGATCCGCACCAGCCTGACGGGCCAGCAGTCCGGCGTGGTGCTGGTCGACGACCTCGAGCAGGGCCTCGACGTCGTCAACGCCTACGCCGCCGAGCACCTGGAGATCCACACCGCGGACGCGGCCGCCTACGCCGCTCGGGTGCGCAACGCCGGCGCGATCTTCGTCGGCCCCTACGCCCCGGTCAGCCTCGGCGACTACTGCGCGGGCTCCAACCACGTGCTGCCGACCGCCGGGTGCGCCTGCCACTCCTCGGGGCTCTCGGTGCGGGCGTTCACCAAGTCGGTCCACGTCGTCGACTACTCCCGGTCGGCCCTCGAGGCGGTCGCCGGCCACGTCGTCACGCTCGCCGAGGCCGAGGACCTGCCCGGCCACGGCGCGGCCGTCGGGGTGCGGTTCCGGCCGGGGTCAGCAGGGTGACCTGGCCTCCTCTGCGCGAGGAGCTGCGCGGCCTCGAGCCGTACGGCGCCCCGCAGCTGGACGTGCCCGTCCAGCTCAACACCAACGAGAACCCCTACGGGCCCTCGGCGGCCTGCGCGGACGACATCGCCGCGTCGGTCCGCGCGGCCGCGCTCGGGCTCAACCGCTACCCCGACCGCGAGCACGTCGAGCTGCGCACCGCGCTCGCGGCGTACCTGTCGCGGGACACCCCCCACGGCATCGCGCCCGAGCAGGTCTGGGCGGCCAACGGGTCCAACGAGGTGATGCTCCAGCTGCTGCAGGCGTTCGGCGGTCCGGGCCGCAGCGCGCTGAGCTTCGCCCCGACGTACTCGATGTACCCGGAGTACGCCCGCGACACCGCCACCCGGTGGGTCCAGGGCAGCCGGGCCGAGGACTTCTCGCTCGACCTCGAGGCCGCCGCCGCCCTCGTGCGGGCGGAGCGGCCCAGCGTGGTGCTGCTGCCCAGCCCCAACAACCCCACCGGCACGGCACTGCCGCCCGACGCCGTCGGCGCGCTGTGCGAGGCCGTGGGGGAGCAGGGGCTGCTCGTCGTCGACGAGGCGTACGGCGAGTTCCGCCGCGCCGGCGTGCCGAGCGCGCTGGAACTGCTGCCCGACCACCGCAACCTGGTCGTCACCCGCACGATGAGCAAGGCCTTCGCGGCCGCGGGGCTGCGGCTGGGCTACCTGGCCGCGGACCCCGCGATCCTCGACGCGATCCGGGTCGTGCGGCTGCCGTACCACCTCTCCGCCGTCACCCAGGCCACCGCGCTCGCGGCGCTGCGGCACGCCCCCGAGCTGCTCGGCAAGGTCGACGAGCTGCGCGCCGAGCGCGACGCCTGCGTCGCCTGGCTGCGTGACCAGGGGATGAGGGTCGCGGACAGCGACGCGAACTTCGTGTTGTTCGGGACCTTCGAGGACCGCCATGCTGTCTGGCAGGGGCTGCTGGACCAGGGGGTGCTGATCCGCGAGGTCGGCCCCGACGGCTGGCTCCGGGTCTCGATCGGGACCGCCACCGAGATGCAGGCATTCAAGGACGCACTGACGCAGGTCAGGAAGGACCAGTCATGACCCAGGCAGCACGGACGGCACGCATCGAGCGCCAGACCAGTGAGTCCAAGGTGCTCGTCGAGGTCGATCTCGACGGCTCCGGGCGCCACGACATCTCGACGGGGGTCGGCTTCTACGACCACATGCTGACCGCGTTCGCCCGGCACGCGCTGGTCGACCTGACCGTCCAGACCGACGGCGACACCCACATCGACGCCCACCACACCGTCGAGGACACCGCGATCGCGCTCGGCCAGGCGCTGCGCCGGGCGCTCGGCGACAAGCAGGGCATCCGCCGGTTCGGCGACGCCACGGTGCCCCTCGACGAGGCGCTGGTGCAGGCCGTCGTCGACGTCTCCGGGCGGCCCTACTGCGTGCACACCGGCGAGCCCGAGGGCCAGCAGTACGTCCAGCTCGGCGGGACGACGCCGGCCTACCTCGGCTCGCTGACCCAGCACGTCTTCGAGTCGATCGCGTTCCACGGCCACTTCGCGCTGCACGTCCGGGTGCTCGCCGGCCGCGAGCCGCACCACATCGTGGAGACCCAGTTCAAGGCGTTCGCCCGGGCGTTCCGCGACGCGGTCGCGCTGGACCCGCGCGAGACCGGCATCCCGAGCACCAAGGGCGCGCTCTGAGCGGGCGGCCCCGCGTCGTCGTCCTCGACTACGGCTCGGGGAACCTCCGCTCGGCCGTGCGCGCCCTCGAGCGCGCCGGCGCCGAGGTCACGCTGACCGCCGACCGGGCGCGCGCCCAGGACGCCGACGGGCTCGTGGTCCCGGGGGTCGGCGCTTTCGCGGCCTGCATGGCCGGACTGCGGGCGGTCCACGGTCCGGAGGTGATCGGGCGCCGGCTCGCGGGCGGCCGGCCGGTCCTCGGCATCTGCGTGGGCATGCAGGTCCTGTTCGAGCGCGGCGTGGAGCACGGCGTCGAGACCGAGGGATGCGACGAGTGGCCGGGCGTCGTCGAGCGACTCCAGGCGCCGGTCGTGCCCCACATGGGCTGGAACACCGTCGAGGCGGCCGACGGGACCACGCTGTTCCGAGGCGTCGAGGACGAGCGCTTCTACTTCGTGCACTCCTATGGCGTGCGCGACTGGACGCTGGAGACCCACGGCCGTACGCGGCCACCGCTGGTGACCTGGGCCGACCACGGGGGAGACCGGTTCGTGGCCGCGGTCGAGAACGGCCCGCTGAGCGCTACGCAGTTCCACCCCGAGAAGTCCGGCGACGCCGGCGCCGCGCTGCTGCGCAACTGGGTGACGTCGCTGTGAGCAAGGAGCGTGCGCAGCGTCGTGCCGAGCGGGAGCGGGAGGCGGCCGCCCTGGCCGCCGCCCGGGCGGCGGAGCTCGAGCGTCGGGAGCGTCGGGACGCGCGCAGGCGCGCCATCACCTCGCGGCTCCCGAAGCCACCCAAGCGGCCGGCCGGGCTGCTGGCCCAACGGCGACGTCGACAGAACGGCGCACTCCTGGCCGGGTTGGTCGCACTCAACGTCCTCGTCTGGATCGTCTTCGGCGAGTGGGACCTCCGGCTCGCGGCGTTCGTGGTCAGCGTGCTGGCCGCCCCCGTCTTCCACACGATGCTGTTCCGACGCACCTGAAGGGCACCATGACCGACTACCTCCAGCTCCTCCCCGCCGTCGACATCACCGAAGGGCGGGCCGTCCAGCTCGCGCAGGGCGTCGCGGGCTCCGAGCGTGTGTACGGCGACCCGGTGGCCGCCGCGATGCGGTGGCAGGACGCCGGCGCGGAGTGGATCCACCTGGTCGACCTCGACGCCGCGTTCGGCCGCGGCTCCAACCGCGAGCTGCAGGCCGAGATCGTCGGGGCGCTCGACATCCAGGTCGAGATGAGCGGCGGCATCCGCGACGACGAGTCGCTCGAGGCGGCGCTGGCCACCGGTTGCCGGCGCGTCAACATCGGCACCGCGGCGCTCGAGCAGCCGGAGTGGTGCCGGCGGGTGATCGCCGAGCACGGGGACCGGGTCGCGATCGGCCTCGACGTACGCGGCCGCACGCTCGCCGCCCGCGGCTGGACCCAGGAGGGCGGCGACCTCTACGACACGCTCGCGCGCCTCGACGCCGAGGGGTGTGCCCGCTACGTCGTCACCGACGTCAACAAGGACGGCATGCTGCAGGGTCCGAACCTCCAGCTGCTGCGCGACGTGTGCGCCGCGACGGCCGCCCCGGTCGTGGCGTCCGGAGGCGTGACGACGCTCGACGACATCCGCGCGCTGATGGAGCTCGTCCCCGACGGCGTCGAGGGCGCGATCGCCGGCACCGCCCTCTACGAGGGTCGGTTCACCCTCGAGGACGCGCTCGCACTCACGAGGGGCTCCCGATGACCCTCGCGGTCCGGGTGATCCCGTGCCTGGACGTCGACGCCGGACGGGTGGTCAAGGGCATCAACTTCACCGAGCTCCGCGACGCCGGCGACCCCGTCGAGCTCGCGCGCACCTACGACGCGGAGGGTGCCGACGAGCTGACGTTCCTCGACATCTCCGCCTCGCACGAGGGGCGGGCGACCACGATGGAGATCGTCTCCCGCACCGCCGAGGAGGTGTTCATCCCGCTCACCGTCGGCGGGGGAGTGTCCTCGGTGGCCGACGTCGACCGGCTGCTGCGCGCCGGCGCCGACAAGGTGGCGGTCAACACGGCCGCGATCAGCCGCCCCGAGCTCGTGGCCGAGATCGCCGACCGGTTCGGCAGCCAGGTCCTGGTGCTCTCCGTCGACGCCCGGCGCGCGCCGGGCACGCCGTCGGGGTTCGAGGTGACCACGCACGGGGGACGCAGGTCCGCGGGCCTGGACGCCATCGAGTGGGCCGCGCGCGCGGCGGGTCTCGGCGCGGGGGAGATCCTCCTCAACGCGATGGACGCCGACGGCACCCAGGACGGCTTCGACCTCGAGCTGATCCGCGCCGTACGCCGCGAGGTCACCGTGCCGGTCATCGCCTCGGGCGGCGCGGGCGCCGTCGAGCACTTCCCGCCCGCGGTCGAGGCGGGCGCGGACGCGGTGCTCGCGGCCACGGTCTTCCACTTCGGCACCCTGCGCATCGCCGACGTCAAGGCCTCGCTGGCGGGAGCCGGCTACCCGGTGCGCTGATCGGGCGTGGGTGGGTCCAGCAGCGTCGCGACCATGGCCGCTGACCGAGCACCCCGGAGGGACGGCGGTCTCCGGACGACGCGTACCGCCTGCTCGAGGAGCCCGACTGGGAGTGGCGCTGCCGCGGCGGATCACACTGCCGTGGCGGATCACACTGCCGTGGCGGATCACACTGCCGTGGCGGATCACACTGCCGTGGCGGATCACACTGCCGTGGCGGATCACACTGCCGAGGCGGATCACACTGCCGAGGCGGATCACACTGCCGCGGCGAATCACAGGAGTCACACAGGCACCACTTGGCAGCCGGAACCCGCACGACACGCCGGGCCCCCACGGCGTGTCGTGCGGGTTTCACCGGCTGACCGGTGAAACCCGCAGACTCGCCGGCCTCATCCTCACCGGCGCGGGCTACCCGTCCGCTGAGGGGCTCACTCCAGACCGCCGATTACGCTGCCCGCGTGGGAGATCTCGGATCCGTGCCCTGGCCGTGCCCGCCGATCCGCACCGAGCGTCTCGTGCTGCGGCAGTCGGAGGCTCGCGACCGTGCGGCGGTCATCGAGCTGTACGCCTCGGCCGAGGTGCACGCCTACCTCGGTGGTCCCCACGCGCGCGACGAGCTCGAGCGCGCAGTGCCGGAGGTGCCCGGGCGGCGGCCCGGCTACTTCGTCGTCGAGCTCGACGGAGCGGCGATCGGGACCGTCACGCTCGGCCGGCGCGATGCCGAACGCCCGGGATCCCCGCCCTCGGCGGCCGGGCCGGTGGAGCTCAGCTACCTGTTCCTGCCCGCGGCGTGGGGGCACGGCTACGCGACCGAGGCGTGCTCCGCGGCGCTGGCGTGGCTCGCCGACGTGCTGCCGGGTGAGCGGGTCGTCGTCTGCACCCAGGTCGCCAATGGGCCGTCGATGCGGCTGGCAGCCAAGCTCGGGTTCTCCGAGGTCGAGCGGTTCGTGGAGTTCGGCGCCGAGCAGTGGTTCGGCGTCCGGGATCCGGCGCCGGTCCCAGGGAGCGCTCGAGTCGGCTAGGAGTGTGTTCGCGGGCCCGCCGGGGAACGGACCCGGGGTGGAGAGGGAGCAGAGGGACGATTCGTCGATCGCGGTCGTGACGAGGGTGGTGACGGCGTGGGCGGTGATCCTCGCGGGCGTGCTCGCGCTCGGGTGGCTGCTCACCGGCCCGCTGGAGCCGACCGTCGACCCGTGGGACGACGACGTGGTCCGCTGGTTCGCCGGGGAGCGCACCGCCGACCTGAACACCGCCGCCGACGTCGGCACGTTCCTCGGCGAGACGATCGTGGGCGTGGCGGTGGCGGTCGTCGTCGCCGCGGCACTGTCGCTGTGGCGGCGGTCGGTCCGCCCGGCCGTCTTCTTCGGCCTGGTGCTCGCGGGGGTGGGTGGGTTCTACGCGATCGCGACGATGCTGATCAGCCGGGACCGGCCCCCGGTGCGGATCCTCGACCCCGGGCTCGTCCCCGACGACAGCTTCCCGTCGGGCCACCTCGGCACGGCGATCGCGGTGTACGGCGGCACCCTCCTCGTGCTGCGGTGGCTGGTTCCCCGCGCACGGGCGTGGGCGTGGCTGCTGCTGCTCGTCCCGGTGGCCGTGGCGCTCGCCCGGCTCTACCAGGGCGCCCACCACCCGACCGACGAGCTGGCCAGCGTGCTCTACACGACGGCCTGGCTGGGGGTCGTGAGCAAGGTCGTGCTCGGGTCGGTCACCGCGACCGGGGCCGACCCGGCGCGGCATCCCGTCGGCGCCCGGTCGACGCACTAGCTTCAGGGCGTGGTCTCCCGCACCCGCGCGGCGACGTACGCCCGCCGCCAGCGCCGGATGGCGCGTGTCGAGCACGACCTGACCGACGCCCAGTGGTTCGCGCTCCTGGAGGCCTGGGGAGGATGCGCCTACTGCGGCAGCGAGGTGGCGGCGTTGCAGAAGGACTGCATGCTGCCGATCTCGCGCGGCGGCCGCTACCCGCTCTCGAACGTCGTCCCCGCCTGCCGATCGTGCAACGCCAGCAAGTGCAACACCGAGGTGACCACGTGGCTGCGCCGCAAGAAGCGGGACGACGGTGCGTTCCTGCTCCGGCAGGTCGGGATCGCGGCGGAGGTGGGCCTCAGAACCGACCGTTGAAGTTCGGCCCGCTCGGGTTGTTGTAGTTCTCGACCTTCCCCTGGCCGCGCCGCTTCAGACCGCGGACGTCGCCGTCGACGATCCCGCGGCGCCGCGGCCAGAAGGCCCAGGCGGCCGCCGCGAGCGCGGCGACCCCGATGACGATCCACACCATGACCTACGACCCCCGATCGTCGCCGTCCTCGAGACGGCTCGTCTCCCGAGACTAGCCGATCACACCCCGAGATCGGCGCCGCGCAGCCGCTCGACGGCCGCCGGTGGTCCGTCGAAGGTGAGGTCTCGGACCTGGTCGCGGCCGAAGAGGAACAGCACCAGCTCGAGCACCGGCCCGGACACCACCACCGGATCTGGGCCCTTCCGCATCGTCGTGGTCGCCCCCGTGTCGGTGCGGCGCACGACCGTGGGCACGGGCAGCCGGCGCCCCAGGAGAGCCGCACCCTTGCCGAGCTGGGCCCAGAGGACCTCGACGTCCGCTGCCGGCAGCGCCCGGGGTTCCCAACCCGGCTGGGCACGGCGCAGGTCCTCGTGGTGCACGACCATCTCGAAGGTGTTCATCAAGCGGTCCAGGACGGGCACGAGGCGCAGCGGCGCAGACGGCCGGCGCAGCTGCTCGACCTGCACGCCGAAGCTCCGCTCGCGGCCCCGGGCCATCGCCCGGTCCGTCAGGCCGGAGAGTGCGGGGACGACGTTGCCGAGCGAGGAGACCGGCGCTCGCTCGCGGACCAGCAGGTGGGTGACCAGGTCGTGGGCGTCCCAGCCCTCGCACAGCGTCGGCGCGTCCGGTCCCAGCGTCAGCGCGAGGTCGCAGAGGTCGTCTCGTTCGCGGCGGGCGAGGGGTGCGCTCATACTCACGAGACTATGTCGGCGTCGGGGAATAGCCTGTCCGGGCCGCGGGGTTGGCCCCGCGAGGAGACACGACACAGCGCGAGAGAGACGGTCAGGGACTCAGGTGACGGACACGCAGGCGGACCGGCGCGGCACCACACGCGAGGGGTTCGCCGTCCTGGCCGTCGCCATCCGCCGCGAGCCGTGGATCTTCGCGGTCTCCACGCTCGGCAGCGTGCTGTTCGGCGCGCTGACGGTCGCCGACGCCTGGGTCCTCGGCTGGTCGACCGACCACGTCGTGCTGCCGGCGTTCGAGGACGGTGAGATCGGCGGCGACCTGCTGCTCGCCGTGCTCGCACTCTTCCTCGGGGTCGCGATCCTGCGCGCGGTCGGCATCGTGGCCCGCCGGCTCGGGGCCGGCGTCATGCAGTACCGCATGCAGGCCCACACCCGGCGCGCCGTCACCCGCCAGTACCTCGCGCTCCCGATGGCGTGGCACCAGCGCCACCCGACCGGTCAGCTGCTGTCCAACGCCAACTCCGACGTCGAGGCCGCCTGGGGCCCGATCGCGCCGTTGCCGATGGCGGTCGGCACGGTCGCGATGATGGTGATCGCGGTCGTCCAGATGTTCGTGGCCGACGTGGTGATGGCGCTGGTCGGCCTGCTGGTCTTCCCCGCCGTCATCGCCGCCAACCTCGCCTACCAGCGGCTCGCGTCCCCGCTGATGACGCGCGCCCAGCAGCTGCGAGCCGAACTCAGCGAGGTCGCCCACGAGTCCTTCGACGGCGCCATGGTGGTCAAGACGCTCGGCCGCGAGGGCGAGGAGACGGCCCGGTTCGCCGACCGGGCCCACCAGCTGCGCGAGGTCAACATCCGCGCCGGCCGCATCCGCGCCGCGTTCGACCCGACGCTCGCGGCGCTGCCCAACGTCGGGGTCCTGGTCGTACTGGCCGTCGGCGTCGAGCGGGTGCTCAGCGGATCGACGGCCCCCGGCGACGTGGTCACGGTCGCCTATCTCCTGACGATCGTCTCGTTCCCGATCCGCTCGATCGGCTGGCTCCTCGGCGAGTTCCCCCGCAGCGTGGTCGGCTACCACCGCGTCCGCACCGTCCTGCGGGCCACCGGCGAGATGCCGTACGGCGACCAGCCCGCCCCCCGCGGCGACCGGGGCGCCCGGTTGGAGCTCGAGCACCTCGCCTACGGCTACGACGCCGACCAGCCGGTGCTCGAGGACGTGACCTTCACGGTCGAGCCCGGCCGCACCGTCGCGCTCGTGGGCGCCACCGCCTCCGGCAAGAGCACGCTGACCTCGCTGATCGCGCGACTCGTCGACCCCGACGAGGGGCGCATCCTCCTCGACGGCGCCGACCTGCGCGACCTGGCGCGCGGCCAGCTCGCCGAGACCGTCGCGGTCGTGGCCCAGACCGCGTTCTTGTTCGACGACACCGTCCGCGGCAACGTGACCCTCGGGGCCGACGTCACCGACGAGGAGGTCTGGGCGGCACTGCGGGCGGCCCAGGCCGACGGGTTCGTGGCCGCGCTCCCACACGGACTGGACACCCGGCTGGGCGAGCGGGGCACGTCGCTGTCCGGGGGACAGCGCCAGCGGATCTCGCTGGCGCGGGCCCTCGTGCGCCGGCCCCGCCTGCTGGTCCTCGACGACGCGACCTCGGCGGTCGACCCCGAGGTCGAGGCGCGGATCCTCGAGGCCCTGCGCGCCGGCGACAGCACCGGCACGGGCAGCACGCTCGTCGTCGTCGCCTACCGCAAGGCCACGATCGGCCTCGCCGACGAGGTGGTCCACCTCGCCGACGGGCGGATCGCCGACCGCGGCACCCATGCCGAGCTGCTGGAGCGGAGCCCGTCCTACGCCCACCTCGTCAACGCCTACGAGCAGGCCGCCGAGCACCCCGAGCGCCCAGAGCTGGTGGAGGAGGCACCGTGAGCACCGCACTCGACTCCGGCGAGCAGATCGGTGCGATCGCGACGTTGCGCCGTGGCGTCCACTACTCCCCGGAGCTCACCGAGGGCATCGGGTTCACCCTGCTGCTCGCGATCATCGCGTCGGTCGGCCAGGTCGTGGTGCCCGTGGCGGTCCAGCAGACCCTCGACCGCGGGCTCAACGGCCCCGACGGTCCCGACGTGTCGTTCACCGTGCTCACCGGCATCGCCGCCGCGCTCGCGATCGCGATGACCAGCTGGGCGTCGTACGCGATGACCGCACGACTGTTCACCGCCTCCGAGCGCGGCCTCGCGACGCTGCGCATCAAGGCGTTCCGTCACGTGCACGACCTGCCGTTGCTGACCCAGAACACCGAGCGCCGCGGCGCCCTCGTCTCCCGGGTCACCAGCGACGTCGACCAGGTGAGCCAGTTCCTGGTGTTCGGGGGCCTGCTGTTCGTGGTGAGCGTCGGCCAGGTGCTGGTCGCGACCATCGTGATGGTCGTCTACAGCTGGCAGCTCGCGCTCGTGGTGTGGCTGTGCTTCGCCCCGCTGTTCTTGTCGCTGCGCTACTTCCAGCGCAAGCTCTCCGCGGCCTACGGCACCGTCCGGCGCCAGGTCGGCATGATGCTCTCGGCGATCTCCGAGCCGGTCGTGGGTGCCGCGGTCGTGCGGTCCTACGCCGTCGAGGCCCGCACCCAGGCCCGCATCGACACCGCGATCGCCGAGTACCAAGCCGCGAGCACGCGCGCCCAGGGCTTCACCGCGTTCTCGTTCTCCCTCGGCGGTGTCTCGGCGGGGCTCGCCAACGCGGGCGTGCTGATCGTCGGCATCTGGCTCGGTCTGGAGGTGCTGCCCACGGGCGCCGACATCACCGCCGGCAAGGTGCTGGCGTTCGCCTTCCTCGTCACGCTGTTCGTCGGCCCCGTCCAGATGGGCACCCAGATCCTCACCGACGCCCAGAACGCGATCGCCGGCTGGCGCCGCGTGATCGGCATCCTCGAGACGCCCGCGGACCTCGTCGACCCGGGCCCGGCGGGCCGCGAGCTGCCCCGGGGGCCGATCGACGTGCACCTCGACCACGTGACGTTCGCCTACCCCGGCGGTCCGCCCGTGCTGCGCGACGTGGACCTCCACATCGCCGCCGGCACCCGCGTCGCGGTGGTCGGCGAGACGGGGTCGGGCAAGTCGACGATCGCCAAGCTGCTCACCCGGCTGATGGACCCCACGGAGGGTGCGGTGCTGCTCGACGGCATCGACGTCCACGAGATCGCCCAGGCCTCGATGCGCCGCAGCGTGGTGCTGGTCCCTCAGGAGGGCTTCCTCTTCGACGACACGATCGCCGCCAACGTGCGCTACGGCCGCCTCGACGCCACCGACGAGGAGATCCTCGCCAGCGCCGCGGAGCTGGGTCTCGGCGACTGGGTGGCCGGCCTCCCGCGCGGCCTCGCCACCCGGGTCGGCCAGCGGGGCGAGTCGCTCTCGGCGGGGGAGCGGCAGCTGGTCGCGCTGCTGCGCGCGCAGCTCGCCGATCCCGACCTGCTGGTCCTCGACGAGGCCACCAGCGCGGTCGATCCCGCCCTGGAGATGCGGATCGGCCGCGCGCTCGAACGGCTGATGAGCGGCCGGACGTCGGTGACGATCGCCCACCGCCTCTCGACCGCCGAGAGCGCCGACGAGGTCGTCGTCGTCGACCGTGGCCGGATCGTCCAGCGCGGCCCGCACGCGGTGCTCGCCGCCCAGGAGGGCTCGGTCTACGCAGGGCTGCACGCGAGCTGGACGGCGCAACAAGGGACAATCGAGCGGTGACCCCCTTGGACCCCGCCCTCGCCGACCGGCTCAAGCGCAACCCGGACGGATTGGTGCCCGCCGTGGTGCAACAGCACGACACCGGCGAGGTGCTGATGCTCGGCTGGATGGACGACGAGGCGCTCGCCCGCACGCTGAGCACCGGGCGGGCGACGTACTGGAGCCGCTCGCGGCAGGAGTACTGGGTCAAGGGGGAGACCTCCGGACACGTCCAGTGGGTCAAGGAGGTCCGCCTCGACTGCGACGGCGACACGATCCTGGTCAAGGTCGACCAGGTGGGAGCCGCCTGCCACACCGGCGACCGCACCTGCTTCGACGCCGACCTGCTCCTGCCCGCCGGTGCCTGAGCCGCGGCGCGCCTTCGGCCCGGTCGTGCTGACCGGGCTGGTCGCGGGCGGCCTGAGCGCGATCGCCGGCAACAGCTCCGCCGCGTCGGTCGGTGGCGCGCCCGACGACGGCGCCACCCGGTCGGCGCTGCAGCTGGTCGACTACCCGGCTCACCAGCCGCTCGTGACCTCCCTCGCCCTGGTCGTCCTCGCCTGCTGGGGGGTCGTGCTGGTGACCCGGGGCCGGGTCCGCCGTGCGGTCGCCGGACTCGGCGTGGTCGCGGCGGTCGGGACCACCGTCGCGGCGGTCACCGGGCTGGTGTCCGAGCCGCGTCACCTGAAGGACGAGGTCCTCGCCCTCGGCGCCGCGGGCGTCGACACCCGGCCGTCGCTGTGGGCCGTCGCGGCGGTGCTCGGCGCGTTGCTCTCGGTGGTCACGACCACGCTGGCCGTCGCCTGGGCACCGCGCTGGCCCGAGATGGGCAGTCGGTACGACGCTCCGGGTGCGGCCGCGGCGCCGGTGACGACGCCGGAGGACCAGTCCAGCCTCGATCTCTGGAAGGCGATCGACGAGGGTCGCGACCCGACCGCCCCCGAGCCTGAATAGACTGTGCCCCGAGTCACCGGCAGCGTCACCGCCAGCGTGACCGCCGAGCCCGCCAGGACCCGCCTCGAGGAGCCCCCGCATGTCTGACAACCACGGCAACACCCCCGCAGCCTGGACGGCGGTCTCGATCGCGATGCTGGGCTTCGTCGTGGGCGCCGTGGGCCTGCTCCTCGACCCGGTCAGCTACCCGGTCTTCTGGGTGGGCGTGGCGCTCGACGTGGCGGCGCTCGTGGTCTTCGCCGTGATGGCCAAGCTCGGCTTCAACCGATCCGGACACTGACCCGGGACCCGTCATGACCGCCACCGTGCCCTCCCCGACGACCGCCTCGGCGGCCGCAGGGCAGAGCCGGTGGCAGCGGATGGCGACCCCGGCGATCACGCTCGGGGCGCTGGGGGCCGCCACGCTCGCACTGCACCTGCGCGACCCGCACCAGAGCGGCTCGTGGGGCTACTGCCCGAGTGCCGCGCTCGGGTTCTGGTGCCCCGGCTGCGGTGGCCTGCGGGCGGTCAACGACCTGACCAACGGCGACGTCGGTGCCGCGGCCTCGAGCAACCTGCTGTTCATCGCGCTGCTCCCGGTGCTGGTGTTCCTGCTGGGGCGCTGGGTCCTCGACCGCTGGGCCGGACGGGAGCGCGAGCCCGACGCCCGCCTCGTCACGATCGGCACCGCCACCGTGTGCGTGCTCGCCGTGGCGTTCGCGGTGGCGCGCAACCTGCCGGGATCCTGGCTGGCACCCTGACATGCGGAAGGGTCGACCCCGAGGGGTCGACCCTTCGCTCCTCCCAGCCGCACGCCGCGGCGGGGATCAGGTGTTGTTCTCGTACTCGAAGTTCGCGTCGATCACGCCGGTCGCGACCAGGATGATCGTGACGACGACCATCAGGATGCCGATGATGCCGGTGATGATGCCGGTGAGCGCCATCCCGTCGCCCTTGAGCTCGCCGCCCGAGTCGCGGATCTCCTTGCGGGCCAGGAAGCCGAGGACCAGGCCGACGATGCTGGTCACCACGAAGAAGCCGCAGCAGATCGTCAACAGGCCGACGAGACCGGTGACCATCGAGGCGATGGCCTTGCCCGACGTCTTCGGCGGCATCCCGCCCGGGGGCGGCGGCACGGGCGCACCGTACTGCGGCGGGGGAGGTGGCTCTGAGTAGCTCACGTGCTGGCAGACCCTTCGTCGTGGCCGTCCGTCGGCCGGCCGATGGCCCGGACCCTACCCCGGTCGGCGTGCTCGTGGCGGCACCCTGCCGTCCGCAGACCGAGGGGTGGTCGGCGCTCGACCGGGACCGTGTCAGACTTCGAGTGCCCACGTCGGGCGCGCACCGGCGCGCGTCACCGACGTACCGCCCCACCTGTTGACTGGAGTGCCCGCATGTCCGTGCTCGACGACATCGTCGCCGGCGTGCGGGTCGACCTGGCCGAGCGCGAGTCGCGGACCAGCCTCGCGGACCTGCGCGCGGCGCTCGCCGACGTCGACCCGCCCCGCGACCCGATGCCGCACTTCCGGGCCCCGGGCTCGAGCGTGATCGCGGAGGTGAAGCGGCGCAGCCCGAGCAAGGGCGAGCTGGCCGACATCCCCGACCCGGCCGAGCTCGCCCGCCGCTACGAGGTCGGTGGCGCGGCCGCGATCAGCGTGCTCACCGAGCAGCGACGGTTCGGCGGCAGCATCGAGGACCTGCGCGCCGTGCGGGCCGCGGTCGACACCCCGATCCTGCGCAAGGACTTCGTCGTGACGACCTACCAGGTGGTCGAGGCCCGCGCCGCCGGCGCCGACCTGGTGCTGCTGATCGTCGCGGCCCTGGGCGACGACGACCTGCGTCGCCTCCACGAGGAGGCGGTCCAGCTCGGTCTGACTGTCCTCGTCGAGGTGCACGACGAGCAGGAGGCGGAGCGGGCCGCCGCGCTCGGTGCGGAACTGGTGGGCGTCAACGCCCGCAACCTCAAGACGCTCGCGATCCACGACGACACGTTCGGTCGGCTCGCGCCGCTGATCCCGGACGACCGGGTCCTGGTCGCCGAGTCGGGGATCTTCGGGCCCGACGACGTCGCGCGCTACGTGCGCGAGGGTGCGCGCGCCGTGCTCGTCGGCGAGGCGCTGGTGAAGGACGGCGACCCCGAGCAGGCGGTGCGCCGGATGACAGGAGTGCAGGCATGACGACCCATCCCGAGCGGTCGACGACCTACGACGCCGACGCCCTCGGCTGGTTCGGCGGACCGGAGCAGGGCTTCGGCGGGCGGTTCATGCCCGAGGCCCTCGTGGCCGCCCTCGACGAGCTCACCGTCGCCTGGCAGGAGGCCATGGCCGACCCCGCGTTCGTCGCGGAGTTCGACACGATCCTGCGCGAGTACGGCGGCCTTCCGAGCCCGCTCTACCACGCCGAGCGGCTCAGCCGCTCGGTCGGCGCCCGGATCCTGCTCAAGCGCGAGGACCTCAACCACACCGGCGCCCACAAGATCCGCAACGTGCTCGGCCAGGCGCTGCTGACCCGCCGGATGGGCAAGACCCGGGTGATCGCCGAGACCGGCGCCGGCCAGCACGGCGTGGCGAGCGCGACGGCCGCGGCGTACTTCGGGCTCGACTGCACCGTCTACATGGGCTCGGTCGACACCCGCCGGCAGGCGCTCAACGTCGCCCGGATGAAGCTGCTCGGCGCCACCGTGGTGCCGGTCGACTCCGGGAGCGCCACGCTCAAGGACGCCATCAACGAGGCGCTGCGCGACTGGGTCGCCAGCGTCGACCACACCGCCTACCTCTTCGGCACGGCCGCCGGCCCGCACCCGTTCCCGAGCATGGTGCGCGACTTCACCCGCGGCATCGGCGACGAGGCCCGCGCCCAGTGCCTCGAGCAGTACGGCGTCCTCCCGGACGCGATCGCGGCCTGCGTCGGCGGCGGCTCCAACGCCATCGGGCTGTTCACGGCCTTCCTCGACGACCCGGACGTCGCGATCTACGGCTTCGAGGCGGGCGGCGAGGGCTACGAGACCGGACGGCACGCCGCGACCATCCACGCCGGCGATCGCGGGGTGCTGCACGGAGCGCGCACGTACGTCCTGCAGGACGAGGACGGCCAGACGCTGGAGTCGCACTCGATCTCGGCGGGCCTCGACTACCCCGGGGTCGGCCCCCAGCACGCCCACCTGGCCGCCACCGGCCGGGCGACGTACCTGCCCGTCGACGACGACGAGGCCATGGCGGCGCTCGCGCTGCTCAGCCGGACCGAGGGCATCATCCCGGCGATCGAGTCCGCCCACGCGGTCGCCGGCGCGCTGCGGCTGGCCGAGGAGCGCCCCGGCCAGACCATCCTGATCAACCTCAGCGGTCGCGGCGACAAGGACATGGGCACCGCGATCGAGTACTTCGGGTTGGCCGACCCGGACGAGGTCACCGAGGAGCCGATCGGATGAGCACCCGCACCGCGTTCGAGGAGGCGAGGGCCGAGGGCCGCGCCGCGCTCGTCGGCTACCTGCCCGCCGGCTACCCCGACGTCCCCGGCGGCATCGAGGCGCTGCTCACGATGGTCGACGCCGGCTGCGACGTGATCGAGATCGGGCTGCCCTACAGCGACCCGGTCATGGACGGGCCGACGATCCAGGCCGCGGCGCAGCAGGCGCTCGAGCGGGGCGTGCGCACGACCGACGTGCTCCGCACCGTCGAGGCGGTCGCGGCCACCGGCACCCCCACGCTGGTGATGACCTACTGGAACCCGGTCGAGCACTATGGCGGACGCCGGAGCAATGGGCACAGCGGGGTGGAGCGGTTCGCCACCGACCTGGCCAACGCCGGGGGAGCGGGGCTGATCACCCCCGACCTCACCCCGGACTTCGCCCCGGAGTGGATCGCCGCGGCCGACGCGCGCGACCTCGACAAGGTGTTCCTCGTGGCGCCGTCGTCGACCGACGAGCGGATCGCGATGACGGCCGCGGCCTGCCGCGGCTTCGTCTACGCGACGGCCGTGATGGGCGTCACCGGTGCCCGGACGACTACGAGCGACCTGGCCGGCCCGCTCGTGGCCCGCACCAAGCGGGCCACCGACCTCCCGGTCGGCGTCGGCATCGGGGTCAGCAACGGCGACCAGGCGGCCGAGGTCGCCGCCAAGGACGGCATCGCCGCCGATGGTGTGATCGTGGGGTCGGCGTTCGTGCGCGCGCTGCTCGACCACCCCGACGACCGGGCGGCCGGCCTGCGCGCGCTCCGGGCACTGACCGAGGACCTGGCCGCGGGGGTACGCCGTGGCTGAGCCCCGCCGCCTGATGTCCGCGGCGGCGGCGCTGGTCGCGGCCCTGCTCCTGGCGGGCTGTGGCGGCGGCAGCGCCGCGGAGGACGGCGCCGGCGCCTACCGCGCGGCCCAGGTGCACGATCCCTACCAGGTCGACGCGACGCCGTTGACGGACACCGACGGCGCGCCGTACTCCCTGGTCGACGACACCGACAAGCCCCTCACGCTGGTGTTCTTCGGCTACACGAGCTGCCCGGACATCTGTCAGGTCGTGATGGCCAACATCGCCTCCGCGCTCACGCGTCTGGACGAGGCCGACCGCGCCGACGTCGACGTGGTGTTCGTGACCACCGACCCCAAGGTCGACACCGAGCAGCACCTGCGCGACTACCTCGACCGCTACGACCCGTCGTTCGTCGGGCTCACCGGCGACCTGGACACGATCGCGGCGGTCGGCAAGCCGCTGGCCGTGTACGTCGCCGATGGTGCGCGGCTGCCCAGCGGCGGCCGGGACCTCAACAGCCACAGCACCCAGGTCACCGCGATCACCGCGGACGACACCTCCCCGATGCTCTGGACGCAGGACACGTCGTCCGCGGACCTCGCCGCCGACATCCACACGCTGCTCGCCGAGGAGGCGGACCGGTGACCGCCCTGATCACCCAGCTGAGCGTCTGGTCGATCCCGAGCCCGTCCAACGGCGTCTGGTACCTCGGCCCGGTGCCGATCCGCGGCTACGCCCTGTCGATCATCCTCGGCATCGTCGCCGCGATCTGGATCGGCGAGCGGCGCTGGGTGGCGCGCGGTGGCCGCGCCGGAGAGGTCCAGGACCTCGCCCTGTGGGCGGTGCCGTTCGGCCTGGTCGGCGGCCGGGTCTATC
The DNA here is from genome assembly GCF_036401255.1 of Nocardioides sp. Lineage (GTDB taxonomy): Bacteria > Actinomycetota > Actinomycetes > Propionibacteriales > Nocardioidaceae > Nocardioides. Next base: position 29,135 of record NZ_DASWVI010000034.1, on the reverse strand, counting down.
ACGTGCTCACCGACCACGACCTCTACTTCGGGGCCGGCCGGCAGCCGATCGAGGCCCTCTACGTCTGGAAGGGCGGCCTGGGCGTGTGGGGCGCGGTCGCGTTCGGCGCGCTCGGCGTCTACCTCGGCGCGCGCCGCAAGGGCATCCGGATGCTCCCGGTGCTCGACGCGCTGGCCCCGGGCGTGCTCGTCGCCCAAGCACTCGGCCGCTGGGGCAACTGGTTCAACCAGGAGCTGTTCGGCAAGCCCACCGACCTCCCTTGGGGCCTGGAGATCGACGCCGACCACCGCCCGGCGGGCTACCTCGACGACCCGACGTTCCATCCCACGTTCCTCTACGAGTTCACCTGGAACCTCGCGGCCTTCGCGTTCGTGCTCTGGGCCGACCGCAGGTTCCGCCTGGGCCACGGCCGGGTCCTCGCGCTCTATGTGATGGCCTACACGCTGGGCCGGGGCTGGATCGAGATGCTGCGCATCGACGCCGTCGAGCTCTCCGACGTCGGGGGCCTGCGCTTCAACGTCTGGACCTCGATCGTGCTGTTCGTGGTGGCCGCGGTCGCCTTCGTGGTGAGCCTCCGGCTGCGGCCGGGCCGCGAGGAGGAGGTCTACACGCCCGCGGCGCTCGCGGCCGCCGCCGACCGCGACCCAGACAACCCGGTGTACGAGGACACGCCGCACGGCGTAGTCTCGCCCGACGGGGGAGTCCGCGCCCGCGGCGAGGACGAACCACCGGGGTCACCGGGTGGTAATCTCTGACCTCCGCTAGGGCCAACGTCGTCCCCTGCACCTCGGCCGTTCGGCCTCCACTGCACAGCTGATCCGCCGGCGCCCGCCCCGACAACGTCGTGGGGCGCGGCAGCGGCAGAAGACGACGGGAGAATGCCCGGTGCCCTACTCGCACGCATTCCCGCCGCCCCAGGGGCTCTACGACCCTCGCCACGAGCACGACGCCTGTGGCGTGGCGTTCGTCGCGACCCTGACCGGCGTCGCCAGCCACCAGATCATCGAGCAGGGCATCCAGGCCCTGCTCAACCTCGACCACCGTGGCGCCGCCGGCGCGGAGGTCAACTCCGGCGACGGCGCCGGCATCTTGATCCAGGTCCCCGACGCGTTCCTGCGCGCGGTCACCGCGGAGGCCGGCTTCGAGCTCCCGCCGCCACACGCCTACGCCGTCGGCACCGCGTTCCTGCCCGGCGAGGCCGAGGAGGCCGCGAAGACCCGCCAGCGGATCGAGGAGATCGCCGCCGAGGAGGGCCTGAGCGTCCTCGGGTGGCGCGAGGTGCCCGTCGACCCCGCCTCGCTGGGCGCCACCGCGCGCGCGGTGATGCCGTCGTTCGCCCAGATCTTCGTCGCGGGCGCCGGGTCGCGGGTCACCGGGATGGCGCTGGAGCGGCTCGCCTTCTGCCTGCGCAAGCGCGCCGAGCACGAGACCGAGGCCTACTTCCCCTCGCTCTCCTCGCGCACGCTGGTCTACAAGGGCATGCTGACCCCGGCCCAGCTCGACGAGGTCTACCCCGACCTGCGCGACGAGCGGATGACGTCCGCGATGGCGGTCGTCCACTCGCGGTTCTCGACCAACACGTTCCCGAGCTGGCCGCTGTCCCACCCGTTCCGCTTCATCGCCCACAACGGCGAGATCAACACGGTCATGGGCAACCGCAACTGGATGCGCGCCCGCGAGGCGCTGCTGGCCTCCGACCTGATCCCCGGGGACCTGGAGCGGCTCTACCCGATCTGCACCCCGGGGGCCTCGGACTCCGCGTCGTTCGACGAGGTCCTCGAGCTGTTGCACATGGGCGGCCGCTCGCTCCCGCACGCCGTGCTGATGATGATCCCCGAGGCGTGGGAGAACCACGCCGAGATGGACGAGAAGCGCCGCGCGTTCTACAAGTTCCACTCCGCGCTGATGGAGCCGTGGGACGGCCCCGCGTGCGTCGTGTTCACCGACGGCTCCCAGATCGGCGCGGTGCTGGACCGCAACGGGCTGCGACCCTCGCGCTACTGGGTCACCGACGACGGCCTCGTCGTGCTGGCCTCCGAGGTCGGCGTGCTCGACATCGACCCCGCGAAGGTGGTCCGCAAGGGCCGGCTCCAGCCGGGCCGGATGTTCCTCGTCGACACCGACGAGCACCGCATCATCGAGGACGAGGAGGTCAAGGCCGAGCTCGCCGCGGAGCACCCGTACGACGAGTGGCTGCACGCCGGCCTGATCCACCTCGACGACATCCCCGAGCGCGAGCACGTCGTGCACACCCACGCCTCGGTCACCCGGCGCCAGCAGGTGTTCGGCTACACCGAGGAGGAGCTGCGGATCCTGCTCACCCCGATGGCGAACACCGGGGGCGAGCCGCTGGGCTCGATGGGCACCGACACCCCGATCGCGGCCCTGAGCGAGAAGCCCCGGCTGCTGTTCGACTACTTCAGCCAGCTGTTCGCCCAGGTCACCAACCCACCGCTGGACGCGATCCGCGAGGAGCTCGTCACGTCGCTGGCGGGCACCATCGGCCCCGAGTCCAACCTGCTCCAGCCCGCCCCGGCGTCCTGCCGGATGGTGCAGCTGCCGTTCCCGGTGATCTCCAACGACGACCTGGCCAAGATCCGGCACATCAACCGTGACGGTGACATGCCGGGGTTCATCACCCACGTCGCGCGGGGCCTCTACCCGGTCGAGGGCGGCGGCGCCGCGATGGCGCAGCGCATCGACGAGATCTGCGCGGAGGTGTCGGCGGCGATCGCGGACGGCGCCCGCATCATCGTGCTCTCCGACCGGCACTCCACCGCCGAGCTCGCGCCGATCCCGTCGCTGCTGCTCACCGGCGCCGTGCACCACCACCTGGTCCGGGAGAAGACCCGCACCCAGGTCGGCCTGCTGGTCGAGGCCGGTGACGTGCGCGAGGTCCACCACGTCGCGCTGCTGGTCGGCTACGGCGCGGCCGCGGTCAACCCCTACCTCGCCATGGAGTCCGTCGAGGACCTGGCTCGGGAGGGCTACTACGTCAAGACCGAGCCCGAGAAGGCGGTCGCCAACCTGGTCAAGGCGCTCGGCAAGGGCGTGCTCAAGGTGATGTCCAAGATGGGCGTCTCGACGGTCGCGTCCTACACCGGCGCGCAGATCTTCGAGGCGCTCGGGCTCTCCCAGGCGGTCGTGGACAGGTACTTCACCGGCACGGTCTCCAAGCTGGGCGGCATCGACCTCGACACGATCGCGGAGGAGGTGGCCCAGCGGCACGCGACGGCGTACCCCCGCGCCGGCATCGCGCCGGCCCACCGCGAGCTGCCGATCGGCGGCGAGTACCAGTGGCGCCGCGAGGGCGAGCCGCACCTGTTCGACCCCGAGACCGTCTTCCGCCTGCAGCACTCCACGCGGACCGGCCGCTACGACGTGTTCAAGCAGTACTCCGCGCGCGTCGACGAGCAGTCCCGGCGGCTGATGACCCTGCGCGGGCTGTTCCGCTTCAAGGACGCCGCCGCGACCGGGCGGCAGCCGGTCCCGATCGAGGAGGTCGAGCCGGTCTCCGCGATCGTCAAGCGGTTCTCGACCGGCGCGATGTCCTACGGGTCGATCTCGCAGGAGGCCCACGAGACGCTCGCGATCGCGATGAACCGGCTGGGCGCCAAGTCCAACACCGGCGAGGGCGGTGAGGACCCCGAGCGGCTCTACGACCCCGAGCGGCGCAGCGCGATCAAGCAGGTCGCGTCCGGCCGCTTCGGCGTGACCGCGGAGTACCTCACGAACTCCGACGACATCCAGATCAAGATGGCGCAGGGCGCCAAGCCCGGCGAGGGCGGCCAGCTGCCCGGCAACAAGGTCTACCCCTGGGTGGCCAAGACCCGGCACTCCACCCCGGGCGTGGGTCTCATCAGCCCGCCGCCGCACCACGACATCTACTCGATCGAGGATCTCGCGCAGCTGATCCACGACCTCAAGAACGCCAACCCCGAGGCCCGCGTCCACGTGAAGCTGGTCTCCGAGGTCGGCGTCGGGACGGTCGCGGCGGGCGTCTCCAAGGCCCACGCCGACGTGGTGCTGATCTCCGGGCACGACGGTGGCACCGGAGCGGCGCCGCTGACCTCGCTCAAGCACGCGGGCGGCCCCTGGGAGCTCGGTCTCGCCGAGACCCAGCAGACGCTGCTGCTCAACGGCCTGCGCGACCGGATCGTCGTGCAGACCGACGGCCAGCTCAAGACGGGGCGCGACGTCGTCGTCGCGGCGCTGCTCGGGGCGGAGGAGTACGGCTTCGCGTCGGCGCCGCTGGTCGTCTCGGGCTGCATCATGATGCGGGTCTGCCACCTCGACACCTGCCCGGTTGGCGTGGCCACGCAGAACCCGGTCCTCCGCGACCGGTTCAGCGGCAAGGCCGAGTACGTCGTGAACTTCTTCGAGTACGTCGCGCAGGAGGTCCGCGAGCTGCTCGCCGAGCTCGGGTTCCGCACCCTGGACGAGGCGATCGGCCAGGTGGACGCGCTCGACGTCGCCGACGCGGTCGACCACTGGAAGGCCTCGGGCCTCGACCTGTCGCCGATCCTGCACCAGCCCGATCGCTCGGCCTTCCCCGACCAGGACCTGTTCTGCACCAAGCGGCAGGACCACGGGCTGGAGAAGTCCCTCGACGTCACCGAGCTGCTGCCGCTGGCCCGACCGGCGCTGGAGTCGGGTGAGCCGGTGCGCGCCCAGGTCGCCATCCGCAACGTCAACCGCACGGTCGGCACGATCCTCGGCCACGAGGTGACCAAGCGCTACGCCGGCGCGGGGCTGCCCGACGGCACGATCGACATGACGTTCGTGGGCTCGGCCGGCCAGTCCTTCGGAGCGTTCGTGCCGAAGGGGATGACCCTGCGGCTGGAGGGCGACGCCAACGACTACGTCGGCAAGGGCCTCTCCGGCGGCCGGATCGTCGTGCGGCCCGACCGGGCGGCGACGTTCGCGGCCAACGAGCAGATCATCGCCGGCAACGTCATCGCCTACGGCGCCACCTCGGGTGAGATCTTCGTCCGCGGCGGCGTGGGGGAGCGCTGCTGCGTGCGCAACTCCGGCGCCTGGGTCGTCACCGAGGGTGTGGGCGACCACGGCTGCGAGTACATGACCGGCGGCCGGGTGGCCGTCCTGGGCCGGACCGGGCGCAACTTCGCCGCCGGCATGTCCGGTGGCGTGGCCTGGGTGCTGGACCTGAAGCCCGGCCGGGTCAACACCGAGCTCGTCGAGCTCGGCCCGGTCAGCGGCACGGCCGCGGCCGAGCTCGAGGAGATGGTGCGCAGCCACCTCGAGGAGACCGGGTCCACGGTCGCCGAGGAGCTGCTGGCCGACTGGGAGACCGCGCTGACGCGCTTCACCGAGATCATGCCGACCGACTACCGCAAGTCGCTCGAGGCCAAGGCCAAGGCCGAGGCCGACGGCCTGGACGAGAACGAGACCGCCCACGCGATGATGGAGGCACTCCATGGATGAGCGGAGCGAAGGAATGGAGGGGGTGACGCAGCATGGCTGACCCCCGAGGCTTCCTCAAGAACGGCCGGGAGGTCGCCCAGCGGCGTCCGGTCGAGGAGCGGGTGCAGGACTGGAACGAGGTCTACCCGGGCTCCGCAGGGCGGGCGCTGCTGCCGATCATCACCGAGCAGGCCGGGCGCTGCATGGACTGCGGCATCCCGTTCTGCCACCAGGGCTGCCCGCTCGGCAACATCATCCCCGAGTGGAACGACCTGGTCTGGCGTGACGACTGGGAGGGCGCGATCGAGCGCCTGCACGCGACCAACAACTTCCCCGACTTCACCGGCCGGCTCTGCCCGGCGCCCTGCGAGACCGCATGCGTGCTCGGCATCAACCAGGACCCGGTGACGATCAAGAACGTCGAGGTCGCGATCATCGACAAGGCGTGGGACTCCGGGTTCGTGCGTCCCCAGCCGCCGGAGTGGCTCTCGGGACGCACGGTCGCCGTGGTCGGCTCCGGCCCGGCCGGCCTGGCCGCCGCCCAGCAGCTCACGCGGGCCGGGCACACGGTCGCGGTCTACGAGCGTGCCGACAAGATCGGCGGGCTGCTGCGCTACGGCATCCCCGAGTTCAAGATGGAGAAGCAGCACCTCGACAAGCGCTTGGAGCAGATGCGGAGGGAAGGAACCGTCTTCCGGCCCGGTGTCGACGTCGGCGGCAAGCTCACCGGCGCGGAGCTGCGCGAGCGGTACGACGCGGTCGTGCTCGCCGTGGGCTCGACGATCGCCCGCGACCTCGAGGTCCCCGGCCGGGCGCTGGGCGGCATCCACCAGGCGATGGAGTTCCTCCCGCAGGCCAACCGGGTCGCGCTGGGCGAGACCGTCGAGGACCAGATCACCGCCACCGGCAAGCACGTGGTGATCATCGGCGGCGGCGACACCGGCGCCGACTGCCTGGGCACGTCGACCCGCCAGGGCGCGGCCTCGATCACCCAGCTGGAGATCATGCCGGAGCCGCCGCAGGAGCGTCCGGCCGGCCAGCCCTGGCCGACCTACCCGATGGTGTTCCGGGTCTCCTCCGCGCACGAGGAGGCCGGCGAGCGGGTCTATGCGGTCTCCACCCAGGAGTTCCTCGCGGACGACGACGGCAACGTGCGTGCGCTGCGCCTGGTCGACGTCACCCCCTCGAATGTGCCGGGCGAGGACGGGCGGTTCGTCGAGGTCGAGGGCTCGGTCCGGGAGATCCCGGCGGAGCTGGTGCTGCTCGCGATGGGCTTCACCGGTCCCGAGAAGGCCGGTCTCCTCGAGCAGCTGGGCGTGGACCTCGACGAGCGCGGCAACGTGGCCCGCGACGCGGCGTACATGTCCTCGGTCGACGGGGTCTTCGTCGCCGGCGACGCGGGTCGCGGCCAGTCGCTGATCGTCTGGGCGATCGCGGAGGGCCGGGCCGCGGCGGCCGCGGTCGACACCTATCTGACCGGCTCGACCACGCTCCCGGCGCCGATCCCGCCCACCGAGCGTCCTCTGGTCGTCTGACGGGTGGTCCGAGGGGTCGTCTGATCGTCCCGAGTCGCCGGGACCAACGGCCTCAGTTGGTCCCGGCGGCGCACGTTACCGGGGGGTTTGGTCTTTGAACGATCAAAGTCGCGGTAAGGTGAAGCACGTGCGTAGAGCGAAGATCGTGTGCACCCTGGGCCCTGCTACCTCGACCCCGCGTCGGATCCGAGAGCTGGTGTACGCCGGCATGGACGTGGCGCGGCTCAACATGAGCCACGGCTCGCACGAGGATCACGCCGAGTCCTACCGGCTCGTGCGGGAGGCCTCCGACGCGAGCGGCCACGGCGTCGGCATCTTCGCCGACCTGCAGGGCCCGAAGATCCGGCTGGAGACGTTCGCCGACGGCCCGGTGGAGCTGCGCCGCGGCCAGGAGTGGACGATCACCACCCGCGACGTCCCCGGCGACGCGACGATCTGCGGCACGACGTACAAGGGCCTGCCCGGCGACGTGAACGTCGGCGACCCGATCCTCATCGACGACGGCAAGGTGCGGCTGCGCGTCACGGCCGTCGACGGCCAGGACGTGCACACCGAGGTCCTGGTGGGCGGCAAGGTCAGCAACAACAAGGGCATCAACCTGCCCGGTGTGGCCGTCTCGGTGCCGGCGCTGTCGGAGAAGGACATCGAGGACCTGCGCTTCGCGCTGCACCTCACCGTCGACTTCATCGCGCTCAGCTTCGTGCGCGACGCCAAGGACGTCGAGGACGTCCGGCGGATCATGGACGAGGAGGGTGTCCACCTCCCGGTCATCGCGAAGATCGAGAAGCCGCAGGCCATCGACAACCTCGACGAGGTGATCGCGGCGTTCGACGGGTTCATGGTCGCCCGCGGCGACCTCGGTGTGGAGTGCCCGCTCGAGGACGTGCCGTTCCTGCAGAAGCGGATCGTCGAGAAGGCCCGCCTCAACGCCAAGCCGGTCATCGTCGCCACCCAGATGCTCGAGTCGATGATCTCCAACCCGGCGCCGACGCGCGCCGAGACCTCCGACGTCGCCAACGCGGTGCTCGACGGCGCCGACGCCGTGATGCTCTCCGGTGAGACCAGCGTGGGGGAGTACCCCGTCCACACGGTGGAGACGATGGCGCGGATCATCGCCGCGACCGAGGCGCACGCGCTGCAGGGCGGCGGACAGCTCGCCTCGCGCGCCGCCCTGGCCGAGATCGACTGGGACCCGCACACCACCGGCGGCGTGATCGCCAAGGCCGCCGAGGAGGTCGCCGAGCGGGTGGGCGCCAAGTACGTCGTCGCGTTCACGCAGAGCGGTGACTCCGCGAAGCGGATGTCGCGGCTGCGCGGGCCGATCCCGATCCTGGCCTTCACGCCGGTCCCGGCGGTCCGCTCGCAGCTCGCGCTGAGCTGGGGCATCGAGACGTTCCTGATCTCCGACGCCGAGCACACCGACGAGATGGTCCGCCAGGTCGACGAGCAGCTGCTCCGGATCGGCCGGGTGCGCGAGGGCGACCTCGTCGTGATCATCGCCGGTGCGCCTCCGGGCATCCCCGGCTCCACGAACGCCCTGCGGATCCACCGGATGGGCGACGCGATCAAGGGCGTGGCGCCGGCGTACCGCCGCAGCTGAGGATCAGCACTTCAACCCGATCAGCGTGTCGAGCCTGGCCACCGCGGCCCGGGTCGACACGCTGATCGTCTGCTGGTTGGACTGCCGCCACGGAACCTCTGCGAGATCGAGCGCCCAACAACAGAGCTCGCGGATATCGGCCGAGACGTTCTTGAACTGCCACCGCGGGTAGTCGTAGCGCTTCAGCTCCCCTGCCACTTCACGTCGCGCCCAGTTGCGCACCCGCGACCCGTCCGAATGGAAGAGCCCACGCAGGAACGCGGCTGGATGCGCCTCGACGGCACGCACCTGCCAGGGCTCGAGGACCATCGGTCGTTCGTGCTTGCGACCGGGCCCGTGCTGCGGGAAGAGGCACGGCCAGTGTTTCCACGAGATCGTGGTGATCACGCATCCGGGCGATAGTCGCGTGTGCGGCCGTCCGCCCGGCTTGACGGTGCCCATGAGTACCTGCAGGTGGGCGTTGTCTGCCGGGTACCTGACGTCGTTGAAGATGTGCAGATTGAACACGCCTCGACGCCCGCGGCTGATGTGACCATCGCCGAGATACCAGCCGAGCAGCTCGGCGTACGCTCGGTCGTCGAGAGCCGCGCCTTCGCACCGAGGGCAAGGTGGCGCAAGGTGGGTCTGGCCCCGAGGTCGACCGTGTCGCTGGTACTCGCGGCGCCAGCGCCGGATCGTCTTGATCGCAACACCGTGTCGTGCGGCGTTCTCGGCATCCGGCATCCCGGCGTCGGAGCAGCGCAGCGCACTGTCGACGGTCTCCTGGGGTCGGACGTGTGGCATGCGGCCAGCGAACTACTGGCCACCGACATTGGTGCCGGGTGTGGGACTTGAACCCACACGTCCTTTCGGACAATGGTGTTTGAGACCATCGCGTCTGCCTGTTCCGCCAACCCGGCTGGACCGCGGCAAACGGTACCGGAAGGCCGGCGCCGGTCCGTCGCCGGATAGCCTGACCTCCGTGACACAGACCGACCAGCCGACGCCGCGGCGCGTCGTGATCGCCGAGGACGAGGTGCTCATCCGCATGGACCTCGCCGAGATGCTCGGCGAGGAGGGGTACGACGTCGTCGGCCAGGCGGGGGACGGGCAGCAGGCGATCGACCTCGCCGAGGAGCTGCGGCCCGACCTGGTGATCCTCGACGTGAAGATGCCCGTCCTCGACGGGATCGCCGCGGCGGAACGGATCGCCGGCGCGCGCATCGCGCCGGTGGTGATCCTGACGGCGTTCTCCCAGCGCGATCTGGTCGAGCGGGCTCGCGACGCCGGCGCGATGGCCTACCTGGTCAAGCCGTTCTCGAAGTCCGACCTGGTGCCGGCGATCGAGATGGCGGTGAGCCGCTTCGCCGAACTCGCGATGCTCGAGTCCGAGGTCGCCGACCTCACCGAGCGGCTCGAGACCCGCAAGGCGGTCGACCGCGCCAAGGGCGTGCTGCAGGAGCAGCTGCACCTCTCCGAGCCCGAGGCGTTCCGGTGGATCCAGAAGACCGCGATGGACCTGCGGCTCTCGATGCGCCAGGTCGCCGACGGCGTGATCACGCACGGCCCCGGCATCGCGGGTTGACACGCCTGCCCGGGTGCGGGCGCCCGGGACGCGCCACGATGAGGCAGATCTCTTTACTCTGCTAGGTCACGAATTGGCAACGACAGGGTCCAAAGTCCCGCTGGGGCCTCGCCAAGGGCCCGATCAACGCTAGTTTGCCCCGTAATCGAGAGTCGATCTCCGGGTTCGCGCATGCGGTCCGGAGGACAGCTAGTCCTGACGGAGGCTTCATGATTCGCTCCAGCCGTGCCCGCCGCGCTGCCATCACGCTCGCGGCGACCGCACTCGTCCTGTCCGCCTGTGGCAGCGACGGCGACGACAAGTCCAACGACGCCGCGGGTGGCGACGGCGGTGGAGCCAGCGAGCTCTGCGGCAAGAACCTCGCGTTCCTCGGTGCGCTCACCGGCGACGCCGGCGCGCTGGGCCAGAACATGGTCGGCGGCATCGAGCTGGCGCTGAAGGAGTACAACGCCGACAACGCGGACTGCAAGATCAACCTCAAGACGTTCGACTCGCAGGGCAACCCCGACAAGGCCCCCGCGCTGGCGACGCAGATCGTCAACGACGACACGATCTTCGGCCTGATCGGCCCGGGCTTCTCCGGTGAGTCGCTCGCGACCGGCAAGACCTTCTTCGAGAAGGGCCTGCCCTCCATCTCCCCGTCCGCGACCAACGTGACCATCACCCAGCAGGGCTGGACCACGTGGCACCGCGTCATCGGCAACGACAACGCCCAGGGTCAGGCCGACGCCGCCTACCTCACCGGCGAGGTCGGCGCCAAGAAGGTGTTCGTCGTCGACGACGGTCAGGACTACAGCAAGGGCCTGGCCGACACCGTCAAGGAGGCGCTCGGCGACGCGCTGGTCGCCGACGACCAGATCTCGGTCGGTGACACCAACATGTCCGCGATCGTCCAGGCCGTGAAGGCCTCCGGTGCCGACGCGTTCTTCTACGGCGGCTACTACACCGAGGCGGGCCTGCTGGCCAAGCAGCTGCGCCAGGGTGGCTTCAAGGGCACGTTCATGTCCGGTGACGGCTCGGAGGACCCGAACTTCGTCAAGGTCGCGGGCACCCAGGCCGCCGAGGGCGCCGTGCTGTCGGCCCCGGCCGGTCCGCCGCCGGCGGACTTCGGTGCCTCGGGCCTCTACGCCACGCAGGCCTACGACGCCGCCAACATCTTCCTCGCCGCCGTCCAGGACGGTGCCTCGTCGGCGCAGGAGATCAACGAGTTCATCGGCAGCTACTCCAACGACGGCGTCAGCGGCCCGATCGCCTTCGACGAGAACGGCGACATCAAGGAGTCGAAGATCTACGCCTACTTCGTCAAGGACGGCAAGCTCGACGTCGAGAACCCCCAGGCGATCTCCTGATCCGCGTCATCTGAACTACTGACCAAACGCTGCGGCCGGAGGACACTGGTCCTCCGGCCGCAGCCGGTCCAAGATCGTCGGAGGGAACAAGTTCCTGTGGACCTCGGTGCACTGTTCGGCAGTTTCGACAACTTCCTCAGCTACACCGCGGGTGGGCTGGTGTTCGGCGCGATCTACGCGCTCATCGCGCTGGGCTACACGATGGTGTACGGCGTCCTGCAGCTCATCAACTTCGCGCACTCCGAGGTCTTCATGTACGGCACGTTCGCCGTCGCCTGGACCTTCATCTTCTTCCACGGCACGGGCGACGCGACGTGGAGCCTCGGCAAGGCGATCCCCATCCTGCTCGTCGCGCTCGTGGTGGCGATGCTGATGTCCGCCGCGGTCGCGCTGTTGCTGGAACGGGTCGCCTACCGGCGCCTGATCCGCAACAACTCCCCGAAGCTGATCGCGCTCATCTCGGCGATCGGCGCCTCCTTCGCGCTCGCCGAGGCCATGGGTCTGCGCGACCGGTTCGCGGCCTGGTTCGGTCTCGACGACGACCTGGCCGACTACGTCAGCCCCGACAAGGCCCGTGACGTCTACTCCAACCCGGTCACGATCCAGCCGCACGAGCTCTTCACGATCGGCGGGTACGGCGTCACCGACGTCGACCTCGTCGTGCTGGGTGCGGCCCTGCTGATGATGCTGGCACTCGACCAGTTCGTCCGGCGCACCCGCCTGGGTCGCGGCATCCGCGCGACCGCCCAGGACCCGGAGTCGGCGGCGCTGATGGGGGTCAACTCCGGCCGCGTCGTCCAGATCACGTTCCTGATCGGCGGGCTGATGGCTGGAGCGGCGGCGACCCTCTACATGATGAAGATCGGGTCGACCCGGCAGAACGCCGGGTTCATCCTCGGCGTCAAGGCGTTCACCGCGGCGGTCATGGGCGGCATCGGCAACCTGCGCGGTGCCCTGGTCGGTGGCCTGGTGCTCGGCGTGATGGAGAACTGGGGCTCCGCGGTGTTCGGCCAGGAGTGGAAGGACGTGGTCGCGTTCGTGCTGCTGGTCCTGATCCTGTTGGTGCGGCCCTCCGGCATCCTCGGTGAGGCTCTCGGAAAGGCGCGTGCGTGATGTCCACGACCACTGCCCCGTCCAAGGCCCCGTCCGTCCGCCCGCTGCGCCGTCTCGGTCTGTGGTGGGACGGCGTCGTCGACCGCTACAACCGCCAGCCGCTGGCGATCAAGATCGTCGAGATCTTCCTGGTCGTGGCGCTCGTCTACGCGCTGCCGCTGCTGCGGCCGCCGGTGATCACGACCCAGGAGATCGACTTCGGCGGCGTGATGTTCGGCTGCGCGGCGTACGCCCTGATCGCGCTGGGCCTCAACATCGTGATCGGCTACGCCGGCCTGCTCGACCTCGGCTACATCGGGTTCTACGCGACCGGTGCCTACACCGTCGGTGTGCTCACCTCCTACCACTGGCACTGGCCGTTCTTCCTGGCTCTGCCGCTGGCCATCGCCGTGACGATGGTGACCGGCGTGATCCTCGGTGCGCCGACGCTGCGGGTGCGCGGCGACTACCTCGCGATCGTGACGCTCGGGTTCGGCGAGATCATCCGCATCTGCGTCAAGAACATCGAGTGGCTGGGAGCGTCGTCCGGCATCAAGGACATCGCGCACCCCAACAGCATCGGCGGCGGCCCGCAGCCGCCGTTCGACCGCGGTGGCCTGTTCGACATCCCGCGCCTGGAGTGGAACGGGCTGGTCCCGAGCGTCGACCACGACCACCCGACCGCGTTCTTGTCGTTCGGGGCGATCGACGCGGTGCCGTACTACTGGCTGCTGCTCACGGCCCTCATCCTGGTGCTGGTCGCCGACCGGCTGATCAAGGCGAGCCGGGTGGGCCGGGCCTGGGAGGCGACGCGCGAGGACGAGGACGCGGCCGAGCTGATGGGCGTGCCGACGTTCAAGTTCAAGCTCCTCGCCTTCGCGATGGGCGCGGCGATCGGCGGCATGTCCGGGGCGTTCTACGCCAGTGGCCAGAGCGGCTACATCAGCCCCGACAGCTTCCTGCTCCTGTTCTCGATGCTGTTCGTGGCTGCCGTCATCGTCGGTGGCGCCGGCAACCGCTGGGGCGCGATCGCCGGCGGCGTGCTGGTCTACTACCTGCCCGAGCGGTTCCGCGAGTTCGCCGACTACCGCCTGCTGGTGTTCGGCATGGCGCTGACGCTGCTCGCCGTGTGGCGGCCGCAGGGCCTGTTGCCGCCGCGGCGGGCACGGCGGGTCCAGCGTGCCGAGGAGGAGATTCGTGAGCTCGAGGGAGAGGGGGCGACCGATGTCTGAGCCGCAGCAGACCGCACGCAAGCTGCTCGAGGTCGACCATGTGACGATCCGGTTCGGTGGCGTGACGGCCCTCGACGACGTCGACTTCGAGATCCGCGAAGGCGAGATCCTCGGCCTGATCGGCCCCAACGGAGCCGGCAAGACGACCTGCTTCAACGTGATGACCGGGGTCTACCAGGCGACCAGCGGCCAGATCCGCTTCGACGGCAAGCCGCTGGCGAAGATGAAGCGCCACAAGATCACCAAGCTGGGCATGGCCCGCACCTTCCAGAACATCCGGCTCTTCCGCGCGATGACCGCGCTGGAGAACGTGATGGTGGGTGCCGACGCCAACAGCAGCGTGGGGGTGCTCAACGCGCTCTTCCGCACGCCCCGCCATCGGCGTACCGAGTCCGAGGCGCGCCAGCACGCGCTGGAGCTGCTCGACTTCGTGGGCGTCTCCGGGCGGGCCGACGAGCTGGCCGAGAACCTGTCCTACGGCGACCAGCGCCGGCTCGAGATCGCGCGCGCGATGGCCACCAGGCCCAAACTGCTGTGTCTCGACGAGCCGGCCGCCGGCTTCAACCCGGCCGAGAAGCAGCGCCTGATGGATCTGATCCGCAAGGTCCGTGACCAGGGCATCACCGTGCTGCTCATCGAGCACGACATGCGCCTGGTCATGGGCGTCACCGACCGGATCGTGGTGCTGGAGTTCGGCCGCAAGATCGCCGAGGGCACCCCGGAGGAGATCCGCGACAACCCGGCGGTGATCGCCGCCTACCTGGGAGTGGACGAAGAAGATGCTTCTTGAGGTCGAGGGCCTGTGTGTCAACTACGGCCACATCGAGGCCATCCGTGACATCAGCTTCGGGGTCGAGGAGGGCAGCGTCGTCACGCTCATCGGAGCGAACGGCGCCGGCAAGACCACGACGATGAAGACCCTGTCGGGCCTGCGGAAGGTCCGCGCGGGCAAGGTGACCTTCGACGGCAGGGACATCACCCACGCGCCGCCGTTCGAGCGGGTCAAGATGGGCCTGAGCCAGTCGCCGGAGGGCCGCGGCATCTTCCCGGGCATGAGCGTGCGCGAGAACCTCGACATGGGCGCCTACACGCGCCGTGACAAGGCCAAGATCGCCGCCGACTTCGACCGGGTGATGCAGCTGTTCCCGCGGCTCGAGGAGCGCATCGACCAGATCGCGGGCACGATGTCCGGCGGTGAGCAGCAGATGCTGGCGATGGGCCGCGCGCTGATGGCGCGTCCGCGCGTCATCCTGCTCGACGAGCCGTCGATGGGGCTGGCGCCCAAGCTGATCGCGCAGATCTTCTCGATCATCACCGAGATCAACGAGCAGGGCACGACCGTGCTCCTCGTGGAGCAGAACGCCGCGCAGGCCCTCAAGCGGGCCCATACCGCGCACGTGCTCGAGACCGGCCAGATCGTGCGTTCGGGCAGCGGTGCCGAGCTCGCCGGCGACGACTCGGTCAAGGCGGCCTACCTCGGCGGCGACGTCTAGGCGGGTCACCAGCCGCACCGGCTCAGCGGTGCCGGGACCCGCCGTCGACGCCGCGCCGCCACCACGACGGTTGCGCCTGCCTCCGCCGCGCGGCGCGCGAGGTCCGCGCCGATACCGCGCGCGCCGCCGACGTGTCCGAGCCGCACCGTCCTGCACCGCATCGGGGCTCGGTGGACGGTGTTCGTCGTCAACGCGCTGGCCGAGGGGCCGATGCGGTTCACCGGGCTCAAGGCCCACATCCGGGGGATCACGCCCAAGGCGCTCACCGAGACGCTCCGCGCGATGGAGGCCGACGGTCTGCTCACCAGACACGACCTGGGTGGCAACCCGCCGCACGTCGAGTACGCCCTCACCGACCTCGGCCGGTCCCTCCTGGTCCCGCTCCGCGCCATCCGGGAGTGGGCCGAGGCCCACGTCCCGGACATCCACGCCGCCCGGGAGCGGTCGGGAGCCGAGGGCTGACGCGTCAGAGGACCTTCGACAAGAAGGCCTGGGTGCGGTGGTGCTGCGGGTCGCCGAGGACCTGGCGCGGGTCGCCCTCCTCGACGATCACCCCGCCGTCCATGAACACCAGCTTGTCGCCGACCTCGCGGGCGAAGCCCATCTCGTGGGTGACGACCATCATCGTCATGCCCTCCGAGGCGAGGTCGCGCATCACCGCGAGGACGTCGCCGACCAGCTCGGGGTCGAGCGCCGACGTGGGCTCGTCGAAGAGCATCATGTCGGGGTTCATCGACAGCGCCCGGGCGATCGCCACGCGCTGCTGCTGGCCGCCGGAGAGCTGGGCCGGATAGGAGTTCTCCCGGTCCGCGAGCCCAACCTTAGCCAGGTTGCGTCGCGCGATCTCGACGGCCTCGTCCTTGGAGCGCTTCTTGACCCGCTGTTGGGCGACGCAGAGGTTCTTCAGCACGCTCATGTGCGGGAACAGGTTGAACTGCTGGAACACCATGCCGATGCGCGCGCGCACGGCGTCGAGGTCGGTCTCGGGGTCGGTGATGTCGATGCCCTCGACCAGGATCTTGCCCGAGGTGGGCTCCTCGAGCCGGTTCACGCAGCGCAGCAGCGTCGACTTGCCGGACCCGGACGGGCCGATCACGCAGACGACCTGGCTCTGGTCGACGTGGAAGTCGATCCCCTTGAGCACCTCGTTCTCGCCGAAGTACTTGTGCAGGTCGGAGACCTGGATCGCCGGCGTGGTCATCTGGGAGGTGCTCATCGCGCCACCTTCTGCTGTCGCCGCTCGAGGAACGCCACGAGCTGGCTCGCCGGGATCGAGATCACGAGGTAGACCAACGCGACCGCCAGCAACGGGCTGGCGTCTGCCGAGCTGATGAGGTTCTGCTGACCGAACGACGTGAGCTCGACCTCGTTGTACTGCATACCGACGAATGCGAGCAGGGACGTGTCCTTGACGAGCAGGATGAACTCGTTGGTCAACGGCGGGATCACGATGCGGATGGCCTGGGGGAGGACGACGGTCACCATCGTCCAGAAGCCCCCCATCCCCAGTGACTGCGCGGCCTCCCGTTGGCCCTTGGGCACGGCCTGGATGCCGGCGCGAAGCGTCTCGGCCATGTACGCGCCGGACACCATGATCAGTGCCAGCAGACCGCCGCCGATCAGGCCCCCGGGGGGCCTCCACCCGAAGGCGAGCGGGACGCCGAACGACATGAAGATGATCACGACCAAGGCCGGCAGGCCACGGAAGAACTCGATGTAGCCCGTGGCCAGCCAGCGATAGAGCCGCAGCGGGGACAGCCGCATCAGGGCGAGCACGAGCGCGAGCAGGATGCCGCCGGCGAACGAGATCAGCGTGTACTTCACGGTGTTCTTGGCCGCAGTGAGGACGATGTCCGGCCACAGGGACTTCCAGGTGTCCCAGTCCAGGAAGTTCTTGGAGATCGACTCTCGGTCCGCCGTGAGTACGACGATGGCGATCACCGCCAGGAGGGCGACGTAGGCCGCGCCGTCCCGCAGCCGCCGCTTGGTGGCGCGCTTGAGCGTCACTGGTCGGTGGCGAAGTAGGTGTCGTAGATCTTCTGGTAGTCCCCGCTGTCGCGCAGCGTCTGGAGGGCCTCGTCGACCGCGTCGATCAGGGCGGTGTTGTCCTTCTTCATCGCCAGGCCGTAGCTCTCACCGGTGTCATAGGTCTCGACGACCTTGAACTGGCCCGAAGCCTTGGGGTCGTTCTGGTGGTCGAGGTTGACCGGCAGGTCCTGCAGCAGGGCGTCGACACCTCCGGCCTTGATGGCGGAGTACATCTCGCCGTCGCTGGGGAACACCACGATCTCGGCGCCCGAGGCGTGCTCGTTGGCGTAGGCCTCGCCGGTGGTGCCCTTCTGCACGCCGAGCTTGACGCCGTCGAGGTCGTCGATCGAGGCGATGCTGGAGTCGGAGGGGACGAGCAGGGACTGCTCGGAGTCGTAGTAGCCGTCGCTGAACCCGATCTTCTCCTCGCGCTCGGGCGTGATCGTCATCGCACTGGCGGCCAGGTCGCACTGGCTGGTGTTCAGGGCCAGGCCGCTCTGGAGCGCGTCGAACGAGGAGTCCTTGATCGCGACCTTCAGGTCGAGCTGCTCGGCGATGGCGCTGACGATGTCGATGTCGAAGCCCTTGAAGCCCGTGTCGGAGGTCTTGTCGAAGTCCTCGAACGGCGGGTAAGGCACGTCGGAGCACACGGTGAGCGTGCCGTCGGAGATCAGGTTGAGGTCCGGCGCCTCGCTCGCACCGGGGCTGTCGGAGCCCTTGGCGTCGGAGCCGCTGTCGGAACCGCAGGCCGAGGCGGTGAGGGCGAGGACGGACAGGACGGCAGCGGCCAAGGTGGCGCGGGGGGTCAGGCGAATCAGCATGGGTTGCACCCTAGACCTACGCGAAGTCGCGTGGGTCACAGAACGGTCTCAGCCCGCGAAGGTTTAACGCAGGCTCGCCACGAGCTCGACCAGCAGCGGGGCGACCAGCAGTGCGGGCAGCAGGTCGGCGACCGGGATCTCCCGGATCCGGAGCAGCCGGAGCGCCACGCCGACCAGCAGCAGGCCGCCCGTGGCCGTGATCGCGGCCAGGTGCGCGTCCGGCAGGACGTCACCGAGCCCGAGGCCGACCAGCGTGAGGCCGCCCTGGACGACGACCACGGTGAGCGCGCTCGCCGCCACGCCCCAGCCGAACGACGCCGCGAACGCGATCGCGGCGAAGCCGTCGAGCGCGGACTTGAGGAACAGCTGGTCGGCGCCGTTGCCGAGACCGTCGTTGAGCGACCCCAGGATCGTCAGCGGACCGGTGCAGAACACCAGGGACGAGACCACGAAGCCCTCGATGAACCGGTGCCGCTCGACCGACCCGCCCGCGCCACTCAGCCGGCTCTGCAGCCACCCGCCGAGCGACTCCACCCGCTGCTCCAGGCGCAGCAGCGACCCGGCGATGCCGCCGATGAGCAGCGCGCCCAGCACGATCAGCATCGGGGCGCTGTCGCCGACCCGGTCGGCGAGGTCGTCGTCGAGGACCGCCATCGCCGAGGTGCCCGCGATCAGCAGCGTGACCAACCCCAGCGCGTCGGTCACCAGGTCGCGGGTGCGGAGCGGCAGGCGGTTGCCCAGCAGCACCCCGATGGTGGCGCCGACCAGCACGGTGGCGACGTTGACGATGGTGCCGATACCCGGGATCACAGGACTCCTCTGACAAGTTGGCGCGGCTGAGCGTAGTCTCGTGCAGTACTGCCGCGTTCGGGGGACAGGAGACGCGGCGCAGCTGCGAAGGACCGTTAGGCCATGACTCGATGAGCCGTACGCCGGTGTCGCTACGGGTTGCCGTGCCCGCCGACGCCCCCGCGCTCGCGGTGCTGTGGGCCGACGTGCTGCGCCGGGCCACGCCCGAGGAGCAGGTCGCCGACCTCGAGGCGATCCTCGCCGGGCTGGAGGGCAGCCGCGACCAGCGGATCGTGGTGGCGGAGTACGACGGTGAGCTCGCCGGTGCCGTGCACCTGCACGCCACCACGATGTCGGAGCTCAACCTCGAGCCGATCGTCCGCGCCCTGTCGCCCCACGTGCTGCCGCGGTTCCAGCGCCACGGTGTCGGCACCGCGCTCATGGACGCCGCGGTGACGTGGGCCGAGGAGCTCGGCATCGGGCACGTCGCGACCGCCGCGGTGGCGGGCTCGCGCGACGCCAACCGCTTCATGGCCCGCATCGCCCTCGGGCCGTACGCCGTGCTCCGGGTGGCCACCACCCACGCCGTACGCACCCGCCTGAGCGCCCACCGGCGCCCCGGCCAGTCGTCCGGCGGCCGCCAGCTCACCCAGGTCCTGGCCGCCCGCCGCTCGATGCGCCGGGCCCGCGCGGGCGTGGAGAACTAGCCCGGGGCTAGGCGTAGCGCTCCCGCGGCATCAGTGCGCAGGTGATCCGCGACGTGCACACCCGCTTGCCCCGCTCGTCGGTGATCACGACCTCGTAGGTCGCCATCGTGCGGCCCAGGTGGATCGCCGTGGCGGTGCCCGTGACCGTCCCGGACGTCGCCGACCGGTGGTGGGTGGCGTTGATCTCGATGCCGACCGAGAGCCGGTCGGGGTGGGCGTGCACGGCGGAGCCGACCGACCCGAGGGTCTCGGCGAGCACGACCGAGGCGCCCCCGTGGAGCAGCCCGTAGGGCTGCGTGTTGCCCTCGACGGGCATGGTCCCCACGACCCGCTCGGCGGAGATCTCGGTGAGCTGGATGCCCATCTTCTCGTTCAGCCCGCCCATGCCCTCGGGCATCGAGGAGATGTAGTCGTCGATGGACAGCTCGGACGTCGCCTCGTTGTTCGCGGGGTCGCTCATGCGAACATCCTGCCTGTCGGCGGGTCCCACTAGAGTCGCAGGGTGCCACGCCTCCTGCTGCTCGACGGACACTCGCTCGCCTACCGCGCGTTCTTCGCGCTGCCGGTGGAGAACTTCTCGACCACCACTGGACAGCACACCAACGCGGTCTACGGCTTCACCTCGATGCTCATCAACGTGCTGCGCGACGAGCAGCCCACCCACGTCGGCGTGGCGTTCGACGTGTCCCGGCAGACGTTCCGCATGGAGGAGTACGCCGACTACAAGGCCAAGCGCAACAAGACGCCGACCGAGTTCAGCAGCCAGCTGCCGCTGATCGAGGAGGTGCTCGACGCGCTGCGCATCCCGTTCTTGAAGAAGGAGGGTTTCGAGGCCGACGACATCATCGCCACGCTGGTCACCCAGGCGCTGAAGGACCCGGAGATGGAGGTGCTGATCCTCACCGGTGACCGCGACTCCCTCCAGCTGGTGACCGACCGCTCCACCGTGCTCTACCCGATGCGCGGCGTCTCCGACCTGGCCCGGATGACGCCCGAGGCGGTCGAGGCCAAGTACGGCGTGCCCCCGGCCCGCTACCCCGAGCTGGCGGCGATCGTGGGGGAGACCTCCGACAACCTGCCCGGCGTGCCCGGCGTCGGCCAGGGCTACGCCGCGAAGTGGATCAACCAGTTCGACGGGCTCGACAACGTCATCGCCCGCGCCGACGAGATCACCGGCAAGAAGGGCGAGGCGCTGCGCGCCCACCTCGGCGACGTGATCCGCAACCGCCACCTCAACGCGCTGGTCTGCGACCTCGACCTCGACCGCACGCCCGCGGAGCTGATCGTCCAGCCGTGGGACCGCCACGAGGTGCACACGCTGTTCGACGGCCTGGAGTTCCGCGTGCTGCGCGACCGGCTGTTCGAGACGCTCACCTCCGAGGAGGAGATCGACGACTCCGGGTTCGACGTCGCCATGACCGTGCTCGCCGGCGGTGAGCTGGCCGCGTGGCTCGAGCAGAACGCCTCCTCCGGCGCGCGCGTCGGGCTGCACGTCGTCGGCCGCTGGGGGGCCGGCACCGGTGACGTGACGTCGCTGGCGCTCGCGACCACCGACGGCTCGGCGGCCTGGATCGCCGCCGACGAGCTCGACCCGGCCGACCAGGGCGCGCTGGCCGCCTGGCTCGCCGACCCGGCCCGGCCCAAGGTGCTCCACGACGCCAAGGGGCCGATGCTGGCCCTGGCCGCCTGGGGGATGCCGCTGACCGGTCTGGACCGGGACACCGCGCTGTCGGCCTACCTCGCCCGCCCTGACCAGCGCTCCTACGACCTCGCCGACCTGACCGTGCGCTACCTCAAGCGCGAGCTCAAGCAGGGCGGGGCCGACGAGGGCCAGCTGAGCCTCGAGGGCCTCGACGCCGGCAACGCCGGCGAGGTCGAGATGCTGCACGCCCGCGCGGTGCTCGACCTGGCCGCGGCGCTCGACGACGAGCTCGAGGAGCGGGGCGGCACCCGCCTGCTCAACGACATCGAGCTGCCGCTGGTCGACCTGCTCGCGAAGATGGAGCAGACCGGCATCGGGGTCGACGTCGACCACCTCGAGGGCCTGGAGAGCCACTTCGCCGCCGAGGTCCGCAGCGCCGCGGAGGAGGCGTTCGCGGTCATCGGCAAGGAGATCAACCTCGGCTCGCCCAAGCAGCTCCAGGTGGTGCTGTTCGACGAGCTGGACATGCCCAAGACCAAGCGCACCAAGACCGGCTACACCACCGACGCCGACGCGCTCCAGGCGCTGTACGTCAAGACCGAGCACCCGTTCCTGCTGCACCTGCTGCGGCACCGCGACGTCTCCCGCCTGCGGCAGACCATCGAGGGCCTGCTCAAGACCGTGGCCGGCGACGGGCGCATCCACACGACGTTCAACCAGACGATCGCGGCCACCGGGCGGCTCTCCAGCACCGACCCCAACCTGCAGAACATCCCGGTCCGCACCGAGGAGGGCCGCCGCATCCGCGAGGGGTTCGTGGTCGGTCCCGGCTACGAGTCGCTGATGACGGCCGACTACAGCCAGATCGAGATGCGGATCATGGCCCACCTCTCCGAGGACGACCTGCTCATCGAGGCGTTCCGCTCGGGCCGCGACTTCCACTCGATCACCGCGGCCCGGGTCTTCGACGTGCCCGCCGACGACGTCACCAGCGAGATGCGCGCCAAGATCAAGGCGATGAACTACGGCCTCGCCTACGGCCTGTCGGCGTTCGGCCTGAGTCAGCAGCTCGCGATCGAGCCGGCGGAGGCGCGCGGGCTCATGGACGAGTACTTCCAGACCTTCGGCGGCATCCGCGACTACCTCGCCGGTGTCGTCGAGGAGGCCCGCAAGACGGGATTCACCGAGACCATCAAGGGCCGCCGCCGCTACCTCCCCGACCTGACCAGCGACAACCGGCAGCGTCGCGAGATGGCCGAGCGGATGGCCCTCAATGCCCCGATCCAGGGGTCGGCGGCCGACCTGATCAAGATCGCGATGCTCAACGTCGACCGCGCGATCGCCGCCGCCGGGCTCGGCTCCCGGATGCTGCTCCAGGTGCACGACGAGCTCGTGTTCGAGGTCGCGCAGGGGGAGCAGGAGGCCCTCGAGGTGCTGGTCCGCGAGCAGATGGGCGCCGCGGCCGACCTCGCCGTACCCCTCGACGTCAGCGTGGGCTTCGGCCGCAGCTGGCACGAGGCCGCCCACTAGACCACGGCCCGCCCGGGAAGAGATTGACCCTTCAACCTGTTGGGACGGCCATGAAGAAGATCGGGTTCCTCTCGTTCGGCCACTGGTCGGACTCGCCGCACTCCCAGACCCGGTCGGCGTCCGACACGCTCCTGCAGTCCATCGACCTGGCGGTCGCGGCCGAGGAGATCGGCGTCGACGGCGCCTACTTCCGCGTCCACCACTTCGCCCAGCAGCTGGCCTCGCCGTTCCCGCTGCTCGCCGCAGTCGGGGCGCGCACCAGTCGCATCGAGATCGGCACCGGCGTCATCGACATGCGCTACGAGAACCCGCTCTACATGGTCGAGGACGCGGGCGCCGCCGACCTGATCGCCGGCGGGCGGCTCCAGCTCGGCATCAGCCGCGGCTCACCGGAGCAGGTCGTCGACGGGTTCCGCTACTTCGGCTACCAGCCGGCCGAGGGCTCCGACCACGCCGCGATGGCCCGCGAGCACACCGCGGTGTTCCTCGAGCTGCTGAAGGGTGAGGGCTTCGCCGAGCCCAACCCGCGGCCGATGTTCCCCAATCCGCCCGGGCTGCTGCGCCTCGAGCCGCACTCGCCGGGCCTGCGCGACCGCATCTGGTGGGGCGCCGGCACCCGCGCCACGGCGGAGTGGACCGCCGAGCAGGGCCTGAACCTGATGAGCTCGACGCTGCTCACCGAGGACACCGGCGTGCCGTTCCACCAGCTCCAGGCCGAGCAGATCCAGCGGTTCCGCGACGCCTGGGCTGCGGCCGGGCACGAGCGCGAGCCCCGCGTCTCGGTCAGCCGCAGCATCTTCCCGATCGTCAGCGACCTCGACCGCGCCTACTTCGGGCAGTCCGGCGGCGAGGACCAGGTTGGCTACATCGACGGCGGCGTCGCCCGCTTCGGCAAGACGTACGCCGGCGAGCCCGACCGGCTGGTCGAGGAGCTCGCCCAGGACGAGGCGATCGCCGCCGCCGACACGCTGCTGCTGACGATCCCCAACCAGCTCGGCGTCGACTACAACGCCCACGTCCTCGAGAGCGTGGTCACGCACCTGGCTCCGGCGTTGAACTGGCGTTGAGCTCGGGCACGGCCCGGATCACGTGCAGGCTCACGGCCAGCAGCGCCACGAGCAGCAGCGCGTCGACGGTGATCACCGCCGTCAGCAGGCCGCGCAGGGTGTCGGTGGTCAGGCCGAGGCCGATCATCGCGACGAACGCCGCCCACACGAGGTAGACCGACCGCTGCCCCTGGCGGGCGAGCACGGAGTAGACCAGCAGCTGGAGCATGGAGAGGACCGTGCCGAGGATCGCGTAGATCCACAGGTGGTCGGCGATCTCGTCGTACCGGTCGCCACCGACGAAGATCAGCGCGAGCTGGGGGAGCAGCGCCGCCCCCGCGGTGGTGGCGGCGCCGAGGACGGCGACCAGGCCGAGGCTCCCGGTCAGCGCCCGGCGCCGCTCGCTCATCGTCGACATCGACGGGAACGCGATCACGACGACGAACTGCGGCAGGAACAGCACCGCCTTGGTGAGGATGAGTCCGCCGGCGTACAGGCCGGCGTCGTGGCCGTCGAGCACGTTGCGGGCCACCACGATGTCGGCGTTGGACAGCGCGAAGAACGCCAGCAGCACCTGGGAGTTGAGGACCGACTCGCGGATGACGCGGCGGAAGCCGTGCTCCTCGCTGGACAGCCCCGGGTCGCGCGGCCGGCGCAGCAGCCACCACCCGGCGACGACGGGGGCGCACGCGCCGATGCCGGTCCCGATCAGTGCCGACAGCTCGCTGGGCTCCCAGGCGATCAGCGCGGTGCCGATCACCAGCCGCGGCACGCCGCTGAGGACGTAGAGCACCGAGAGCGCCTGCCAGCGCCGCTCGCCCTGGAGGATGCCCGCCTGGGCGCCCATGATCGTGAACGGGATCGACACGACCGACACCAGGGCCGCCGTGAGGAGGCTGTCGAGCCTGAGCACGACGTTGAGCAGCGGTGCGGCGAGCAGCAGCAGCACGCCCAGCGCGAGCGACGCCCGGTAGGTGACGCCCAGGATCGTCTTCTCGATCTGCGCCACGTGCGCGGGCTCCGCCGCGATCCGCCGAGCCGCCGTGGCTTGCAGGCCCAGCTGCAGCACGGTGATGACCAGCAGCGTCGCCATCAGGCTGGCGAGCGCGCCGTACGAGCGCGGCCCGAGCATCCGGGCGGCGATCATCGTGAAGCCGTACGTCGCGACGTTCATCACCGCCATCGCCACCGCGATGGAGCCGCCGCCGCCGAGCAGCTCCCTCAGGCGACGGGTAGGTGAGGCCACAGGAGGGAAGCGTATGCGGGTCCCGCCGTACTCCACCATCGAGGGTGCCCTCGTCGTCCTAGACTCACCGCCGTGATCCCCGTCGGTGCCGTGCTCCGGTCCATGCGACCGAAGCAGTGGACCAAGAACCTGCTGGTGATCGCGGCGCCGCTCGCGGCGGGCGACCTGGGGGAGCCGGGGGTCCTCGGTCCGACCGTGCTGGCATTCGTCTCGTTCTGCGCCGTCTCGTCGGCGACCTACCTGGTCAACGACTGCGCCGACGTGGCCGCCGACCGGTTGCACCCGCGCAAGCGGCTGCGCCCGATCGCGGCCGGCCGGCTCTCGGTCCGGGCCGCCCTCGTCATCGCGGCCGTGCTGGTGCTGGTGAGCCTCGGCATCGCGGCCGCCACCGGCTGGGAGCTGGTCGTCCTGGTCGTCGCGTACGTCGCGGCGATGCTCGGCTACTCGCTGTGGCTCAAGCACGAGCCGGTCATCGACCTGGCCGTGGTGTCCGCCGGGTTCTTGATGCGCGCGGTCGCCGGCGGTCTCGCGGCCGCGCTGCCGATCTCGGACTGGTTCCTGCTGGTCGCCGGCTTCGGCTCGCTGTTCATGGTGGCCGGCAAGCGCTACTCCGAGCTGCACACGCTCGGCAGCGAGGCCGGGACCCGCCGGTCGCTGGTGCGCTACACCGCGTCGTACCTGCGCTTCGTGTGGAGCATCGCCGCCGCGGTGACGATCACGGCGTACACGCTGTGGGCCTTCGAGAACGCCGCTCCGTCCGGCGTCCCGTGGCACACGATCTCGATCCTGCCGTTCGTCGTCGGGCTGCTGCGGTACGCCGTCGACATCGACGCCGGGGAGGCCGCCGAGCCCGAGGACATCGTGTGGGGCGACCGGCTGCTGCAGGGCATCGGCGCGGTCTGGGTGCTCGTGCTCACGCTGGGGGTGCTCGGTGTCTGACCGGGAGCTCACCGGGTGGGGCCTGACCGCGCCGAGCGTCGGTCACCTGGTCGAGACGGACCCCGGGGCCGTGCCCGACCTGGTCCGGTCGGCGGGGCCGCGCGGGCTGATCGCCCGCGGTCTGGGCCGGTCCTACGGCGATCCCGCCCAGAACGCCGGCGGCACGGTGCTCGCCCCGTTGCCGAGCGCGATCGAGCCGCCCGACCCCGACGACCCCGACGGGCTGGTCCGGGTGTCGGCCGGCACCAGCCTCCACGACCTGATCGGCGCACTGCTGCCGCGCGGGCGGTTCGTGCCCGTCACGCCCGGCACCCGCTACGTGACCGTCGGCGGTGCGATCGCCTGCGACGTCCACGGCAAGAGCCACCACCGGGCGGGCAGCTTCGGCGACCATGTCGCCGCGCTCGACCTGGTGCTCGCCGAAGGCAGCACCCGCACGGTCGGCCCCGATCGCGAGCCCGACGTGTTCTGGGCGACTGTCGGCGGCCTCGGGCTCACCGGCGTGATCACCTCGGCGGTGCTGCGGACGATCCCGGTCGAGACCGGGTACGCCGTCGTCAGCACGCAGCGGCTGCCGGACCTCGACGCGGTGATGGCGGAGATGGCCGGCTCCGACCGCGACCACACCTACTCGGTCGCGTGGATCGACACGCTCGCGCGGGGCCGCTCGATGGGTCGCTCGGTGCTGTCCCGGGGCGAGCACGCGACCCGCGACCAGCTGAGCGGCCGGGCCGCGACCCGGCCGCTGCCGGTGCCCCACGAGCCCCGGCTCGCGGTCCCGTTCCGGCCGCCGGTCGGGCTGGTGCGCTCGCTCGGCGTACGCGCGTTCAACGAGGCGTGGTACCGCAAGGCGCCCCGACACCGGACCGGGGAGATCCAGTCGCTCGCGGCGTTCTTCCACCCCCTCGACGGCGTCGCGGACTGGAACCGTGTCTACGGCCCGCGCGGCCTCGTGCAGTACCAGCTCGTCGTCCCCGACGGCGCCGAAGCGGCCCTCGTGGGGATCCTGGAGCGCATCGCCGCGGAGCGGCTGCCGTGCTTCCTCGCGGTGCTCAAGCGCTTCGGGCCGGGCAACCCCGCGCCGCTGTCGTTCCCGACGGCCGGGTGGACGCTGGCGTACGACGTGCCCGCGCACCCCGGCCTGGCGCCGCTGCTCGACGAGCTGGACCGCGCGGTGGTGGACGCCGGCGGCCGGGTCTACCTCGCGAAGGACGCGCGGCTGCGCCCCGAGCTGCTGCCGGCGATGTACCCACGCCTGGGAGAGTTCCGCGAGGTGCGCGACCGGCTCGACCCCGACCACCGGTTCCGCTCCGACCTCGCCCGACGACTCGAGATCTGAGGACCATGATCAACGCACTCGGCCAGCCCCAGTCGCTGCTCCTGCTCGGCGGGACCAGCGACATCGCCCTCGCGATCGCGCGCCGGTGGACCCGCTCGGGGCCGGTGCACGTCACGCTGGCCGCCCGCCCGAGTGCCCGCCGTGACGCCGCCGTGGCGGAGCTCGCCGCCCTGGGCGCCGACGTGCGGGCGGTCGACTTCGAGGCCGAGGCCACCGACACCCATGCGGCAGTGGTCGCCGCGGCGGCGGCCGAGCGGGACATCGACGTGGCCGTGGTGGCGTTCGGCGTGCTCGGCGACGAGGAGCGGGCCTGGCAGGACCACGACGCCGCCGTCCGCCTCGCGACCGTCAACTACGTGGCGCCGGTGAGCGTCGGCGTCTGCCTGGCCGAGGTGCTGCGCCGGCAGGGCCACGGCGTGGTGGTCGCGCTCTCCTCGGTCGCCGGCGAGCGGGTTCGCCGCTCGAACTTCGTCTACGGCTCCAGCAAGGCGGGCATGGACGGCTTCTTCCTCGGTCTCGGCGAGGCGCTGCGCGGCTCCGGGGCGCGGGTGCTGGTGGTCCGCCCCGGCTTCGTGCGCACGAAGATGACCGAGGGCCGCAGCCCGGCGCCGCTCTCGGTCGACGCCGACGACGTGGCCGCCGCCGTGATCGACGCGGTCGCCGCGGGTGACGACCTGATCTGGGTGCCCGGCGCGCTGCGCGGGGTGATGTCGGGCCTG
This sequence comes from Nocardioides sp., assembly GCF_036401255.1. Classification (GTDB taxonomy): domain Bacteria; phylum Actinomycetota; class Actinomycetes; order Propionibacteriales; family Nocardioidaceae; genus Nocardioides. Next base: position 1,040 of record NZ_DASWVI010000034.1, on the reverse strand, counting down.
CGGCACGTGCCGCGCGCCCTGTTCCGGCGGCTGCCGCTCTGAGCGTGCGCCGGCTCGCGAGGCACGCGCCGACCGCCTGGGCCGTGGTCCTGGCGGTCCTGCTGCTGGGCCCGGTCCTGGGCCGCGGCTACCTGCTGACCTACGACATGGTCTGGGTCCCCGACCTCGCGCTGCGGCCGGACTTCCTGGGGGCCGGTACGGCGCTGCCGCGGGCGGTGCCGTCCGACGCGGTGGTCGCGGTGCTCGACGAGGTCGTCCCCGGGATGCTGCTGCAGAAGGTGGTGCTGCTCGGGGCGCTGGTGCTCGGCGGCCTGGGCGCGGCCTCGCTCGCCGGCCGGAGCCTGGTCGCCCGCCTCGCCGCGACCAGCGTCTACGTCTGGAGCCCGTTCGTGGTGGAGCGCCTCGGCATCGGGCACTGGCCGCTGCTGTTGTGCTGGGCGGTGCTGCCGTGGCTGGTCCGCGAGGGTGCGCGGGTCCGCGACGACGCCCGGATCGGGCCGCTGGTGCCGCTGCTGCTCGCCGTGGGGAGCCTGAGCGCGAACGCGGGCCTGATGGCGGGGGCGACGCTGCTGGCCGTCGGCCTGACCCGGCGCAACGCCCTCCGGCTGGTGCCGCTCGTGCTCGCCGCCAACGCGCCGTGGGTGGTGGCCGGGCTGCTGCACCTCGACACGGCGACCTCCAGCAGCACGGGCGCGGTGTTCGGTCTCGACGCCGAGGGACCGCTCCCGGCGCCGCTCGCCGCGCTCACCCTCGGCGGGATCTGGAACGCCGAGGTCGTGCCCGCGTCCCGGGAGACCCTCGTGCTGCCGCTCGTGCTGACGCTGGCGTTCGCGGCGCTGGCCGCCGCGGGCTACCGCGCCCTGGCCGACCGGCTCGGTCCACGGACCACGACGGCGCTGGTGTGGCTGTGGGTGGTCGGCTACAGCTCGGCGGTGATCTCGTGGGCGGCGCCCGACGCCGTCGGGTCGTTGGCGGCACTGGTCCCCGGCGGCGGCCTGCTGCGCGACGGCACCCGCTCGCTCGCGCTGTGCGCGCCGCTC
>NZ_DASWVI010000033.1:0-8784 GCF_036401255.1 Nocardioides sp. | reverse complement strand
CGGCACCTTGTCGCCGGCGACGAGGTACAGGGCGGCGTACGCCGCGGCCGCCAACAGGACGAGCCCGACGATCGTCAGCAGGACGACCTTGCCGCCCTCCTTCTCCCGGGCAGGGGCGGTCTGCGGCGAGGTCACGGGCGCCATCCTAGGAGGCTGACTTCGCCTAGACTGTCCGCATGTCCACTGACCGCATCACGGTCGACCCGACACGCATGGCCGGATCGCCGACGATCCGCGACACCCGTGTCACGGTGACGGCGGTGCTCGGACAGCTCGCTGCGGGTCGGTCCGTCGACGACATCTTGAGCGATTACCCGTACCTGGAGCGAGAAGACGTCTTGGCCGCGCTGGCATTCGCCACGGAGTCGATCCAGCGCGACTTTCCGTTCGTCGCCGCATGAAGCTGCTGATCGACGCCAACCTGTCTCCGGTCGTCGCCGAGCAGCTGAGAGCCGACGGCTACGACGCGTCCCATGTCGAAGACCACGGGCTCGGCACCGCGTCCGACGAGGCGATCGCATCGTTCGCGACCGGCCAGGGCGCTGCGATCGTCTCCGCTGACACCGACTTCGCCACGATCCTCGCCCTGACCGGCAAGAGCACGCCCTCACTGGTGCTCTTCAGGTCGGCGGATGCACTGGCGCCCCGTGCGCAAGCGGCACTCCTCGCAGCCAACCTCCCCACGGTTGAGGAGGAGTTAGGAGTGGGCGCGGTCGTCTCGATCTCCCGCGGCCGTCTGCGCGTTCGCCGCCTCCCCCTGCGCTCCTCGTGACTCACGCGGTCGCGGACGCGGCAGCGTGGCGATGCCGACGACGATCAGCACCAGGGCCGTGCCGAGGACGGCGTAGCCCTGCGCGTCCTGGCTGATCACGTAGTCGCCCTCCGGGCGCGGGAACGCCAGCCAGCCGATCATCAGATCCCAGCCGGCCACGAACGCGAGCCGCGCCCACCAGCCTGCGGGCAGCGCGGCGACCGCGGCGGCGGTGGCGGCGAGGGCGAGCGCGAGCCCCCAGCCCAGGTCGTGCAGCGCGACCGTGGCGACGCCGGTGACCGCGCCGGCCAGGAGCAGGCCGGCGGCCGCGAGGACCCGCACCCGGGACTCGCTCAGAGCCCGGCGAACAGGTCGGTCTCGAGACCGTCCTCGTTGAGCTCGCCGCGCTGCCCCTTGGCGATCCGGAAGAACTCCAGCCCCCACGCGACCGACCCGACGTTGTTGGACAGCGCGAAGAACGGCCCGTCGGTGGTGATCTGGGTGGCGTGGGCGCGCATCGCGTTCATCTTGTGCTCGACGTAGTCCTGGGCGTCCACGACCGCGGCGAGGTTGTCGTCGGCGGTGATGAACGGTGGGAGCGGACCGTCGGGGTCCATGCCCTCGAACGTGGTCGAGTCGCCCGCGTCGCGCAGCGCCCGGAGGCTGGCGCGCATCCGGCTCTCCGACATCGCGCCCCAGTAGATCTTGGCGATGTCCCAGGCCTCGCCGAGGTCCTGGCGGTACGACGGCACCGCGGCCAGCGCGGCGGCGTACGTCGCGACCCGGTGGGCCTGGATGTGGTCGGGGTGGCCGTAGCCGCCGAACTGGTCGTAGGTGACCATCACCTGGGGCCGCACCTCGCGGATCACCTCGACGAGGTGGTCGGCGGCTTCGGTGAGGTCGGCGTGCCAGAAGGCGTTCTCGTGGCCCTTTCCATCTTCTGGCAGGTCTGCCGGGATCGCGTGGCCGTCCTCGTGCCACTTCATGCCGCTGTCGCGGTAGGTCCCGAAGCCGCCGAGGTAGCGGTGGTCGGTGACGCCCAGCGCCTCCATCGCGGCGGCCAGCTCGCCGCGGCGGTGCTCACCGAGCCGGTCCTCCCGGTCGGCGGCCAGGTGCTCGAGCTCGGGGACCAGGATCTCGCCCATCTCGCCGCCGGTGCAGGTCACGAGCGTGACGCCGCGTCCCTCCGCGGCGTACTTCGCCATGGTCGCGCCCTGGCCGATCGACTCGTCGTCGGGATGGGCGTGCACGAGCAGGAGACGCTGGTCAGCAGTCATGGTCGGAATCCTAGGGAGGTCGTCGGCATGCGGACCCGGTCGTCGAGCCCGTCGAAGCCTCAACCCGGCGGACCTCCGCGATCTTCCACGGCACGCGGCGGCACCGCGGTTGCCCCTCGGGGGTCGTGGTGCCACGATGGCACCATGAAGCGGATGAACCTGCGCGACGTGCCCGACGACGTCTACGCTGCCCTGGCCGACGCCGCCGCAGCGAACCGGCAATCGCTCTCGGCCTTCGTCGTGGACCGGCTCAGCGAGGTCGCTCAACTGACGCGGCTGGGCGACTACCTCGACGAGTACACGCCGCCGCGAGGAACAGGTGTCACCGTCGACGACGCCGTCGCGGCGGTTCGGGAGGTGCGGGAGGCCTCGTGAGTCGAGCGGTGGTCGACGCGTCCGTGTTGACGGCCTTCTACGTGGCCGAGGACCTGCGGTACGACGCGGTGGTGGCGAGATTGCGCGCCGGTGACGCGCTGTTCGCCCCCGCCCACGTCGATGCCGAGGTTGTGTCGGCACTCCGCGGCCTGGCCAGGGGAAGACCGGCCATCGAGGCGGCGGCGCCCGCAGCTCTGCGGCACCTCGCGGGTCTCCCGCTGCGCCGCATGCCCCTGGCGTCTCTGCTTCCCCGCGTGTGGGAGCTGCGGGACAACCTCACGGCGTACGACGCGGCGTACGTCGCCCTCGCGGAGCGGCTCGAGGCCACGCTCGTCACCGCAGACCGGCGGCTCGCGTCTGCGAGTGGCCCGCGCTGCCCGATCGACGTGGTCGGGTGATCGCCCGGGACACCATCGGGGAGCGGATGCCTCGAGGCCAGGCGTGCGCTACGACCGCTTGATCCTGCGCGGCGCCGTCGGCAGGTCCAGCGGTGCCGGCGGTGGCGCGGGCTCGTCGGCGTCCAGCCACCCGTCGTACCGGTCCACGAGCACCTCCAGCACGATCGCCGGGGCGTCGGTGAGCACCGCCCAGGGATGGTCCTCGTCGTCGTCCTCGCCGGCGAGGCGCTCGCGCTCGACGTGGGCGTCGTAGCCGTCGGCGCTCAGCCGGGCGACCACCTCCCGGGCGTCGTCCTCGTCGAAGAAGATCCCGCGCATGCGCCCATCATCCCAGGGCGTCGCCGCCGAGCGCGTCGGCGACGTCGGTGAGGAACGGCCGGTCGGGGTCGAGCCAGTCGACGTCGTCCAGGTCGCCGGGGCCGAGCCAGCGGACCTCGTCGTGCTCGTGGGGGTGCGGCTCGCCGCCGACGAGGCTGGCGAGTGCGACACGCAGGACGTGTCGCTCGCCGATCGCGACCTCGCCCGGGAGCCAGCGGGTCAACTCGATGGCGCAGCCGAGCTCCTCGCGGATCTCGCGGACCAGCGCGGCCTCGGGCGTCTCGCCCTCCTCGACCTTGCCGCCGGGGAACTCCCACCGGCCAGCGGCCTCGGCGGGGAACGTACGCCGCGCCGCCAGCACGCGGCGCTCGCGCAGGATCGCTGCTCCCACGACCTCCGCCACGGCCCCGACGCTACCGTGGCCCGGGTGCAGCTCACCCGCGTCGACGACCTGACCGCCGAGGGCGAGGCGCTCGCGAGCCGGTACGGCGGGCGCGTGGGTCTCGCGGCGGTGCTGGGCGACCTCGACCGGCGGCTGCGGCGTACGCTCGCGCCCTGCCTCTCGCGGCACCGGGCGTGGACCTGGGACGCGGACGACCGGTGGGACCCGCGCTGGTGGCCCCAGGGCGTGTCACCCGCGCCGGAGCCCGGAGTCCTCGGGGTCACGTGGTACGCCACGTCCGGCGGCTCGCGGCTGAGCGTCCTCGACCTGCGGTCGCGCCGCTATCGCCACGTGACGCTGGTGCGGCCCACGCGCGAGGGCTACGAGCCGCTGCGGGTGCACGCCGGCGGGCTCGCGTGGAGCGGCCGGCGGCTGTACGTCGCCGCGACGCGCGCCGGGCTCTGGGTCGGCGACACCGACGACGTCCTGCACACGCACGACGGCTACGTGCTGCCGGTGCGGCACCGGATCGCGGCCGACGCCGGAGACGGTGAGCCGCTGCGGTTCTCGTTCGTGTCGGTGTCACCGTCGGATCCGGCGCGGCTGGTCGTCGGGGAGTACGGCAACGACCGTCAGACCCGACGGCTCGCCCACCTCTCCCCCGATGGCGACGCGTTCGAGCTCGTCGACGGCGGCGTGGTGCGCGCGCAGGGAGCGGTGGCGGTGGGCGACTCCTACGCCCTGAGTGCGTCGCACGGCCAGTGGACGCCGGGGTCGTTGTGGACCGGGCGCCCGGGCGCGTTCCGCGAGCGCCGCTGGGCGCTGCCGATGGGCCCCGAGGACCTCGCGGTCTCCGCGGACGGCCGCCGGCTCTGGACGGTCACCGAGCACCCCCGTCGCCGCTGGATCGTGTCCCTGCCGATGCCCCACGGTGGTTGAGGAAGGCGCGCTACCGCCGCGCACGGTGGTTGAGGTGCGACGAGCGCCAGCGAGGAGCCTCGAAACCACGCCGATCGGTCCAGACATGCGACAAGCGCCACCGTTTCGGTGGCGCTTGGTTGCCGGGCTTGCGGGACCGCTTGCCCTAGGGTGAGACAGGCGGTCCGGACCATTCTCGCGCAGCGGCAAACAGAGAATGGCCCGGACCGCGTCTGTGTGTCCCGACTTGGTTCAGATGTGGAACTCGGGGGTTGCGGGAGCAGCGCCCCCGGGGGAAGCCGGCTCCGGGACAGTCACTCTTCTGTCCCGGAGCCCGCTCCGTGTTGAGCTACCGGATCAGCGAACGCGGGTGACGCCGCGGTCGGCGAAGGTCAGCGTGGTGGCGCCGATCTTGACGACGTACTTCGTCACCTTGTTGCCGTTGCGGTCCTTGATGCGGAAGACCAGGTTGCCGTTGTCGTTGAGGACGCCGGCCTTGACCTTCTTTCCGTTCTTCCACAGGGTCGCCTTGGCACCGGCCGCCTTGCTGATCGCGTTGGCCTTGATGCGGTCGACCTTGGCACCCTTGCCGGTCACGACGAGCTGAGCGTCGACCTTGGGCGGCGTGCCCTGGACCCAGTTGATCGGCGCCGAGGAAACCGCAAGGGTGTCGTTGTTGTCACTCGCCTGAGACTCGTTCGCGCCAACGAGCGACTCGTTGCCATCCACACGAGCCATCAGGGTCTGCGTGGCGGGAGCGTCAGAGAACGCCCGGATGCCGGCGCCCGAGACGGTGTAGTCCGTACGCGTGGTGCCGAAGTCACCGTCCGTCTGGAAGTCCGCCACGGCGGAGTCGTCGCTGATGTCCGCGTCGAGGTTGCCGACAACGTTGCCGAACTGGTCGTAGGTGTAGAGGTTGAACTCGACCGAGTCACCCGTGTTGACGTCCCCGGAAGGCTCGCCAGCAGCGCGCTTGAGCTCACCCTGGGTGAGGTTCAGAACGTTGGAGGCGTCGAACTCGACGGTCTTGGTGACGGTCTTGTCGCCCGCCTTCACCGTGATGGTCATCTCGGCGAGTCCGTCGGTGTCGAAGTCCGAGTCCTTCTCGATCGCCGCGACGGCGCCGGCCTGGGCCGCGTCACCGGTCGAGACGGTCTTGCTGGTGCCGTCGTTCTTGAAGAAGCCCCAGAGGTCGCCGACCGCGTCGTGGCCGTCAGCCAGGTCGAGGTCGTTCACCGTCTCGGCGTTCGGGCTCAGGAAGCCCTTGTTCACCGAGAACTCGACCGGGAAGTCCTTCAGGGCGGGGTTGTTGCTCGTGTCGCCGTCGTTCACGCCGTCCTCAGCGCGGACAACCACGTCCAGGTCGACGGGGCGACCGGGCGCGGCCTGGCCGTCCAGTTCCTGAACGCTGACCTCGATAGCGGCCACAGCCGGGGCGGCGGCCCAGTGGATCGTCAGCGCCTGGTGCGCGTTCGGCTGGGCAGCGTTCGGAGCCGAGGCGGCCTCGGTGTCACCGTCGGCGCCCAGGTCACCCTTGAGCGACGCACCCACAGGAGCGCCAGCAGCGCTGCTCGCCTCAGCGTCGGCCAGTGCCGCGAAGGTCGCGTCCTCGGGAACGTCCGGCACCACAACGGGACCGGCCGGGTCGGTGACCTTGAGCGAGAACTTGCCGTCCGCACCCGTGGTCAGCGTCGCCGTGTTGCCGGTGACCGTCACGCCGGCGGGCTGCTCAGCGGTCGGCGCGAGACGCGAGTCGACGCCCGGCGTGTAGGTGACCGTGATGTGACGTCCCGCGAGACCGCCACCCTTGTTCGAGAGCGCGCCAGTGATGGTGGTCGAACCCTCGATCGGGGCGTTCGCCTCGGTGCCCTCGTCGTACGCAATGTCCGACTCGGAGGCCTGGACCGTAAGCGGCGTAGCGTTCGTGAGGCCGGTGCCGCCAACGTTCGGGCGCCGAGCCTCGAGCGTGTAGGAGCCATCCGGCAGACCGCCAGGGAAGTCCGCGTCGGTCGGGTTCGCCACCGTGTAGGTGCCGGCCGGCGTCGTGTCGGCGGCCCCGGTCCAGGCGGTCGTGACGGTGTCGCCAGCGCCAGACGGGTCAATGATCCAGCGGTACTGGACGTCGTCTCCGGCGAGCGTCTCGTCGATGAGGTTGCCGCGCTGGTCGCGGGTCTCGATGGTGAAGTCGTCGTTGTTGCTGAGCTCGTCCTGGTCGTAGTTCGACCGGTTCCGCTCGTTGACGATGGTCACCGTCGACAGGGTGGGCGTGTACGTGGTCACCGTTGCGGTGGCCGACTTGTCAGTGCCGCTTTCGAAAACGTCGTTGTCCGTCGTGTTGACGTAGAACACGTGCGAGCCGGCGGCGAGGCCAGTGATCTCGAGCTCGCCAGCGGCATTGGTGTAGTCGATAACGGTGGAGACGTCGTCGGCGGTCGATGCGGTGCCCTGGTCGTCGAACTCACCGATCTGGGCGTTCGCGATCGGCTTGCCGTTCTGGTCGGTGACCTTGACCGTGACCTTCCCAGTGGTGGAGGTCTCCTGGGCGACCGGGGTGACGGTGATGTTCGCGATCTGCTGCACGTACAGGGTCGACGCCTCGGCGTCGTCCGTAGCGGTCGCGTTGGCCCCGATCACCAGCTGGTTCGCCTCCGTGCCGGCCGAGTACACGTAGCCGTCGATGTCGAGCACCGAGTTGAACGTCTGCGGCGTGGCGGGGTCGCTGTCGGCGTCGACGGTGTCGGTGACGTCCGCACCCGGAGCGGTGATGTTAGCGAGCTGGCTTCGAGCCTCGACGGAGACAGTGGTGTCCGAGGTGGTGCCGTTGACGGCGACGTACTCACCCGCGGGCTCGCCGACGCCGGTGTACGGGCTCTGGAACACGCCGAGGGCGCCCTCCGAGCTCAGCTCCACCGTTGCAGCGGTGTTGTCCAGGGTGACGTCCTGCACCGCCGGCGTGCCCACGTTGGCGACGGCGCGGATCTGGTCGACGACCGTGCTGGCAGCCGGGGTCCAGTCGAGGCCGAACGCGCCGTCGGCGCCGCGGGCAACGGGGCCGCCGGGAACGTCAACCCAGTTGGCGGCCGCGGTCGCGTCGTTGTCGTACTGGAACGAGATGGCGTTGACGTCAGAGCCACCGCCGGCCAAGAGCGAGATGCTGGTGTTGGTGCCGTCGTTCTTCGCGGAGACCGTGACCGTCTGAGGCGCGTACAGCACAACGTCCGTTGCGCCCATGTCGTCAGTGAGGGGCGTCGCAGACGCCGTGGAGGCGAGGAACGGAAGGCCCGTCACCGCCAGGGCGGCGACGGCCGTGCTGGCCAGTCCCCGCTTGATGCCGCTGCTGTTCATGCTGTGTTTCCTTCCGGAGTGAATGGACCGGGAAGATCCCCCGTCCCTTACATGAGGCCCGAGAGCCCCGTGTTCGGCGCTCGCATACGGATCCCGAGTGCCACGGAGGACATTAGGGACGTTGCGTGGATCACGGTGTTGTTGTTGCAGGTGTGCCGGAAACCTGCAATAAATGGTCCTGGGTGGCAGGGGCGCACTACGGACGACACCCGACGATCGGGGGATCATGTCAGTGGAGCGGGGCCCGTCACCGGCACGGCGACGCGGACGGCCGCAACGGCTGCCCGAGGACCCGCACTCGCTCGGATCCGGCCAGGTCGGGTGCGACCAGCGGATCGCGTGGCTGCTCACCGTGACCCGGCTGCTCGGGCCCGATCCCGACCTGGCCAGACGCGACGGATTCATCGCGGCCCTCAAGGAACGCGGCCTCCCGGTGGACGCCTCCCGGGTGTCTCGATGGGAGTCGGGCCTGCAGCCGCTCTCGGCCGCGGTCACCGCGACGTACGAGTCGGTGCTCGGCCTCCCGGCCGGCTGCCTGGTCGCGGTGGCGAACGGGCTGCGCCGCTCCTTCGAGACCGGCCCCACGATGCGGCGCAACCCCGCCCACGAGAAGGCACTGAACAACACCGAGGTGGAGACCCTGCTCGATCGCGGCGAGCAGGGGGCGGCGACCGGCGCCCACTGGCTGCGACTCACCGACGAGCTCAACCGGTACGACCGGGTCTTCCTCCGCGACCGCGAGTGGGCCAAGGTGACCCACCAGCTGGTCAACGAGCTCGGCCGCGCCGTGGGCGCCGGATACGTACGCCGATATGAAGCCGCGGCGGCGTTCATCGGCCACCCGGTCGCCCGTCAGCACCTCATGATGGCGATCGGCCGGTTCGTGACCGCCCCCGACGCGCAGGTCGTCGCACCCGTGCTCAACCTCCTCGCCGAGGTGCCGGACCGGGCCGCCGCCGACCTCACGCTGCGGTTGTTGTCCGCCGACACCGACAACGTCTACCTGCGCCGGGCGGCGTC
>NZ_DASWVI010000032.1:0-3545 GCF_036401255.1 Nocardioides sp. | reverse complement strand
GGCCTCGAAGCGCACGAGCTCGACGACGTCGATGCCCAGCCCGACGATCACGAGTGCGGTCCCCTCACTCGACCGTGACGGACTTCGCCAGGTTGCGCGGCTGGTCGACGTCGTGGCCCATCAGCGTCGCCAGCTCGCAGGCGAACAGCTGGAGCGGGACGACGGCCACCAGCGGCTGCAGCAACACCGGCACGGCCGGCAGCCGGATGAGCACGTCGGCGTACGGCGTGATCCGGTCGTCGCCCTCCTCGGCCAGGCAGATCGTGCGGGCCCCGCGGGCCCGGACCTCCTGGATGCCGCTGACCATCTTGTCCCGCAGCTGGTCGCGGCCGGCCGGCGGCACGATGCACAGCACCGGCAGCCCGTCCTCGACCAGCGCGATCGGCCCGTGCTTGAGCTCGCCGGCGGCGAAGCCCTCGGCGTGCAGGTAGGCCAGCTCCTTGAGCTTCAGGGCGCCCTCGAGTGCGACCGGGTAGCCCGCGTGCCGGCCGAGGAACAGCACCGAGCGGGTCCCGACGTGCTCGCGGGCCAGCGCGTAGACCGGCTCGGCGGCGTCGAGCATCCGCTGGATGTGCGCAGGCATCGCCTCGAGCTGGCGCATCACCTGGTCGATCTCGTCGCCGTACCTGGTGCCCTTGACCTCGGCGAGGTAGAGCGCGAGCAGGTAGCAGGCGACCAGCTGGGTGAGGAACCCCTTGGTGGAGGCGACCCCGATCTCGGGGCCGGCGTGGGTGTAGATCACCGCGTCGGACTCGCGGGGGATCGTCGAGCCGTTGGTGTTGCAGATCGCGAGCACCTTCGAGCGCTGCGTGCGCGCGTGGCGGATCGCCTGCAGGGTGTCGGCAGTCTCGCCGGACTGGCTGATCGCCACGACCAGCGTCGAGTAGTCGAGGATCGGGTCGCGGTAGCGGAACTCCGAGGACAGCTCGACCTCGACCGGGATCCGGCACCAGTGCTCGATGGCGTACTTCGCCACCATGCCGGCGTAGAACGACGTGCCCGCCGCGATGATGATGATCTTGTCGACGTCGCGCAGCTCCTGGTCGGACAGACGCATCTCGTCGAGGTGCAGGTGCCCGTCGGCCGTACGCCGGCCGAGCAGCGAGTCGGCCACGGCGCGCGGCTGCTCGAAGATCTCCTTGCGCATGAACCAGTCGTGGCCGTCCTTCTCGGCCGCCGAGAGGTCCCAGTCGACGTGGTAGCGGCGGCCCTCGGCCGGCGAGCCGTCGAAGCCGGTGACCGAGACGCCCTCGCGGGTGATCGTGACGACCTGGTCCTGGTCGAGCTCGAGCGCCTCGCGGGTGTGCTCGATGAACGCGGCCACGTCGGAGCCGAGGAAGCTCTCACCCTCGCCGAGGCCGACCACCAGCGGGGAGCTGCGCCGGGCGGCGACCACCCGGTCGGGGTCCTGAGCGTCGACGGCGACGAGGGTGAACGCCCCCTCGAGGCGGCGTACGACGCGCTGCATCGCCTCGGTCAGGTCGGCGCCTGCGGCGACCTCGAGCTCCAGCAGGTGCGCGGCGACCTCGGTGTCGGTCTCGGAGAGCAGCGGCTCACCGGTGGCCTCGAGCTCGGTGCGCAGCTCGGCGAAGTTCTCGATGATCCCGTTGTGCACCAGCCCCACCCGCCGGGCGGGGCCCGTGTGCGGGTGGGCGTTGACGTCGTTGGGCGCGCCGTGGGTGGCCCAGCGGGTGTGCCCGATGCCGGTGGTCGACACCGGCAGCGGCGTGTCGACGATCGCCTTCTCGAGGTTCGCGAGCTTGCCGGCGCGCTTGTCGGTGGCCAGCGCCCCCTCGGCCACCAGGGCGATCCCCGCCGAGTCGTAGCCGCGGTACTCCAGCCTGCGGAGCCCCTCGACCACGACGTCCTGCGCCGCCCGGTGGCCCACGTATCCGACGATCCCGCACACGGGTGTCACTGTAACGGCGGGGCTTTGCAAGAATCGCCAGCATGCCCTCCCACGGCGGTGCCCAGGTCGGAGCCCCCGGCGAGCTCACCCCCGCCGACGCCGGACGGGAGTCCTCTCCCTACCTCGAGCTGGACCGCTCGGCCTGGGCCGCGCTGGCCAGCGAGGTCGAGAACCCGCTCAGCGCCGAGGAGATCCAGCGGCTGCGCGGCCTCGGCGACCAGCTCGACCTCGACGAGGTCCAGCAGATCTACCTGCCGGTCTCCCGGCTGCTCAGCCTGTACGTCGAGTCCGCGAGCCGGCTCTACCGCCGCCAGGAGGAGTTCCTCCACCAGGAGCAGCCGCCACGCACCCCGTTCGTCATCGGGCTGGCGGGGTCGGTCGCGGTCGGCAAGTCCACGACCGCGCGGGTGTTGCAGCAGATGCTCGCGCACTGGCCCCAGCACCCCAACGTCGCACTGGTGACCACCGACGGCTTCCTGTACCCCAACGCCGAGCTCGAGCGGCGCGGGCTGCTGGAGCGCAAGGGCTTCCCCGAGTCCTACGACCGCCGCGCCCTGCTCCGGTTCGTCGTGGACATCAAGTCGGGCAAGGACGAGGTGCTCGCCCCGACGTACTCCCACCTGGTCTACGACGTCGTCCCCGACGAGCACGTCGTGATCCGGCGCCCCGACATCGTGATCGTCGAGGGGCTCAACGTCCTGCAGCCCGCCCGGGTGCGCGACGACGGGCGCACCGGCCTGACGCTGAGCGACTTCTTCGACTTCAGCGTGTACGTCGACGCCGCGACCAGCACGATCCGCGACTGGTACGTGTCGCGCTTCCTTCGGCTGCGCGAGACCGCGTTCCAGGACACCGGCTCCTACTTCGCCAAGTACGCCACGCTCTCCACGGACGAGGCGATCGCGGAGGCCCGGCGGATCTGGGACACGATCAACGGTCCCAACCTCACCCAGAACGTGCTGCCCACGCGCTCACGCGCCACGTTGGTGCTCCGCAAGGACCACGACCACTCGGTGCGCTACGTGCGGTTGCGCAAGCTCTAGGGTCTGTTGACCAAGTCCATGGCCGGCTGACCGCGACTCGATCAAAGACCCTAGTCCGCCGAGCCGAGGCGCAGGCTCGCCAGGACCTCCTCGACGTCGTCGGTGGGCAGCTCGTCGTCGACCGCGGTGTCGCGCACCAGCACCACGCGCACGCCGCCGGACTCGACCATCGCGACCTCGACCCCGAGCGCCGCGCACGGCCCACCGCGGTCCAGGGCGAGGCCGAGCCGGGTGAGCCGCCCGGTGGTGCCGTCGGCCAGTCGGATCCGCTCGTGCGAGGTGCCGGTCGTCCAGGTGCCGCGCCCGTGGGTGATCCCGCCGACCCAGGCCCGGAAGCCCTGGCGGGTGAAGCCCGCGAAGCCGCGGTTGGAGTCCCGCGGCCGCTCGGCGCAGTAGCCGGACCGGAACACCGCCGGCCCCCGGACCACCGCCACCGGGCGGCCCGCGTCGTCGGCGTAGTAGATCCGCACGTCGCGGTCCTCGACGCGCCAGTCGGTCGCCGGCACCTCGAAGCTGGCACCGCTGCGCGCGTCGCGCACGACCAGCGGCGCGGGGCGGTCGCGCGCCCCGGCCACCTCATCGACCCCGTGGGA
>NZ_DASWVI010000031.1:0-2370 GCF_036401255.1 Nocardioides sp. | reverse complement strand
TCAGGCCTGGCAGGAGTCGAGCGTGGGCTGCTCCGGCGCGTCGACGCCCGACTTGCCGAGCGTGGCGTCGAATGCGTCCTCCCAGGTGCCGTCCTCGAAGGACTTGGTCAGCGTGTCGTTGATCCACTCGCACATCTCCGGGTGGTCCTTGGAGTAGCCGATGCCGTAGCGCTCCTCGGAGAACGGATCCCCGACCACCTGGAGCTCGTCGGGGTGCTGCGCGGCGTACCCGAGCAGGATCGCGCCGTCGGTGGTCATCGCTTCGACGGTGCCGTCCAGGACCTGGTCGACGCACTCGGAGTAGGTGTCGAACCCACGCGGCTTCGCGCCCTTGGCCTTCACGTTGTCCAGCGACGTGGAGCCGGTCACCGAGCAGACCTCCTGCCCCTTGATGTCGTCCACGCTCTCGATGTCGCTGTCGGAGCGGACCAGGAGCTGCTGGCCGGTCACGTAGTAGGGGCCGGTCTGCCCGACGACCTTGCGGCGCTCGTCGGTGATCGAGTACGACGCGATCACGAGGTCGACCTCGCCGGACCGCAGGAACGGCTCGCGGTTGTCCGAGATCGTCTCGGTCCACGTGATGTCCTCGGGCGCGATGCCGAGCGACGCGGCCAGGATCTTGCCCATCTCCGGGTCGAACCCCTGGGGCGCGTCGTCCGTGGCCCCCTTGAACCCGATCCCCGGCTGGTCGTACTTCACGCCGATGGTGATCGAGCCCGCCTCCGCGAGCTCCTTCATCCGGGTCCCGTCGTCGAACCGGTCCGCCGCGTTCTCCGCGACGTCGACGTCGGCACCCTCGCCGTCGTCCTCGCCCGCGCTGCCGCACGCGGCGAGCGTCGAGCCGAGCGCGCTGGCGAGCACGACGGCGGCAGCCGCCGCCTTGGTCCGTCTGATGAGTCGCATCCTTCTTCTCCCTTACCGAGTTGTGGAGCTGGCGATGACGTTCAGTGGCTGAGCACCTTGCTGAGGAAGTCGCGGGCGCGCTCGGAGCGCGGGTCGGCGAAGAACTCCTCCGGGGAGTTCTCCTCGACGATGGCTCCGTCGGCCATGAAGACGACCCGGTCGGCGGCCGTGCGGGCGAACCCCATCTCGTGGGTCACCACGATCATGGTCATCCCGCCCCTGGCGAGGTCGACCATGACGTCGAGGACCTCCTTGATCATCTCGGGGTCCAGCGCCGAGGTCGGTTCGTCGAAGAGCATCAGGGCCGGGTCCATGGCCAGCGCCCGGGCGATCGCGACGCGTTGCTGCTGGCCCCCGGAGAGCTGGGCGGGGTACTTCTGGGCCTGCTCGCCGACGCCGACCCGATCCAGCAGGGTGCGCGCCTGCTCCTCCGCCTCGGCGCGGCTCTTGCCGCGCACCTTGATCGGGCCGAGCGTGACGTTCTCGAGCACGGTCTTGTGGGCGAAGAGGTTGAAGCTCTGGAAGACCATGCCGACGTCGGCGCGCAGCCGCGCCAGCGCCTTGCCCTCCTGGGGAAGAGGCTGGCCCTCGAGCACGATCGAGCCCCGGTCGATGGTCTCGAGGCGGTTGATCGTGCGGCACAGCGTGGACTTCCCCGACCCGGAGGGGCCGATGACGACCACGACCTCGCCCCGACGCACCGACAGGTCGATGCCGCGCAGCACGTGCAGCTCGCCGAACCACTTGTCGACGCCCTGCAGCGCCACGATGACCTCGCTGCTGGTCCCCGAAGTGGAGCTCCCTGCCGCCGTCATGCCGGGAGACACTATCCGCGATGGCCCGAACGGGCTACCGGACCCCTGGGGTCCGGCTGCGGTGGAGACCGATTTTCCGGTCCGGTCGGCATCCGCCGTACCCTCGTCGGGTCATGTCGCGCACCGAGCCCAGGACCTACGAGGTCCGCACCTACGGGTGCCAGATGAACGTCCACGACTCCGAGCGGCTCACCGGGCTGCTGGAGGACGCGGGCTACGTCGCCGCGCCCACAGGCGAGCAGGCCGACGTCGTCGTCTTCAACACCTGTGCGGTGCGGGAGAACGCCGACAACAAGCTATACGGCAACCTCGGCCACCTCGCACCGGTCAAGGCCGCGACGCCGGGCATGCAGATCGCCGTCGGCGGCTGCCTGGCGCAGAAGGACCGCGACACGATCACCACGCGGGCGCCGTGGGTCGACGTCGTGTTCGGCACCCACAACATCGGGTCGCTGCCGGCGCTGCTCGAGCGCGCGCGGGTCCAAGACGAGGCGCAGGTCGAGATCCTCGAGTCGCTCGAGGTGTTCCCCTCGACGCTGCCCACCAAGCGCGAGTCGGCGTACGCCGCCTGGGTGTCGGTGTCGGTGGGCTGCAACAACACCTGCACGTTCTGCATCGTCCCGAGCCTGCGCGGCAAGGAGAAGGACCGCCG
>NZ_DASWVI010000030.1:0-3738 GCF_036401255.1 Nocardioides sp. | reverse complement strand
GCCGAGCTGCTGCGCTCGGCCGGGCTGGCCGACGCAGTCGTCGTCGCCGACGCCCGCGACGCGATCGCCCTGCGCGACGCCGTCGCCGCGGCCGGCGGCCCGGCGGACGTGACCGTGGTGTGCGTCGACGTCCCCGGGTGCGAGGGCGGCGCGATCCTCACGACCGCCGACCGCGGCACGGTCGTGTTCTTCTCGATGGCCACCTCGTTCTCCGCGGCCGCGCTGGGCGCCGAGGGTCTCGCGGCCGACGTCACGATGCTGGTCGGCAACGGCTACGCGCCGGGGCACGCGGCGTACGCCCTCGAGCTGCTCCGGGAGACCCGCGGCGTACGCGCCCTGTTCGAGCGCCGGCTGGAGGCCCACGCATGAGCCGCGGCAAGCTCGACCTCGACCCGGCCACCGTCCGGCGCGCCCGGGCGCTGGCCCGCAAGGCCGGGCGGCCGATCGTGAGGATGGCCGAGCAGCACACCACGGTCGCCGTCGAGCGCGCCACGCTGCGCCTGGCCGGCCTGCAGGGCGCCGACCCCGACGGCACACCCTGGGTCAACCGGCTGCTCGACGCGGTTCGCGCCGACCTGCACGAGGACGGTGGGCTCGCCCACGGCGTCGCCCTGCCCGTCTGGGACGCCCTGCGGCGGGGCGAGGCCGACGACCTGGCCACGCTGGCCGAGAAGGCGTCGGCCGGCTCGGTGCGGTTCCGGCTGCCGGAGGGCAAGGAGGCCGAGCGCGCGCAGCGCGCGGCGCGCGCCCAGGTCCAGCGCGGGATCCGGCTGATCGACCGCCGCCGTGCCGAGCGTGACCGCCTGATCCGGCGGTACGGCGACGCGCCCCGCACCCCGTGGATCTACCTGATCGTCGCGACCGGTGACATCTACGAGGACATTCCGCAGGCGCAGGCGGCCGCGCGCGCCGGAGCCGACGTGATCGCGGTCATCCGCTCGACCGGGCAGAGCCTGCTCGACTTCGTGCCGGAGGGCGCCACCCGCGAGGGGTTCGCCGGCACCTACGCCACCCAGGAGAACTTCCGCCTGATGCGCGCTGCGCTCGACGAGTCGAGCAAGGAGCTCGGCCGCTACGTGCGCCTGACCAACTACGCGTCGGGGCTGTGCATGCCCGAGATCGCGGCGCTCGCCGGCATGGAGCGCCTCGACATGATGCTCAACGACTCGATGTACGGGATCCTGTTCCGCGACATCAACCCGGTGCGGACCTTCGTCGACCAGCGCTTCAGCCGCCAGGTGCACGCCCGGGCGGGCATCATCATCAACACCGGCGAGGACAACTACCTCACCACCGCCGACGCGATCGACGCCGCGCACACCGTCACGACCAGCCAGCTGCTCAACGAGTACTTCGCCAAGGAGGCCGGCCTCGAGGACTGGCAGCTCGGGCTCGGCCACGCCTTCGAGATCGACCCCGACGTGCCGGACTCGTTCCGGCTCGAGCTGGCCCACGCCCTGCTCGCCCGTGAGCTGTTCCCCGGGGCGCCGCTGAAGTGGATGCCGCCGACGCGGCACATGACCGGCGACGTGTTCCGCGGCTACCTGCTCGACGGGTTCTTCAACCTCGTCGGGGCCCTCACCGGCCAGGGCATCCTCCTCGTCGGCATGATGACCGAGGCCGTCGTGACCCCGTGGCTCTCCGATCGCGACCTGGCGCTCCAGAACGTCCGCTACGTGCTGGACGCGGCCGGCAACCTCCACGAGGACTTCCGGCCCGAGCCCGGCGGGTTCATCGTCCAGCGCGCCCACCAGGTGCTCGCGGAGTCCGTGGAGCTGCTCGAGCGCATCGTCGACACCGAGCAGCACTCCGGGGGCCTGCTCGACGCCATCGCCGACGGCACCTTCGGGCTGATGAAGCGGCCCGCCGACGCGGGCAAGGGCCTCGACGGTGTGGCCCGGAAGGCCAGCACCTACTACAACCCCGCCAGCGAGATCCTGGAGGAGCGATGAACAGCCCCGCGAGCGGCAGCAGCGTCGTCCGGCCGTACGGCGACACCACCGGCGACGGGATGGTGCAGGTCAGCTTCACGCTCCCCGTGGACGGCCGGGGGGAGCGCGCCAAGCGCGCCGAGGGTGCCGCGGCCCAGCTGGCCCGCAAGATGGGCCTCGAGCCGGCCCTGGTCGTCCACGCCAAGCCGATGGGCCCGGACTTCACGTTCTTCGTGGTCTACGGCCGCGTGCACCACCTGGTGAACCTCGACGAGGTCGAGGTCGTCGAGCGCGACTACCCGCTGCTGAGCCCGCCGGAGGCGAACGCCGCCATCAAGCGCGCCCTGCGCCGGCGCCTGACGGTCGTGGGGGCCTGCATCGGCACCGATGCCCACACCGTCGGCATCGACGCGATCCTCAACATCAAGGGTTTCGCGGGCGAGAAGGGCCTGGAGTACTACCGCGAGCTCAAGGTGGTCAACCTCGGCGCCCAGGTCTCGGTGCCCCAGCTGGTCGAGCGCGCCCGCGCCGAGAAGGCCGACGCCGTGCTCGTCTCGCAGGTCGTCACCCAGCGCGACGCACACCTGCTCAACACCCGGGAGATGTCGGCGGCGTTCCGGGAGGCCTATCCGGCCGATCGGCGTCCCCTGCTGGTCGTCGGCGGGCCGCGCTTCGACGAGTCCATGGCCGCGGACCTCGGCGTCGACCGGATCTTCGTGCGCGGCACCACCCCGGCGGAGGTCGCGTCGTACCTCGTCCACCGCCTCGCAGCGAAGGGAGTCGCCGCATGACCAGTCCCCAGGCCGCCCGTCCCACCGCCGAGGTCGGCACCCGGGTCGTCCATCGACGCTACGTGCCGTACTCCCACGCCCACTACGCCGGCAACCTCGTCGACGGCGCCTACAGCCTCGGCCTCTTCGGCGACGTCGCGACCGAGATGTGCATCCGCACCGACGGCGACGAGGGGCTGTTCGCGTCGTACTCCGACGTGCAGTTCCGAGCGCCGGTCCGCGCCGGCGACGTCCTCGAGATCACCTGCGAGCTGACCCGGGTCGGCACCCGCTCCCGTGTCCTCGACCTCGCGGTGCACGTCGTCGGCCGGGGTGCCCCCACCGCCGAGCGTCCCGGCGCGGCCGAGATGCTCGCCGAGCCGATCGTGGCGACGACCGCCACCGGCACCGTGGTCGTTCCCGGCTGACCGGTCGGGTCGCAGCAGCGGTCCGACACCGGCGCGTCCTCGCGCGACACGCCGGGAGATCGGTGAAATCACTGAGATTTTTCTCGCCCGACAACCCGTCTGTGACCTGCGGCTTCGTCTGTTCTCGCAGGTCATCGGGCGGTTGACAGCCACCCACTCCGGCGCTTCAGTGTGTGCCGTCCGTTCATGCAGATCGTGGCCGGCGAACCGACGTCCGAGTGGCCGGGTCGAGGATGGCAGCGCCAACCATCCGTCCGCCCTGGTTCGCGGAGGTCGGTCCGCTCCGCGAGAACGGATACGGCAAGGAGCCCGTGTCCCCTAGACAACAGTCACGTTCTCGGCAGCCAGTCGGCGTCGTGCTGGTCCGAAGGGTGCGGGCTCCTTCCGTGATCTGCAGAGGGAGGCCCCCGTGGCCCCGCGTGCCGGTCCGGTGAACGCCGGACCGGTATTTTCTTCGTGTGCCCGCCCGCCTCCTCCTCGCGCTCCTGGCCGGCGTCGTGCTGTCGCTCGCGTTCGAGCCGGTCGCGGTGCCGGTGGTGATCCCCTTCGCGGTCGCCGGTTTCGTGCTCTCGGTGCGCGGCCTGCGGCCCCGGATCGCGTGGCTCCCCG
>NZ_DASWVI010000029.1:0-6708 GCF_036401255.1 Nocardioides sp. | reverse complement strand
ACCACGTGCGTACGGCGGTGCGCGCGCCCGCGGCGCTGGCCGCGCCGATCCTGGCGATCTCGGCGATCGCGGGCTCGATGATCCTCGCGCTGAGCCTCACCGCCGACTGGACGACCGCGATGGACCGGGCCCAGCTCCACGCCCCGGTCGTCGTGGAGACCGGTGGCGACGACGCCGTCGTCGAGCGCCTGACGGGCGATCCGGGGATCGACCTGGCCGACGTGCGGACCACGGTCGCGGTCGGGCTCGGTCCGGAGGGCGAACGGGAGCCGGTCGAGGTCGTCGACCTGCCCGCCATCGAGGCGGCCCGCGGGTTGACCGCGGTGCGCGGCGACCTCGACCGGCTCGGCGGGGGCGACGCGGTGGCAGTGACCGAGACCTACGCGCTCGACGAGGGCGCGGGCGTCGGCGACCGGGTGCGGCTGCGGATCGCCGGCGAGGTGGTGCGACCGGTGGTGGTGGCCGTCGTACGCGACGCCCCCGACCTCTACGCCGACGTCCTCGTGCCGCGGGCGCTGGTCGGCGACCGGGTCGGCGCGGCCATCACCGACCTGGTCTTCGTGATGCCCGGGGACGTCGACGTCGACGCGTTGCTCGCGGGGACCCGCGCCCGGGTGCTGCCGGCGGGGCGGTGGATCGAGGAGGTCGACGCGCGGACGCGCGCCGGCAACGAGGTCGGGCTCTGGGTGCTGCTCGGGCCCTCGGGCCTGTACGCCGGCATCGCGATCGTCAACGCCGTGCTGATCGGCGTCACCCAGCGCCGCCGCCAGTTCCGCACGATCGCGCTCCTCGGCGCCACCGACGCCCAGCTGCGCCGGATGGCGGTGTGGGAGGCGGGCTCGGTCGGCGCCGCCGCGCTGCTGGTCGGCTCGGCGATCACGCTGTTCGTCGGCTGGCTGGTGCGCCACGCCACGACCCGCGACGTACCGGAGGTGGGCCTGACGGTCCCGGTGCTGCCGCTCGCCGCGATCGCCGCCACCTGCGCCGGGCTCGCGCTCCTCGCCGCGCTGGTCGGGTCGCGCCGGGTGGTGCCGCGAGGGGCCTGAGCCGCGCGGTCTCACGCGCCCCAGCCGCACCACTCGGCAGCCGAAACCCGCACGACACGCCGAGCCGCCCCGGCGTGTCGTGCGGGTTTCACCGGTCAGCCGGTGAAACCCGCACCCCACATCTCGCCGAACCCCTTGACACCGAATAAGTAAGTGCGGTGAACTAACAAACGTGACGACGATGTCCCCGGTCGGACGACCGCTCCGGCCCCGCGGCAAGCTGCTGCAGGAGGACGCCCGTCGGCACCACCGGTCCCTGCTGCTCCAGCAGCTGTTCCGGGAGGGGCCGGCCAGCCGCGCCGACCTCGCCCGGACCACCGGCCTGACCCGGGTGACCGTCTCCGACCTCGTCGGCGAGCTGGTCGCCGACGGCCTGGTCGAGGAGCTCGGCGCCCCGGCGACCGCGCGGGTCGGCAAGCCGCCGACCCTGGTCGGGCTCGCGCCCGACGCCACCCACATCGTGGCGCTGGACCTGTCCGCCGACGACCGGATGAGCGGCGCGGTCGTGAACCTCGCCGGTGAGGTGCGGGCCCGCCACCAGCTGGAGATCGGCGAGGCCCGCGGCGACGACGCGGTCGCGCTGGTGCACCGGCTCGCCACCGAGCTGATCGCGATGACCGACCGCCCGGTCCTCGGCGTCGGCGTCGGCAGCCCCGGCGTGGTCGACGCCGCCGGCACCGTGGTCGACGCCCCCAACTTCGCCTGGTCCGACACCCCGCTGGCGACCAGTCTGGCGACCGCGCTCGGGGTCCCGGTGTTCGTCGCGAACGACGCCAACACCGCGGTGCTCGGCGAGCACACCTTCGGCCAGACCGGCGACGGCGGGCTGATGGTGCTGCGGGTCGGCATCGGTGTCGGCGCCGGGCTGGTGCTCGAGGGGTCGCTCCTCCACGGCCACCTCGCCGCCGCCGGTGAGGTCGGCCACGTCACGGTGGAGCCCGGCGGCGACGTCTGCGCCTGCGGCCGCCGCGGCTGTCTGGAGACGATCCTGGCCGCCCCCCGGCTGCGCCGGCGGCTCGCCGAGCCGGGCGCCGACCGTGAGGCCGTGCTGACCGAGGTCGGCGAGCGCCTCGGGGCCACGCTCGCCCCGGTCGTCGGGACGCTGAACATCCAGGAGCTCGTGCTCAGCGGCCCCACCGAGCTGCTCGACGGCCCGCTGCGCGAGGCCGCCGACCGGGTGATCCGCGAGCGCACGATGCCGGTGAGCTCCGCGGGCCTCGCGGTCCGCACCTCCACCCTCGGCGACGACGTGGTGCTGTTCGGCGCCGCCGTCCTCGTCCTCTCGGGAGAGCTGGGCGTGTCGTGAGCACGACCCCGATCTCGTACGGCGGGCCAACCGGGCCCGCCGGCACCCAGGACCCGGCTCTGCGCCGCACCTGGGCCAGTCACCACAACGGGTAGATCGCAAGAGAGGAACACTGCGGTGCGCATCAAGAAGACACTGGCCGGCGCAGCCTTGGCCACCTTGGCTCTGACCGCGCTGAGCGCGTGCGGGAGCGACAGCGACGGCAACGACACCAAGAGCGAGGGCAGCGGTTCCGAGACCGCCGACATCCGGGTCTGGCTCAACGGCGCGGACACCCCGCAGGAGGCGCGGGACTGGCTGAAGACCACGTTCGAGGACCAGAACCCCGGCTCCACGCTCACCATCGAGGAGCAGCAGTGGGACGGCCTGGTGGAGAAGCTCACCACCGCGCTCTCGAGCGAGTCCGAGACCCCGGACGTCGTGGAGATCGGCAACACCCAGGCGCCGACCTTCACCTCGGCCGGTGCGTTCTCCGACCTCACCGACCAGCTGGGCGACCTCGGGGGCGACGACCTGCTCCAGGGCTTCGTGGACGGGGCGACCGTCGACGGCAAGACCTACGCGGTGCCCTACTACGCCGGCTCCAAGTACGTCTTCTACCGGACCGACCTGCTGGACAAGGCGGGCCTGTCGGTGCCCACCACGATGAGCGAGTTCGTCGACACCGCGATCGCGCTGAAGAAGGCCAACCCCAAGCCGGCGAACTTCTCCGGCTTCTGGTTCCCCGGCCAGGACTGGCGCAACGGCGTCGCGTTCGTCTGGGACGCCGGGGGCGACCTCGCGACCGAGGACGGCGGCGAGTGGACCGGAGCGCTCGAGTCGCCCGAGTCGATCGCCGGCCTGGAGACCGCGCAGAAGCTCTTCACCGAGGCCTCGGGTGCCCCCAAGGACGGCAACGAGGCCGACCCGCAGACCCCGTTCTGCGCCGGCGAGGTCGGCATGATGTCCGCGCCCGGCTGGGTGATGGGCCTGCTCAACGACCCCAAGACCGGCTGCCCGGACCTGGCCGAGAAGGTCGGCGTCTTCGCGCTGCCCGGCACCGACGGCCAGCCCGCACCGGTGCTGCTCGGCGGCTCCGACATCGCGATCGCGGCCAAGTCGCCCAACCAGGAGCTCGCGCAGAAGGCGGTCGCGCTCATGCTCAGCGACGACTACCAGACGATCATGGCGCAGAACGGTCTGACGCCCGCCAAGAACTCGCTGACCTCGCTGCTCGGTGACGACGCGTTCGCCCAGGCCACCATCGCCGCGGCGTCCAACGCCAAGCTGACCCCGGCCGCGCCCGGCTGGGCGACCGTCGAGGGCTCGCGCGTCCTGGAGGACCTGTTCAGCGGCATCGCCCAGGGCGGCGACGTCGCCGAGCTGGCCGCGAAGGCCGACGAGCAGATGGACCCGCAGCTCAACGGCTGACCCCACGGGACCCGACACCCCATCACACTCCGTCACACTCCGTCACACCAGGCCGGGGCGGCGCCGCTGCGTCGCCGCCCCGGCCGTGCCGTGCCCGGACCGTGCCGGGACATGATGAGACGCCCGACCACCGAGAGAGGAGGAGGACACGATGAGCACGACGGCCGGCCCGCCCCGCCCGCGGCGTACCCCGTTGCCCTACGGCCTGCTGGTCCCCGCGCTCGCGGCACTCCTCGTCGCCCTCGGCTACCCGCTGGCGCGCGAGGTCGTGCTCGCGTTCCAGAAGTTCGGCCTCGCCCAGCAGTTCGGCAGGCCGCCGGAGTGGGTCGGCGTGGACAACTTCCGCGAGCTGCTCACCGACCCCTACCTGTGGCGGGTGGCGCTGCGCTCGCTGGTGTTCTGCGTCGTCAACGCGGCCGTCACGATGGCCGTCGGCGTCGGGCTCGCGCTGCTGATGCAGCACATGGCCAAGCCGGTGCGCATCCTGCTGCAGACCGGGCTGCTGCTCGCCTGGGCGATGCCGGTGGTCGCGACCCTCACCGTGTGGCAGTGGCTCTTCGACACGCAGTACGGCGTGATCAACTGGGTGCTCGCCAAGAGCGGCATCGACTACGCCGGGCACCCGTGGCTGCTCAACCCGATGTCCTTCTTCTTCGTCGCCACCGTCATCGTGGTGTGGATGAGCGTGCCGTTCGTCGCGTTCACCGTCTACGCCGCGCTCACCCAGGTCTCCGAGGACATGATCGAGGCGGCCGAGATCGACGGCGCCGGGCCCGCGCAGCGGCTGCGCTCGGTGATCCTGCCGAGCATCCGTCCGGTGCTGCTCGTGGTCGGCCTGCTGCAGGTGATCTGGGACCTGCGGGTGTTCACACAGATCTACGTGCTCCAGCAGGCCGGCGGCAGCACCCGCGACACGAACCTGCTCGGCACCTACATCTACCGGCTCGGCATCGGCGGCGGTGACTTCGGCATGGCGGCCGCGGTCGCCCTCTTCATGCTCGTGCTCACCGTGGTGCTGACCGCGCCGTACATCTGGGCGATGCTCCGCCAGGAGGAAGACTGATGGCCCGCCCCGCCCGCCGCCCGGTGCGGCTGTTCGCCAACGCCGTCGGTGTCGTCGCGTTCGTGATGTGCGTCTTCCCCGTCTACTGGATGGTCAACAGCTCGCTGCTGCCCCGCAACAAGATCCGCAACCCCGACCCGACCTGGGTGCCGTTCGGCGGCACGCTGGACAACTACCGCACGGTCTTCGACGGCAACCAGTTCCTGGACGCCTTGAAGATGAGCCTGATGGTGACGCTGCTGACCATCGGGGTGGCGCTGACGTTCGCGTTCCTGGCGGCGGTGGCGGTGTCGCGGTTCAAGTTCCGCGGCCGCAAGTCGTTCATCGTGGCGCTGCTGGTGATCCAGATGATCCCGGTCGAGGGGCTGTTCATCTCCCAGTACAAGATGCTCGAGGGGATGAACCTGCTGAACTCCGTCTTCGGCCTGACCCTGGTCTACGTCGCGTCGGTCCTGCCGTTCACGATCTGGACGCTGCGCGGGTTCGTCGCCGGTGTCCCGTTCGAGCTCGAGGAGGCCGCGATGATCGACGGGTGCTCGCGGGTCCAGGCCTTCTTCCGGGTGACGTTCCCGCTGCTGGCCCCCGGCCTGGTCGCGACCGGCGTCTTCGGGTTCATCCAGGCCTGGAACGAGTTCACGCTCGCGGTGGTCGTGATGTCCCAGGGCGACAAGAAGACGCTGCCGCTGTGGCTGAGCATCTTCACCGACGTCAACCGCGGCACCGACTGGGGCGGCATCATGGCCGGCTCGACGTTGATCGCGATCCCGGTCGTCATCTTCTTCCTGCTGGTCCAGGGCCGGATGGTCGCGGGCCTCACGTCCGGGTCGGTGAAGGGATGAGCCTCGAACGTCTCGCCCTGCGGGTGCTGCTGCCCGCGTTCCCCGGCACCACGCTGGATCCGGACGTGGCGGGCCTGCTGGCCGAGGGCCTCGGCGGCGTCTGTCTGTTCGGCAGCAACACCGCCGCCGGTCCGGCCGCGGTCGCCGGGCTCACGGCCGCGATCCACGCGGCCGCGCCGTACGCCGTCGTCGCCGTCGACGAGGAGGGCGGCGACGTCACTCGGATGCACGCCCTCGACGGCAGCCCCGTGCTCGGCCCCGCCGCCCTCGGGGCGGCCGGCGACCTCGAGCTGACCCGGCACACCGGCGCGGCCGTCGGCGCCGAGCTGGCCGCCGCCGGCATCGACCTCGACCTCGCCCCGGTCGCCGACGTGAACTCCAACCCCGACAACCCGGTCATCGGCACCCGCAGCTTCGGACCGGACCCCGCCGAGGCCGCCGCCCACGTCGTCGCCTGGGTCGCCGGCCTGCAGAGCGCCGGGGTCGCCGCCTGCGTCAAGCACTTCCCGGGCCACGGCGACACCGCGCAGGACAGCCACCTGGCTCTCCCGACCGTCGAGGTCGACCTCGCGACCCTGCTGGGCCGCGAGCTGGCGCCGTTCGCCGCGGCCGTCGACGCGGGCGTCGCCTCGGTGATGACCTCCCACATCGTGGTGCCGGCGCTCGACCCCGAGCTGCCGGCGACGCTGAGCCGGCCCGTGCTGGGGCTGCTGCGCGAGCGGTTGGGGTACGACGGGGTCGTGGTCAGCGACGCGCTCGACATGGCCGGCGCGTCGGCCGGCCGCGGCATCCCCGAGGCGGCCGTGCTGTCCCTGGCCGCCGGCGCCGACCTGCTCTGCATCGGTGCCGACAAGGACGTCGCGCTGGTGCGCGAGATCCAGGCCGCGATCGTGGCCGCCGTCCGCTCCGGGCGGCTGACCGAGGAGCGCCTGGCCGAGGCCGTGGGCCGGGTCGACCGGATGCCCCGCGGCGGCGGCGTACGGACCGCGGTCGACGCGGACCGCCAGCTCGCCGGCGCCCGGCGGGCGACCACCGTCGAGGGTG
>NZ_DASWVI010000028.1:0-4157 GCF_036401255.1 Nocardioides sp. | reverse complement strand
CGGGTCGTCCCGGTGCTCCGGGCCGCGGTGCTCCCGGTCGCGGTGGCGCGCCGGGTCGCGGCGGTGCCGGTGCCGGTGCCCCGGGTCGTCCCGGTGGCGGCGGCTTCGGCCCCAGCGGTGGTGGCCGTCCCGGTGGTGGCCGTCCCGGTCAGCGTGGCCAGACCCAGGGTGCGTTCGGTCGCCCCGGCGGTCCGTCGCGGCGTGGCCGCAAGTCCAAGCGGGCGCGTCGCCAGGAGTTCGAGGCCATGGAGGCCCCGACGATCGGCGGCATCCGCGTCCGCAAGGGCAACGGCGAGACCGTCCGGCTGCCCCGCGGTGCGTCGCTCACCGACTTCGCCGAGAAGATCAACGTCGAGCCGGCCCAGCTGGTGCAGATGCTGTTCAGCCTCGGCGAGATGGTCACCGCGACCGAGTCCGTCAACGACGAGACCCTCGAGCTGCTCGGCGAGGAGCTCAACTACGTCGTCGAGGTCGTGTCCCCCGAGGACGAGGACCGCGAGCTGCTCGAGTCCTTCGACATCGAGTTCGCCGACGACGAGGAGGACGAGGAGCACTTCGAGAGCCGTCCGCCGGTCGTCACGGTGATGGGTCACGTCGACCACGGCAAGACCAAGCTGCTCGACGCGCTGCGCCACGCCAACGTGGTGGCGGGCGAGGCCGGCGGCATCACCCAGCACATCGGCGCCTACCAGGTGCACACCGATGTCGACGGCGAGGACCGCCGGATCACCTTCATCGACACCCCGGGTCACGAGGCGTTCACCGCCATGCGTGCGCGCGGCTCGCAGTCCTCGGACATCGCGATCCTCGTGGTCGCGGCGGACGACGGCGTGATGCCGCAGACCGTCGAGGCGCTCAACCACGCCAAGGCGGCCGGCGTGCCGATCGTGGTCGCGGTCAACAAGATCGACAAGCCCGAGGCCGACCCGACCAAGGTCCGCGGCCAGCTGACCGAGTACGGCCTGGTCCCCGAGGAGTACGGCGGCGACACGATGTTCGTCGACGTCTCGGCCAAGTCCGAGCTCAACCTCGACAAGCTGCTGGAGGCGGTCGTGCTGACCGCCGACGCGTCGCTGGACCTGCGCGCCAACCCCAACCGGGACGCGCAGGGTCTGGTCATCGAGGCGCACCTCGACCGTGGTCGCGGCCCCGTGGCCACGATCCTGGTCCAGCGCGGCACGCTCCGCGTCGGCGACTCGATCGTCGCGGGCCCGGCCCACGGCCGCGTCCGGGCGATGCTCGACGAGTACGGCAACGAGCTGACCGAGGCCACCCCGTCGCGCCCCGCCATGGTGCTGGGTCTGTCCGCCGTCCCCGGCGCCGGACAGAACTTCATCGTGGTCGAGGACGACCGGATGGCGCGCCAGATCGCCGAGAAGCGTGAGGCCCGCGAGCGGGCGGCCATGCAGGCCAAGCGCCGCGTGCGCCGTACGCTCGAGGACTTCATGGCCTCCATGGAGAAGGGCGAGAGCCAGGAGCTCAACCTGATCCTGAAGGGCGACGTGTCCGGTTCGGTCGAGGCGCTCGAGGACGCGCTGGCGAAGATCGACGTCGGCGACGAGGTGAGCCTGCGCGTCATCGACCGCGGTGTCGGTGCGATCACCGAGACCAACGTCGACCTGGCGGCCGCCTCCGACGCGATCATCATCGGCTTCAACGTCCGCCCGCAGGGCAAGGCCACCGAGCTCGCCGACCGCGAGGGTGTGGAGATCCGCTACTACACGGTGATCTACCAGGCCATCGAGGAGATCGAGGCCGCGCTCAAGGGCATGCTCAAGCCGGTCTACGAGGAGTCGACCCTCGGCCAGGCGGAGATCCGGGCGATCTTCCGCTCGTCGAAGGTCGGCAACATCGCCGGCTGCATGGTCACCAGCGGCCTGATCCGCCGCAACGCCAAGGTCCGGGTCATCCGCGACGGCGCCGTGGTGGCCGACAACCTCGACCTCGCGTCGCTCAAGCGCGAGAAGGACGACGCGTCCGAGGTCCGCGAGGGCTTCGAGTGCGGTCTGGTGCTGCGCAACTTCCAGGACATCAAGGAAGGCGACATCGTCGAGGCGTTCGAGATGCGCGAGATCGCGCGCAGCTGATCACTGCCGAGTCGGCGCCAGTTTCCCGGTCTTCGCGGAAACTGGCGCCGACTCGGCGCGTGCGGGAGGGAAACTGGCGCCGACTCGGCGTCTGATGAGGGTTTGAGAGAGTAGGAAGCATGAGCAACCCACGCGTCCGCAAGATCGCCGACCGGATCCAGGTGATCGTCGCGGAGATGCTGGAGCGCCGGATCAAGGACCCGCGCCTGGGGTTCGTGACCGTCACCGACGTCCGCGTGACCGGCGACTCGCAGCAGGCGACGATCTTCTACACGGTGCTGGACCAGGCCGGTGACGACGAGGCCGCGCTCGCGAGCACGGCCGCCGCGCTGGAGTCGGCCAAGGGGCTGCTGCGCTCGGAGGTCGCCAAGCAGCTGGGGATGCGCACGGCGCCGACGCTGACGTTCGTCGCCGACGCGCTGCCGGAGAGCGCGCGCCACCTCGACGAGGTGCTGGCCCGTGCGAAGGCGCTGGACGAGGAGGTCGCGGCCCGCCGCGGCACCGAGTTCGCCGGCGGCGAGGACCCCTACAAGAAGCCCCGCGACGTCGAGGCCGACGAGTCCGACGGGGTCGATGACGGCGAGTGACACCGGCCCGGTCGCGGGGTCGGTCGCCGGGCTGGTCATCGTCGACAAGCCCGCCGGCCTGACGTCGCACGACGTCGTGTCGCGGGTGCGCCGGCTCGCCGGCACCCGCAAGGTCGGACACGCCGGCACGCTCGATCCGATGGCCACCGGTGTGCTCGTGCTCGGGATCAACCGCGCGACCCGGCTGCTCGGGCACCTGATGCTCACCGAGAAGGCGTACGACGCCACCATCCGGCTCGGCGTCTCCACGACCACCGACGACGCCGAGGGCGAGGTGACCGCCACCGCCTCCACCGCGCGGCTGGACGAGGCGACGGTCCGGTCCGCGGCGGCCGAGTTCGTCGGCGACCTGCTCCAGGTGCCGACCGCGGTGTCGGCGATCAAGGTCGACGGCAAGCGCGCCTACCAGCGGGTCCGTGCGGGCGAGGACGTCGAGCTGGAGGCCCGTCCCGTCACCGTGCACGAGCTCGTGGTCCACGACGTCCGCCCCGGCGAGGAGTCGGTCGACCTCGACGTCTCGGTGCGGTGCTCGAGCGGCACCTACGTGCGCGCGATCGCGCGCGACCTCGGCGCCCGCCTCGGTGTCGGTGGGCACCTGACCGCGCTGCGGCGTACCGCCGTCGGCCCCTACCGTCTGGAGACGGCGCACACGCTCGAGCAGCTCGCCGAGGACTTCACCGTGCTGCCGGTGGCCGACGCCGCCCGAGCGGCGTTCGCGAGCGTCGATCTCGACGACGCCCAGGCCGCCGACGTCCGCTTCGGCCGGCCGCTGCGGCTCGAGCTCGCCGGGTTGAGCGCGGTGTTCGCACCCGACGGACGGTTCCTCGCGCTCTACGAGCCCCGCGGCGGTGTGGCGAAGGCTGTCGCGGTGTTCGTCTGAGCCCTCGCTAGGCTGCCCGGGTGCAGATCTGGCGCTCCCTGGAGGAGATCCCCTCCGACCTCGGACCCACCGTCGTGGTCGTCGGCAACTTCGACGGCGTGCACCTCGGACACCGCCACGTGGTCAACCGGGCGCGCGAGACCGCGGCCGAGCGGTCCCTGGCGGTCGTCGCGGTGACCTTCGACCCGCACCCGATGGCCGTGCTCCGGCCCGAGCACGCGCCGATGACGCTGACGTCCCTGGAGCGACGCGCCGAGCTGCTCGCGGAGGCCGGGGCCGACGGGGTGCTGGCGCTGCCCTTCGACCGCGACGTCGCCCGGTGGACCCCCGAGGAGTTCGTGCAGCGCGTGCTCGTCGACGGCCTCCACGCCGCCGCGGTCGTGGTCGGGGCCAACTTCCGCTACGGCCACCGCGCCGCCGGCGACGTCGCGACGCTGCGCGAGGCCGGTGAGCGCCACGGCTTCACCGCCGAGGGCATCCCGCTCGACGGAGGGCCGCAGGTGTGGTCCTCGACGTACGTCCGGATGAGCCTGGCCGCCGGTGACGTTGCCGGTGCCGCCGAGGCGCTCGGCCGGCCGTACTCGGTGCGCGGCGTGGTCGTGA
>NZ_DASWVI010000027.1:0-6600 GCF_036401255.1 Nocardioides sp. | reverse complement strand
GCCTCGTCGATGTCGTGGGTCACGAACACGACCGTCACCCCGAGGTCGCGCTGCAGCCGGAGGAACTCGTCCTGCAACCGCAGCCGCACGAGCGGATCCACCGCGCCGAACGGCTCGTCCATCAGCAGCAGCGGGGGCTTCGCGGCGAGCGCACGCGCCACGCCCACGCGTTGACGCTGCCCGCCGGACAGCTGGTGGGGGTAGCGGTCGGCGTACGTCGCCGGGTCGAGGCCCACGAGCTCGAGGAGCTCGTCGGCGCGCTGGCGGGCGACCTTGCGGGACTCGCCGTACAGGCGCGGGACCGTCATCACGTTGGCCGCGATCCGCTGGTGCGGGAACAGCCCGACCTGCTGGATGACGTAGCCGATCCCGCGGCGCAGCTGGACCGGGTCGGACCGGGTGACGTCCTGGCCGTCGATCTCGATCGTGCCGGTCGTCGGCTCGATCAGCCGGTTGATCATCTTCAGCGTGGTGGACTTGCCGCAGCCCGACGGACCGACCAGGCAGACGAGCTCACCGCGGCCGACGTCGAGGTCGAGCTCGTGGACGGCGACGGTGCCGTCGTCGTAGGTCTTGCCGACACCCGTGAGCCTGATCATGGGCTGGGCTCCCGCCGACCCGGTAGCGTCCATGCGGTGACCCTACTCGGGGCCGCAGCGGCGGCCGACGGACCGAGCTGCTACTCGACGACCGAGAACCGGTGGGTCTGCTGGCAGTACGTCGTGGACCGCCAGCAGGACATCGTCGACGCGACCCAGCAGCACGTCGAGATCACCGTCCTCGCCCTCCTCCTGGCGATGGCGATCGCGTTCCCCCTGGCGCTGGTCGCGCGCCGGTTCCCTCGCCTCGAGTCGAGCGTGCTGGGGGTCAGCACCGGCATCTACACGATCCCCTCGCTCGCGCTGTTCCCGCTGTTCCTCCCGTTCACGGGCCTGACGGAGACCACGGTCGTGCTCGGCCTGGCCCTGTATGCGTTGACGATCCTCGTGCGCGCGATGCTCGACGGCCTCCGCTCGGTGCCCGAGGAGGTCCGCGAGTCCGCGACTGGCCTCGGCTACGGCCCGACCCGGATGCTGTTCCTCGTCGAGCTGCCGCTCGGGCTGCCGGTCTTCGCCGCCGGGCTGCGCGTGGCGTCGGTGTCGACCGTCGCGCTGACCACGGTGGGGGTGCTGGTGTCGTACGGCGGCCTCGGCAACCTGATCCAGCACGGGGTCGCCCGCAACTTCCGTGCCGAGCTGTTCACCGCGTCGGTGATCTGCGTGCTGCTGGCCCTGGCGCTCGACGCCCTCATCGTGCTGGGGCAGTACCTCCTGACCCCGTGGACCCGGGGGGTGCGGCTGTGAACACGTTCGCGGACACCTGGGACTACCTGCTCGACGGGTCCAACTGGAGCGGGTCCGACGGCATGCTCCACCTGCTGGTTCAGCAGCTGCTGCTCAGCATCACCGCGCTGGGCATCGCGGCGGCGGTCGGGCTGCCGCTGGCGCTGTGGCTCGGCCACCTCGGGCGCGGCGGCTTCCTCGCGATCAACATCTCCAACGTCGGCCGCGCGGTCCCGACGTTCGCCCTGCTCGCGGTGTTCGTGGTCGCCGACTGGCCGGGGACGGCGCACCTCGGTCCGTACGGCCGGGCCGGCCTGGCGACGCTGCTCGCGCTCGCCCTCTTCGCGCTGCCGGCGATCATCACCAACGCCTACGTCGCGGTCCGGGAGGTGCCGGCCGAGCTCACGCAGGTGGCCGACGGGATGGGCATGACCGGCTGGCAGAGATTCACCCGCGTGGAGCTCCCGATCGCGCTGCCGCTGGTCGTCTCGGGCGTCCGGTTGGCGCTGGTGCAGGTGTGGGCCACGGCCACGATCGCCGCCCTGGTCGCTGGGCCGGGGCTGGGGCGGGTGATCACCGACGGCTTCGCGGCCAACTACTACGGCAAGGGCATCGCCGGGGCCGTGGTGGTCGCCGTGGTGGCGCTGGGGCTGGAGGGGACGATGGCGCTGGTGCAGCGGGCGGTGCGGCCCGGCCGCGGACCGTTGCGAAATCGTGAGCGCGGAATGTCGGCGGGTCCGCCTAGGTTGGGCACGGCGGTCGAACCACTCGACCGCTGAGGCTGCGGGCGCTCGCCGGCCCGCCGCACCGGACACGCGCGAGCACCGCTCGCGGGACACAGAAGGTGGACCCCATGAAGACACGCAGTGCCGCAGCAGCCCTGATCTCCGTCGCGCTCCTCGCGCTGGCGGGCTGCGCCGACGACGACCTCGACAGCGACAAGTCCGCCGACCCGTCGACCACGCCCTCGGCCTCCGGCGGCGGATCGGTCACGATCGGCAGCCAGAACTTCGACGAGGCCGCCCTCGTGACCGCGATGTACGCCGGCGTGCTCGAGCACGCCGGCTACGACGTCACCACCAAGCTCGTCGGCCGTCGCGACATCTACGTCAACCAGATGCCCGACGCCATCCAGATCGCCCCCGAGTACGTCGGCGGCATCGCCGACTTCATGAACACCACCGTCAACGGCGAGGACGCCCCGTCCATCACGACCAACGACACCCAGGAGTCCATCGACGCGGTGACGCCGCTGCTGGCCGACAAGGGCCTGAAGCTGCTCGACCCGTCCGCGGCGACCTCGCAGAACGCCTACTTCGTCACCCAGGACTTCAGCGACTCCGAGGGCGTCACCAAGCTGTCCGACCTCGAGGGCAAGTCGGTCGTGCTGGCGGCCGCCGAGGACTGCGCGGGCCGCGCCGACTGCGAGGCCGGCCTGAAGAGCGTCTACGGCATCGACATCACCGAGCTGTTGCCGCTCGGCTACGCCTCGCCGCAGACCTACAAGGCGGTGCTCGACGGCGAGGCTCAGCTCGGCCAGACCGGCACGCTCGACGGCACGCTCGCCGACCAGGGCCTGGTGCTGCTCGAGGACGACAAGGGCATCCAGCCCGCGCAGAACCTCATCCCGCTGGTGTCCGAGGACTTCCTCGCCGAGCACCCCGACGTGGAGCAGCTGCTCGACGACCTGATGGCCGCGCTCGACAACGACACGCTCGGCGGGCTGATCGCCCAGGTGACCGTCGACCGCGAGACGCCGGAGGACGTCGCCGACCAGTTCCTCTCCGACCAGGGCCTCGTCTGAAAGCTAGACCTCGGAGTCCCGCAGCGCGAGGGCTGCCGGGTCGACGGTGGCCGGGTCCAGGCCCGGCACGTCGATCCGCAGCCCCTGCGCGGCGGGCACCCGCGGCACCGGACCGCCGCGCTCGGCGGCGTACCGCATCACGAGCTCGGCGTCGGCCCGGCGGTCCTGGCCGACCAGCCAGCCGGCGAGGCGGTGCACGGGCGGCAGGCCCGAGCCGGCCAGCGTCCGCTCGCCCCAGAACTCCCGGACCCCGGCCACCAGCAGGTCCCACCACTCGTCGGAGCAGCCGGGGATCACCGTGAAGTAGCGCGGCATGTCGCCGGCCAGCACCCGGTCGACGAACACCCGGGTGACCTGGTCCGAGTCGAAGCCGCGCACGGTCGCCAGCGACATCCGTTTGGTCGTCCACCGATCGCGCAGGTCCGCCACCGACGAGCGCTGCTGGGTGATCGAGGTGCCGTCGTGGCGGATCCGCCAGTGGTAGACGACGTCCGGCACGACCCCGAACCGGCGCGCGGCGACGTAGGCGCGGGTGGTCGCGGGCTGATCCTCGTAGCGGATGCCCTCCGGCCAGGCCAGCTCGGCCTCGTCCCAGAACGAGCGGCGGAACAGCTTGTTCCACGCGAACACGTCGCCGAGGATCTCGGGGTGCTGCTCGATGACGTACGCCGCGCGCGGCCGGTGCAGCCGGCGCATCCAGGGCAGCTCCTCGAGCCGGTCGCCCTCCCAGCGGGCCACCGATCCGGTCACGAAGTCCGCCCCGGTGCGGCCCAGCTGGCGCACGAGCGCCGCGTAGGCGCCCGGCGGGACCACGTCGTCGGAGTCCGCGAACGTCAGCAGCTCGCCGGTGGCGTGCCGGATGCCCTCGTTGCGGGCGGCGCCGAGGCCGTGGTTGTCGGTGTGCACGACCCGGACGCGGGGGTCGCGGTCGGCGTACCCGTCCGCGATCCGTCCCGAGTCGTCGGTCGAGCCGTCGTCGACGACGACCACCTCGAGGTTGCGGTGCGACT
Source organism: Nocardioides sp. (assembly GCF_036401255.1). Classification (GTDB taxonomy): domain Bacteria; phylum Actinomycetota; class Actinomycetes; order Propionibacteriales; family Nocardioidaceae; genus Nocardioides. Next base: position 2,464 of record NZ_DASWVI010000027.1, on the reverse strand, counting down.
GTCCCAGGATGCTGTCGAGGGCCTCGGGCAGGTAGCCGGCGACGTCGAAGACCGGGACGACCACGCTGACCAACGGCGCTCGCCGCCCGAACCTCATGGCCTCACGCTACTGGTGAGGGACTGGTGGGGGTGGGTCCGGCAACGGCCGCCGGCTCGGGAGGGACGCGGCCGAACCGTTAGGCTCCCTGTTCGTGAGTGACCAGCCCGTGCCTGCCGATCCGAGCGACGTCGACCCCCGCGACTACCCCCGCAAGGTCCTGTTCGTGGCGGGTGCCGGCCGCAGCGGCACGAGCACGATGGCCGGCCTGATGCAGATCATGGGCCTGCACGTCCCCAAGCCCGAGGTCACGCCCGACGAGACCAACCCCAAGGGGTTCGGCGAGCCCGCCTGGGTGGTCGCGCACCACGACCGGCTGCTCAAGGAGGCGGGCGTCCAGGTCAGCGACGCGCGCCCGGACGCCTGGTTCGAGACCGGACGGGTCTCCACCCGCGAGCAGGAGCGGATCACCACCGCCGACTGGCTGAACGGTCACTTCGACGTCTGCACCGAGCTGGTCGTCAAGGACCCGCGGCTGAGCTGGTTCCTCTCGCTGTGGCGGGTCGCGGCCCTGCGCACCGGCGCCACCCCGGTGTTCGCGACGATGCTGCGCCCGCCGGCCGAGGTCGTCGGCAGCAAGCAGACCTACTACAACAACCGGGCGGGCTCCGCCCACCTTGCGGCGTCCTGGCTGAACATGCTGCTGCACACCGAGCGCGCCACCCGCGAGTCGGTCGCCGACGGCGGGCGGATCTTCGTCCGGTACGCCGACCTCCTCGACGACTGGACCCGGATCATCATGCAGGCCGGCGAGCAGCTCGGCCTCCAGCACGTGATGCACGCCAAGAGCGAGGCGATCCGCGAGGGCCACCGCTTCGTCGACCCGAGCCTGCGCCGGATGAACCAGACCCTCGAGGACCTGGGCCTCCCGCCGCGGCTGCACGAGCTGACCGCCGAGACGTGGGCCGAGCTGAACAAGCTCGCCGACCCGGGCGGGGACACGCCGCAGGTGCACCAGGCCCTCGACCAGCTCCGCGAGGGCTACGTCGAGCTCTACGAGGAGGCGGAGGCGATCTCCCGCTCCTCGGTGGTCGCGGCCGAGCAGCGGGTGCGCCGCCAGCTCAAGGGCGGCGGCCAGCGGCGCGGCCCGGCGCCGGCCGACCCGGCGCACAAGATCCCGCACGGGGTGCGCGCCGCGATCCCCGCGCCGGTGCGGCGCGGACTGCGCAAGGCCATGGGCCGAAGCCGGTGACCGCTCACCTCGGCGCCACCGGGCTGGCGAACCTGGAGGGCCACACCGACTTCGACATCACCTGGCCGTGGCTGCGGCCGGGGGGCCTGCGCCCGGGGTCGACCGCGGTGCTGCGGGTGAAGAACGAGGCACCGTCGCTGCCGTTCGTGCTGCCCCCGCTGCTCCGGGCGTGCGACAACGTGTTGCTGGTCGACAACGGCTCCGAGGACGGCACGCCGGACGTCGCCCGGGCCACCGCCGAGCGCGCCGGCCGGGCGGACAAGCTGACGGTCGCGTCGTACCCCTTCTCGGTCGCGCGCGCCGGCGCCGAGCACCTGGCCCAGCACGAGCTGTCGGTCCACTCGCTGTCGTACTTCTACAACTGGTGCTTCTCCCAGGTCACCACGCGCTACTCCTGGAAGTGGGACGGCGACATGGTGCTGACCACCGAGGGCGAGGTCTCGATGGCCGACCTCGGCTGGCAGGTGGGCGACGTCCAGTCGATCGTGCGGGTGCCGCGGCACGGGCTGTACCTGGAGAGCGGGTCGAAGGGCTACCTCGACCTCGGCTTCCGCAACGCCGAGGAGTGGGGCTTCCCGATCGGCCCCGACTTCGTCTACACCAAGGCCTTCGAGTGGGAGATCCGCACGACGCCGGTCGACGTCCGCTCGATCGCGCTGCCCCAGGGCCTGTGCGTGGAGCTGAAGTACCTCGACGGCGAGGAGTTCGCCCACTGGACCGACCCGGCGTCGTTCGCGACCAGCTTCCGCAACCGCCGCAAGCGCCGCGAGTGGGAGGTCTTCCACGCGCTCAAGGAGGGCCGGGTGCCGGCCGGCGTCCACGAGATCACCGCCCCGGCCGGCGTGCACATCGTCGACCACGTCACCCACGACTGGCTCCCGCGCGCCCCGCGGCCCCTCGACGTCGGGTAGACCCCCACCGCCTCGCCCCGGGCGGTGGACCAACGTCCCGGCCGGTGGGCACCCTTCGGCTCTGCCTGGCTCGCGCCGGGCGCCCGTAGGTTCGAAGGTGGACGCGGGGACAGGGGGCCCGATGCCACGAACCAGAGGTTTCCTCCAGCGCTTCCGCGGGGCCGGCGCACCGGGCGCCGCCGCGGCCGTCGGCGTGCCCGCGGACCGGGTGGCGGAGACCGCCGCCGAGCTCGAGCCGGTGTTCGCGCGGCTGGCGGAGACCCA
>NZ_DASWVI010000026.1:0-2032 GCF_036401255.1 Nocardioides sp. | reverse complement strand
CGAGCTGGTCGGGCCATTCGGCATCGCCGGGGATGACGAACCGGATGCCCCGACCGGCGGCCTGCTCGAGGACCTTGCCGGGATCGACGTGGGCGAGCTCGTGGCCGATGGTGAAGCCCCAGTGGTTCTCCACCTCGCCGGCGGCCTCGAGGTAGTCCAGGACCTTGACGGCGCCGAGCTCGCTGACCAGGCCGGTGACGCGCAGGTCGCCGGGCTCGATGGCGCTGCTCAGCTTGACGCGGGCCAGCCTGTCGGCGTCGTCGACGTCGGCGTGCGGGGTGCTCATGACGCCTGCTCGTAGGGTCCGAACAGTCAGCAGCTGGCCTCCCAAAGGGTGAGGTCCAAGATCTCCATGTCCGTTACGCCCGCGAGCCGGAGCGCTTCCCTCCCGTTGCCCAGGAGGTCCAGCGCCTGCCAGACATCGCAGGATCGCATCAGGAGGTAGACGCGCTCCCCAACCTTCTCCTCGTCGCCCAGGAGTGCGTCGTCGTCACGCGAGAACTCGAAGGCCACGTCGGCGCTGAGCCTGTTCAGCAGCTGCGCCGCTTCAACTTGTTCCTCGTTGCAGCTGGGAGTGGGGCCGGTGAGCCGCGCAACCAAGAGTGCGCTGAGCAGATGCACCAGCTCAGTTGCGGTGTCCCAGGGAATCGCGATCTCGACTCGCGAACTCTGGGGGTTCTCCGGGTAGTAGGGCTGGCCTGCGTAGTGAACGGCAGCGCAGGCGACAGACTCTGCGAACCCGGTCTCCTGCCACCGAGGAATTTCCTGCTGGGGCAACGGAGTGAACGTGCCACCGTCGTCGACGCGGAAAACCGGCCCGGACAACAGTTCGACGGTGCGTCGCAGCCGTTCCGCTGCCTCCGACCACGTGATGGGCACGCCGTGGCGTGCAACATTCCGGGCGACCTCGGCCGCGCTCGCGAGCACCCATTCGTAGACGTCGGTGCGAGGGGTGCTCATTCCTGGCCTCCCCACAGCAGGTCGAGGTCGGGTTCGTGGATGACGTCAAGGCGCTTGTCGGGGGCGTAGGCCGCGGGCTCGGGCACGACCAGGCGTCGCAGCTGTCGCTCGGTGGCGCTGTGCTGCACCGGGGGGGCGTCGTCGCGGTTCATCGCGGTCCTCCTCAGCGGCCCGGGGCCGGGCGGTCGGTGACGGGCTGCATGCCCGGGATGTCGCGCTGATGGCCGGGTGGCTTGGGGACGAAGGACTCGTCCAAGTCGGCGGCGATGTCGCGCATCTGGGTCTGGTATCGCTCCCACTCGCGGGGGTGGATGCCGTTCTGCAAGGCCGAGGCGACGATGGCGGCCATGGAGTAGGGCCGGTCGACGGGCACCTGGTCGAGCGCGCACCAGGCCTTGGCACCGTCGCCGCGAAGCCAGCTGGCGAAGCCGAGCATGGAGGCCGGCGCCGCGCGGACCTCGTCCGGGCCGCGGCGGGTGAGGTCGGTCCAGATGGCCATGTGGGAGGTGGAGTTCTCCCGACTCATGTCCTCCCAGAGCGCGTCCCGGATGCTGATCGTCTCCAGGGCCACCAGCATCCGCGCACCGTCGACGTCGGAGAGCCGGTTGCCGTCGGCGTGGAAATGCTCGAGCCGGTCCAGTGCCCAGTCCCGCTCGAGGGCGGGAGGGCTGTCCGCGGCCGCGGCCCGGGCCGCGGGGAGGAGCTGGGCGATGGGCTCGCGGTCGCCGACCATCGAGGCGGCCAGGGACTCGCGGCTGGCGGCCGGCTGGGCGGCGCCGGTGAGCACGGTCGCGGCCGCGATCCGCTCAGCGGTCGAGGGGGTCTGCAGCCCGGTCTGGCCGGTGTTGAACTCGCGCCAGCGCTCGCCGTCGGACCACAGCCTGATGTGGGTCGTGATGCCGACGTCCTGGAGACGGTTGGACAGGTGCTGGCTGGCCAGCTCGGCGCTGCGGCGGTCCTCGGTGATGCAGATGATGGCCAGGCGGGCACCGGGCCTGGCGTGGCGGCCGTACGGGCCGCTGAGTGCGTCCCAGACCTCCTCGCGATCGGCGGCGGTCCGGGGCAGGTCAAC
>NZ_DASWVI010000025.1:0-25326 GCF_036401255.1 Nocardioides sp. | reverse complement strand
GTCTCCTCAGGCGGGGGCGGGAGCGGCGGCGGCCGAGACCGCGGCGCCCACGAGCTTGCGGGCCGCCGGGTAGTTGGCCTTGCCGGTGGCGCTGCGCGGGATCTCGTCGACATAGGTGACCGCGCGCGGCAGCTTGTAGCCGGACAGGTCCGCCCTCAGGAACGCGCGCAGCTCCTCCACCGACGGCCGGTTCTCGCCGCGTGGCTGGATGACCGCCGAGACGGCCTGGCCGTAGTTCTCGTCGGCGACCCCGACCACCAGCACGTCGTAGACGTCGGGGTGGGCCTTCAGCGCCATCTCGACCTCCTCGGGGTAGACCTTCTCCCCGCCGGTGTTGATGCAGTTCGACCCGCGGCCCAGCAGCGTGACCTTGTTGTCGGCCTCGATACGGGCGAAGTCGCCGGGCACCGAGTAGCGGGTGCCGTCGATCTCGATGAACGTGCGCGCGGACTTCTCGGGGTCCTTGTAGTAGCCGAGCGGGACCGACCCCGACCGGGCCAGCCGCCCGACGGCGCCGACGTTCGAGGCGAGGTCGAGGATCTTGTTGCCCTCGTCGAGGACGACGGACTCCGGACCGAGGCTCACGACGCAGCCCTCGCCCTTGATGTTCTCCGCGTCCTGCAGGCCGGTGCCCTGGAAGCCGGTCTCCGACGAGCCGACCGAGTCGGTGAAGAACACGTTGGGGAAGGCCGCCATCCACCGCTCCTTGACGGGACGGCTGAAGATGGCGGCGCTGCTGGCCACCGCGACGAGCGACGAACCGTCGTACCCGCCGCTCTCGTACGCCTCGATCAGCGGCCGGGCCATCGCGTCGCCGGTCATGAAGATCAGCTGGACCTTCTCGCGGTCGATGATCTCCCACGTGCGCACCGGGTCGAACTTCGGCTCGAGGATCGTCAGGTGACCGGCGAACAGGTGCATCAGCAGCCCGGCCTGGGCCCCGCCGTGCATCAGGGGGCTCAACGGGAACGTGACCATCCGCGGATCGGTCGCCTGCTTGGACTGGTCGTACTCCCCCAGGGGCTCGCCGGTGTAGAAGTCGATGCCGCCGCCGAGCACGCGCCAGAAGTCCTCGTGGCGCCACATGACGCCCTTGGGGAAGCCGGTCGTCCCGCCGGTATAGATGATGTGGATGTCATCGGGGCTGCGCTCCCCGAAGTCGCGCTCGGCGCTCTGCCCGGCGAGCGCCTCGTCGTAGTGGACGCCGCCGTACGACGAGAAGTCGGACCGGTCGGCGGGATCCAGCGCGTCGTCGAGCACGACGGCCGTGCGCAGCCGCTCGTGCTTGGGCCAGCACGCGGCCACCAGCGGTGCGTAGGAGCGCTCGTGGATGAGTGCGACGACGTCGGCGTTGTCGAAGATGTAGTCGAGCTCGCTCTCGACGTAGCGGTAGTTCACGTTGATCGTGGTCGCCCGGATCTTCACGATCGCCAACGTCGCGACGACGTGCTCGATGCTGTTCTTCGCGTAGATCGCGACGTGATCGCCGGGGCCCACGCCCTGGGCCAGCAGGTGGTGTGCCAGGCGGTTGGCGTCGGCCTCCAGCTCGGCGTACGTCACGGCCCGGTCACCCACCTTGAGGGCGAGGTTGTCGGGCGCGGCATCGACGGCGTGTTCGAAGAGGTCAGCGATGTTGTGAGCCACGCCGCGAGACTAGAACACGTTCTCGTTTTTGGCTAGGCTGCCCGCCATGACCTCCCCCCGGACCAGCGCGGGCCCTGATGCACCCCACTGTCTCGTCGAGCAGGACGGCCACAAGCTCGTCGTCACGATGAACCGGCCCGAGGCCCGCAACGCACTCTCCGGGGAGATGCTCGCGATCATGGAGGAGGCGTGGGACCGCGTCAACGAGGACCCCGACATCCGCGCCTGCATCCTCACCGGCGCCGGCGGCTACTTCTGTGCCGGCATGGACCTGAAGGCGGCCACGAAGCGCTCGCCGGACGAGAGCTTCCGATCCGGGTTCGATCCCTCGGTCATCAAGGGGCTCCTCAAGGGCTTCCGCCTCACCAAGCCCCTGATCGCCGCCGTCGAAGGTCCGGCGATCGCGGGCGGCACCGAGATCCTGCAGGGCACCGACATCCGGATCGCCGGCGAGTCCGCTCGCTTCGGGATCTCCGAGGCGCGCTGGAGCCTGTACCCGATGGGCGGCTCCGCGGTCCGGCTGCCCCGCCAGATCCCCTACACGGTCGCGATGGACCTGCTGCTGACCGGTCGGCACATCCAGGCCCCCGAGGCGAAGGAGATCGGGCTGATCGGCCACGTCGTGCCCGACGGCGAGGCACTCGCCAAGGCGCACGAGATCGCCGACCTCGTCTGCGCCAACGGGCCACTGGCCGTCCAGGCGATCCTGAGGACCGTCCGCGACTCCGAGGGCCGGCACGAGGAGGAGTGCTGGGCCGACGACGCGTCGGTCGGCATGGCGGTCTTCGCCTCCGATGACGCCAAGGAGGGCCCGCGGGCCTTCGCGGAGAAGCGCGCCGCGCAGTTCCAGGGCCGCTGACCTGGGGGTTCGTCATCGCGGCGGCGGGCACGCTGGCAGACTGGGGACGTGCCGTGGCCGACCTGGGACCAGGCCGCCCTGGCCGCCGTCCTCAGCCTGATGCTGGGGTGGCTGCTGCGTCGGGTCCGCTCCGATGCGGCGCGCGCCCTCGAGCCCGCCGCCATGGAGTTCGCGCTCGTCGCGGGCCTGTACGCCGTGTGGCGCCTGGCCCGGAAGCTCCCCCTCGCCACCGACTCCGGCGCGATGGAGCGCGGCCGTGACATCGACCGGTTCCAGCAGGCGCTGCACCTGCCGACGGAGCTGTCGCTCCAGCAGCTCGTGCTCCGGCACGACTGGCTCGCCTCGCCCACGACGTTCTACTACGCGGCCGTGCACGTCCCGGCCCTCATCGCGTTCCTCGTCTGGCTCTTCGTCCGCCACCGCGACCACTACCCCCACTGGCGCAACGGCCTGGCGCTGGTCACCGCGGCCTGCCTGGTGATCCGGTTCGTCCGGGTGGCACCGCCCCGCTTCTTCCCCGACCTCGGCTACGAGGACCTCTCCCACCACTACGGGATCTCGGTCTACGGCTCCGACGTCACGACCGGGGTCTCGGACCAGTTCGCCGCGATGCCCTCCATCCACGTCGCCTGGGCCGCGGTCGTCTCGTTCGGCATTGTCGCGGCCTCGACCAGCCGGTGGCGGTGGTTGTTCCTGCTCCACGTCGTGCTCACCACGCTCGTGGTCGCCGCGACCGCCAACCACTGGTGGCTGGACGGCATCGTGGCGATCCTGCTGCTGGGGGCGGGTCTCGCACTCGACACCACGGTCCGATCGCTGCGGGCGCGGCGGACCCGGGCCCCGGCCGGGCTCGAGGTGGTCCCGGCGCCGGCGTACGCCGAGGAGTGCTGAGCGCCGTCAGAGCGTCGCGCGCAGGTGCCGCAGGCGCCGTTCGTGGTGCGCGGCGGGGACCGAGTGGTCACCGAACCGGTGCACCGCGATCTCCTTCGGCGCGTCGATCTCGTGGTAGGCCGCAAACACCGTCGAGGGCGGGCAGATCTCGTCCATCAGCCCCACGCTCATCAGCGTCGTCGCCCGGATCCGGCGCGCGAGCAACGCGCAGTCGACGTAGCGCAGCGTGTCCAGCGCCCGGTCGGCGAGGTCGACCTGCTGGGAGAGGAAGTTCGCGACCTCCCGGTAGGGGAACTCGCCCGTCAGCCCGACCGCGCGCTGGAGGTCGCAGAGGAACGGCACGTCCGCGTGGCAGACCTTCACGAGGTCCGGGCGCAGGGCCGCGGCGGCCAGCGCCAGCCCACCGCCCTGGCTGACGCCCTGCACCCCGAGACGGGAGGGGTCGACACCCTCGAGCCCGGCCGCGACGTCGACGGCCCGTGCCGCGTCGACGAACAGCCGCGTGTAGTAGTAGCGCGCCGGGTCGGTGATCCCGCGCGTCATGACGCCTGGGTACTCGGGCCCCTCGCCGCGACCGGGGTCGCCGGTGGCGCCGACCGACCAGCCACCGCCCTGGCCGCGGGTGTCCATGACGAGCGTCGCGATGCCGACGGCGGGCAGGGCCAGGTGCTCGACGGGCAGGCCCCGGCCGCCGCCGTACCCGATGAAGGTGACGACGACCGGGACGTCCCCGGCTCCGGGGGGCTGGAGGAACCATCCCCGGATCCGATCCCCGCGCGCGCCGGAGAACTCGACGTCGTGGACACGGACGGCCCCGTAGGCGTCCTCCGCGTGGCGGGTGAGCGTGGGCGGTGCGGCCGCCTCGGCGGCCTCGGCGAGGCGGGCGGCCCAGAAGGCGTCGAGGTCAGCGGGCTCGGGCGTCGAGGTGCGGTAGTCGCGCAGCTCGGCCTCGGGCAGGTCGAACCAGGGCATCAGCAGGCCTCGACCACGACCGTCGGCTCGAGCACGCGCTCCGCGCCGACCTGGCGCGACGGGCCGACGAGCTCGACGGGCACGACCGCGCGGATGTCCGCGCTCGAGGCCCCGATCCGCAGCTCGATGGCGCCGGGCTCGACGATCCGCACCAGGTCGCGGCCGGTGAACGAGGCGAGGTCGGCCGCCAGCTCGAAGCGGACTCGGCGGCGTTCGCCCGGCTCCAGGTCGACCCGGGCCGCGCCGATGAGCTGCTGGACCGGCCGGACCACCGAGGAGACGGGGTCGTGCAGGTAGACCTGGACCACCTCCGACACCTCCCGGTCCGCGTCGTTGGCGAGCTCGACGGCGATCTCGCAGGTGCCCTCGGTGTCCCAGCGCTCGCCCGACACCGCCACCACCGCGCCCCAGGTCGCGGCGGCGTAGGAGAGCCCGTGCCCGAAGGGGAACAGCGGGGTCGGGTCGACCACGCTGACCTCGCTGCGCTGGCCCAGCGGGGCGGCGAGGTACGTCGCCGGTTGGGTCGAGCCGGCGCCCGGGAAGCTGACCGGCAGCCGGCCGGACGGGTTCACGCGCCCGCTGAGCACGTCGGCCAAGGCCCGGGCACCCTCCTCGCCGGGGTAGAAGCCGCACACGAGGCCGGCCAGCCGCGACACCTGGCGGCTCAGGTCGTAGGGGCGACCGACGAGCAGCACCGCGACGACCGGGGTGCCGGTGGCGAGCAGGGCCTCGAGCAGCTCCTCCTGGCGGCCGGGCAGGTCGAGCGTCGCGACGTCGCAACCCTCGCCGGAGGTCCCGTTGCCGAAGAGGCCGGCCTGGTCGCCGAGCACGGCGACGCACACGTCGGCGTCCGCAGCCAGCGCGACCGCCGCGGCGATGTCCTCGTCGGAGCCGCCCAGCACCGGGCACCCCTCGGCGTAGGCGACGTCGAAGTCGTCGGCCAGCGCCTCGCGGACCGTCGGGACCTCGAGCCCCATCTCGATGCCGTCGTAGTGGACGAGGACGTGCATGGGGAACGAGTAGCAGCCCATGAGGGCCTGCGCCGTGTCGGCGCGGGGGCCGACGACCGCGAGACGCGAGCCCGCTGCCAGGGGCAGCGTGCCGTCGTTGGCCAGCAGCACCACCGACCGGCGCGCGAGGTCGCGGGCGATCGCGCGCGACTCCGGGTCGTCCAGGTCGACGTCGCCCACCTCGGCCGGCGCCCAGCCGGGGTCGAGCAGCCCGAGCTCGCACTTCTGGGCCAGCACCCGGCTGAGCGCCTGGTCGACGAGCTTCTCGCCGACCAGGCCGTCCGCGACGGCCTGCAGCAGCGGCTCGTCGTAGGCGTTCGGCGAGGGCAGCTCGACGTCGATGCCGGCCTCGAGCGCGAGGCGGGCCGCCTCCCCCGTGGTCGCGGCCACGTGGTGCAGCGTGCGGAGGAACGCGATCGAGAAGTAGTCCGCCACGACCGTTCCGGAGAAGCCGAGCGTGTCGCGCAGCAGCGTGGTGAGCAGCGCCCGATCGGCGGCAGCCGGCACGCCGTCGGTGTCGGTGTAGGAGTTCATCACCGAGCGAGCGCCGGCCCGCAGCGCCATCTCGAACGGCGGCAGGATCACGTCGGAGAACTCGCGCGGCCCGATCCCCACGGGCGCCAGGTTGCGGGCGGCGCGGGAGGCGGAGTAGCCGGCGAAGTGCTTGAGCGTCGCGACCACCCCTGCCCTCTCGAGTCCGCGCACGTAGGCGCTGCCGATCAGGCCGACGAGGAACGGGTCCTCGCCGAGGGTCTCCTCGACCCGGCCCCAGCGCGCGTCGCGCACGACGTCGAGCACCGGCGCGAGGCCCTGGTGGACCCCGAGCCGTCGCATGCTCGCGGCGATCCGGGAGGTCATCTGCTCGACCAGGCCGGGATCGAACGACGCGGCCCAGCACAGCGGCGAGGGGTACACGGTGGCCTGCCAGGCCGCCAGCCCGGTGAGGCACTCCTCGTGGACCTGGGCGGGGATGCCGAACCGGTTGGCGGCGATGACCTCGCGCTGGCGCTCGGCGAGGGCGCGCAGGCCCTCGGCGGGATGGATCGGCTCGGTGCCGAACGGCCGGGTCAGCTGACCGAGCCCGTCGGCGATGACGTCGGCCCAGGCTCGCGCCCGGCCCATCGCGTCGCGCAGCATCGGTGCCATCTCGCCGACGTCGGGGTCGACGCCCCACACGCCGCTCAGCTGGGCGACCTTCTCGGCGAGCGTCATCCGGCCGATCAGGTCGGACACCCGCTCGTCGACCGGGACGCTGGGGTCCTGCCACTTCTCGGTCACGCTGCTCCTTCAGGTTGCGCCGTGGACTGCCGCGCGACCAGCGTGGTCTCGAGCGTCAGGCGGGTGTCGGCGAGGGTCTCGCCGTCGATCAGGGCCACCAGCAGGCGGATGGCGTCGTAGCCCATCTGCCGGATCGGCTGCTGCACGGTGGTCAGAGGCGGGTCGGCGAGGGCCGACTCCGGGATGTTGTCGAAGCCGACCACCGAGAGCTGCCGGGGCACCGCGATGCCGAGCTCGGCGGCGACCTCGAGGGTGGCGAGCGCCGTCCGGTCGTTGGCGGCGAAGATCGCCGTGGGCCGGTCGTCCATCAGCAGCAGCTCGCGGGCCGCCTCCCGGCCCTGGTCGTGCTCGAAGGCGCCGAGTCGCAGCAGGCTCTCGTCGACCGGCACACCGGCCGCGGCGTGTGCCTCGCGGTAGCCGCGCTCCCGCAGCTGCGCCGAGATCAGGTCGGGACGACCGGTGACCATGCCGATCCGCCGGTGCCCCAGCCCGAGGAGGTGGTCCACACCCAGGCGGGCACCCTGCAGGTTGTCCGCGGCGACCGTCGGGAGGCTGGAGCGACCGGTGTGCGGGTCGACGGCGACGATCGGGCCGTCGTGCTGCACGTCGGTGACGGTCGGCGTGACCAGGACCGCGCCGTCGACGAGCGTGCCCATCAGTCGGGAGAGGTAGCGCCGCTCCCAGCCGACGTGCTCGTCCACGCGACCGCCGGCGGAGTAGGCCACGAGCTCGTAGCCGGTCCCCCGGATCGCGTCGGCGGCGCCCTTGAGGACCTCCGCGCTGAACGGCTCGAAGTCGGCGACCAGCAGGCCGATCACGTTCGTGCGGCTGTTGCGGAGGCTCCGGGCGATCAGGCTGGCTTCGTACCCGAGGCGCTCGACCACCGCCGTGACGTGGTCGAACGTCTCGCTGGCGACGCCGTAGCGGCCGTTGATCACCTTGGACACCGTCGACACCGAGACGCCCGCCTCGGCGGCGACCTGCTGCATGGTCACCCGGCCACCGCCGGACCGTGGCCGGCGGTCCTCGGTCGGCGCGGAGCCGTCCCCAGAGCTCGAGTTCACCTTGACGTCCTCTCCCACATGCCCTCGCGGATCAGCCCTTGACCGCGCCCTGCAACCCGCTCACGATGCGCCGCTGCAACGCCAGGAACAGCAGGAGCGCGGGAATCATCGCGAGCGTCGTGAAGGCGAGCACGCCCGCCGTGTCCGCCGAGTGCTCCGTCGAGTAGTCCGCCACGCCCAGCGGAAGGGTACGCATGTCCTGCTGCAGGAGGAGCAGCGGGAGCAGATACGCGTTCCAGGACCCGACGAACGCCAGGACGCCGGTCGTGATGAGGCCGGGCAGCGACAACGGGAGCGCGAGCCACCGGAAGATCCCGATGCGGGAGGCGCCGTCGATCAGTGCGGCCTCCTCCAGCTCCTTGGGGATCGCCATCAGGAACGGCCGGAGGATCACGACGGTGATCGGCAGGGCGAACGCCGCCTGCGGCAGCGCCACCCCCCACCAGCTGTTGCCCATGTGGAGGTCGCGGGTGACCAGGATGAACAGCGGGATGATCGCGACCGCGGCCGGGAACAGCAGGCCGAGCACGAACACCATGAACAGCGGTTCGCGCAGCTTGAACTGGTCGCGCGCCAGCGGGTAGGCCGCCATCACCCCGAACAGCACCGCGACCACGGTGGTGATCACCGCGATCACCGTGGAGTTGAGCGCGTAGCGCCAGAAGTCCGGGTTGGTGACGACCCCGCTGTAGTTGGAGAAGACCCACGGGTCGGGCAGGCCGGCGGGGTCGCGGGCCAGCTGCTCGTTGCTGCGGAATCCGCCGAGGGCGCCGTACAGCACGGGGCCCAGCGTCAGGGCGACCGCTGCGAGTGCCAGGAAGTAGACCAGCGGACCGCCGCCGCCGAACTCCTTCTTGCGTCGCGATGCCATGTCCTTCACCTCATCGCTCGGTCTGGGTGTCGCGCCGGAGCACGAGCATCTGGTAGGCCAGCGCCATCACGAAGCCGATGACGAACAGCACCACGGACGCCGCACCGGCGATGCCGTAGTTGTGACGCTGCGTGCCCTGGTTGATCAGGTAGGTCGCCATCGTCGTGGTGGCGTTGGCGGGCCCGCCGCCGGTCAGGATCCAGACCATGTCGAACAGCTGGATCGAGCCGATCATCGACAGGAACGCCCAGGTCCTGATCGTCGGGCCCAGCAGCGGGATCGCGATCCGTCGTTGCGTCTGCCACCAGCTGGCGCCGTCGAGCTGGGCCGCCTCGTAGAGCTCGTCGGGCACGCTCTGGAGACCGGCCATGAAGAGCAGGATCGCCAGACCCAGGTACTTCCACGTCAGCACCGCGAACACCGTCCACAGCGCGAGGTTCGGGGTCCCGAGGAAACCCTGCTCCGGTGGCGTGAGTCCGACCCCGGATATGAGGCCGTCCACGACACCGGACTCCGGCTGCAGCAGCTGGAACCAGATCACGCCCGCGATCACCTCGGCCACGACGTACGGCACGAAGACGATCGTGCGCAGCAGCCCGCGGAACCGGATCTTGCGGTTCAGCAAGAGCGCCACCGCCAGGCCGAGGGGCAACTGGACGAGGATGGAGAGCACGACGATCGTGAAGTTGTGCACGACGGCGTCGGTGAAGACCTCGTCGGTGAGCACTCGGTCGTAGTTCCGCCAGCCGACGAAGTCGTCCATCGGGCCGAAGCCCTTCCAGCGGTAGAACGACATCCGCACCGCGGAGGCGATCGGCCAGACGACGAACAACGCCATCAGGGTCAGCGCCGGAGTCACGAAGAGCGTGATCTCGAGGCGCTGGCGCCAGGGACCGTCCTGCCGGGGGGTCACCCGGCGCGACCTCGCGCGCCGGGTGACCTCCGCATGCGCGGGTGCCGCGGTGACGGCGGCGCCCTCGTGAGACATCGTCAGATCATCCCTGGTCGGCCGCGGCCTGCTGCGTGGCGTCCACGACGTCCTGCGGCGAGGCCTTGCCGGCGAACAGCAGCGCGATCTCGTCGTTCATCGCGCCACCCACGGACTCACCGAAGGCGGTGTCGAAGTACAGCTGCACGAACGGCGCCGCGTCGCGGACCTCGAGCAGGCCGGCGAGGGCCGGGTCGGACACCGAGCCGGACGCCGCCGGGTTGGTCGGCAGGCCCATGTCGTTCTCGGCGAAGCCGATCTGGACGTCGTCGGAGAGGAGGTACTTCACGAACTCGACGGCCTCGTCGGGCGCGCCCTCGGAGACGGCCCAGGCGTCGCCGCCACCGAGCTGCGCCGCGGGGTCGCCCGCGCCGTCCTCGACGGCCGGGAACGGGAACCAGCCGGTCTTGTCGCCCAGGCCCTGGCCGTTGTCGGTGAGGCCCTGCATGACGCCGGGCTCCCAGTGTCCCTGCATCTCCATCGCGACCTTGCCGGTGGCCAGCAGGCCGGACGCGGAGGTCGCGCCCTCCTGGGCCGGGGTGCTCAGGAAGCCGGGGTTGAACGGCTCGGTCTTGAGCAGGTCCTCGACGACCTCGCCCGCCTTGACGAAGCACGGGTCGGAGAAGTCCAGGCTGGTGACCGCGCCCTTGAGCACGTCCTCGGAGCAGGACCGCAGCGCGGTGTAGTACCAGTAGTGCGCGGCCGGCCACTTGTCACCGGCGCCGACCGAGATCGGGGTGATGTCAGCGGCCTTGAGCTTCGCGATCGTGTCGTAGAGGTCCGACATCGTGGTCGGGGTCTCGGTGATCCCGGCCTTGTCGAACAGGTCGGTGTTGTACCAGAAGCCGACGACGCCCAGCGAGAACGGCAGCGCGTAGGTCTTGCCGTCGACCTGCCAGCCGGCCACCGACCCGCCGATCTTGTCGATCTCCTCGGACGCGTCGTCGGAGATGTCGCGGACCAGGCCCGCCTCGACGTGGTCGGCCAGCTCACCGCCGCCACGCTCCATGTAGATGTCGGGCAGGTCGCCGCTCTGGAAGGAGGCCGCGAGCTTGTCGACCATGTCCTCGTGGGCCATGGCGGAGATCTCGATCTTCACCCCCGGGTGGTCGGCCTCGAAGTCCTTGGCCACCTGCTCGTAGTAGCCCTTCCCGGGCTCGTTGTTCGAGTTGTGCCACCACGTGATCGTGGTGTCGCCACCCTTGCTCGACGAATCACCGTCGCTGTCGCTACCGCAGGCCGATGCGATCAACATCGCACCGACGGCGAGCACGGCGAACGCCGCGCTTCGAGTCTTCCGCCTCATTGGGAACCCTTCCATGTCGCCCACGACCGTTGTGGGACGTCCGTCACACACCACGAAACGTGCCACTCCCTCTTGCGCATGTCAATCGTTATCGATAACGATTTCCATGTGATCGCGCTCTCTTCCTCCCACCGCTCCCACGCCACGACGGTCTCCCTGCGCCACCCCGACGGGTCGCCCTGGTCCGGCGCCGAGGTGACCGTCCGGCAGGTCCGGCACGCCTTCGCCTTCGGCAACATCGGCTTCGACTTCGTCGACCTCGCGGCGGCCGAGGTGGGCATCGGCTCGAACGGTCCGCACGTGTTCGGCGGCGCCGACCGCGACTCCGCCGAGCGCCTGGTCGAGCTGTGGCTCGACGTGTTCAACACCGCCACGCTGCCGTTCTACTGGGCCGGCTTCGAGCCGGTCGAGGGGCAGCCGGACACCGAGCGGCTGCTCGCCGCGGCCCGCTGGTTCCGCGAGCGCGGCGTCTCGCTGAAGGGCCATCCCCTGGTGTGGCACACCCTGGCCCCCGACTGGCTGCGCGGACGCGCCGACGAGGAGGTCGAGGACGTCGTCCGCGCCCGGGTGCGTCGGGAGGTGGGCACGTTCGCCGGACTGATCGACACCTGGGACGCGATCAACGAGGTCGTGATCATGCCGGTGTTCGACAACGAGGAGCACCAGAACGCTGTGACGCGGCTGTGTCGCCGGATCGGCCGGATCCCGACGGTCCGGCTCGCCTTCGAGGAGGCGCGAAGCGTCGGCGCCGGCGTGCGGCTCGTGCTCAACGACTTCGACATGTCCACCGCCTACGAGTGTCTCATCGAGGGCGTCCTCGAGGCCGGCATCCAGGTGGATGCGATCGGGCTGCAGAGCCACATGCACCAGGGCTACTGGGGCGAGGAGCGGACGCTCGCCACGCTCGAGCGTTTCGCTCGCTACGGGCTGCCCCTGCAGATGACCGAGACGACCCTGCTCTCCGGCGATCTGATGCCTCCGGAGATCGAGGACCTCAACGACTTCCAGCCGCCGACCTGGCCATCGACTCCCGAGGGCGAGGAGCGGCAGGCCGACGAGGTGGTCCGCCACTACCGGACGTTGCTGTCCCACCCCGCGGTCGAGGCGGTCAACTACTGGGGCATCACCGACCGCGGCGCCTGGCTCGGCGCGCCGGCCGGGCTGGTCCGGGCGGACGGCACGCCCAAGCCGGCGTACGACGCGCTACGCCGACTGATCAAGCAGGAGTGGTGGCTCGCCCCCACGGCGCTGCGCACCGACGACCACGGGAGCGTGCCGGTGACCGGCTGGGCGGGCGACTACGAGATCGAGGTCGCGGGCGAGGCGCACCCCTTCACGATCGCCCCGGACGGGGCGCCCGTCGAGGTGGTCGTCGGCTAGCCGACCGCCCGCTCGCCGGTCCAGTACCGGGCGCGCAGCGCCTTCTTGTCCGGCTTGCCGAGCGCGGTCAACGGCAGGGACTCGGCGACGACCACCTGTTTGGGCGCCTGCACGGAGCCCTTGCGCTCCTTGACCATCTCCTGGATCTCGGCGGTCATCGACGCGATCGCGTCCTCGTCCCTCGGCGCCTCGGAGCGCAGCACGACGATCGCGGTCACCGCCTCGCCGAACTTCTCGTGCGGGGTGCCGATCACCCCGACCTGGGCGACAGCCGGATGCGCGGCCACGACGTCCTCGACCTCGCGGGGGAACACGTTGAACCCACCGGTGACGATCATGTCCTTGGTGCGGTCGACGATGTACCAGAACCCGTCCTCGTCCTCGCGAGCGACGTCGCCGGTGTGCATCCAGCCGTCGCGGAAGGTCTCGGCGGTGGCGTCGGGAAGGTTCCAGTAGCCGCCGGCCAGCAGCGGGCCGGCGACGCAGATCTCGCCCGGCTCCCCCACCGGCACCCGCCGGCCGTCCTCGTCGAGCAGTGCCGTCCGGACGAACGCCGACGGCCGGCCGCACGACGCGAGCCGTCGCTCGTCCCCCCCGTCCCGCACCGCCGCGGCGTGGTCGTCCTTCGCGAGGTAGCTGATCGCCATCGGCGCCTCGGACTGCCCGTAGTACTGGGCGAAGATCGGGCCGAAGCGATCGATCGCCTCGCGCAGTCGCACCGGGTTGATCGCGGACGCGCCGTAGTAGACGGTCTCCAGCGACGACAGGTCCCTGGTCCGGCTGTCGGGGTGGTCCAGGAGCGCGTAGAGCATGGAGGGCACCAGCATCGTGGCGGTGATCCGCTCCTCCTCGATGGTGCGCAGCACCTCGGCCGGGTCGAACTTCGCCAGCACGTAGAGGCAGCCGCCCTTGAGCACGGTGGGCACGAAGAACGCCGCGCCGGCGTGCGAGAGCGGCGTACACATCAAGAAGCGCGGCGACTCCGGCCACTCCCACTCGGCCATCTGGATCTGGGTCATCGTGTGCATCTGCCGCGACGTCCCGATGACGCCCTTGGGCCGGCCGGTGGTGCCGCCGGTGTAGGTGATCGACACGATGTGGTCGGGGTCGAGCGTGGCGGCCTCGAGAGGCATGGGGTCGAAGGACGCGGCGGCCGCGGTGAGGTCGAAGCCGACGTGGCTGAGCTCCTGGGGCACCGGGCCGATCGTGAGGACCTTCTCGAGCTTGGGGCAGCGCTCCAGCAGCCCGAGCGCGCGCTCGACGAACATCGGGACCGGATCGATCGTGATCGTGGTGATCTCGGCGTCGTTGATCACGTACGCGTGGTCGTCGAGCGACCCGAGCGGGTGTAGCGACGTACGCCGGTAGCCCTGGGTCTGTCCGGCCCCGAGGATGAACAGCACCTCGGGACGGTTGAGTGCGAGCAGCGCGCCGGCCGTCCCCCTGCCCGCCCCCAGGGCCTCGTAGGCCTGGACGTACTGACTCATCCGCTCGGCCGCCTGCCCGCCCGTGATCGTCGTGTCGCCCAGGTGCATCACCGGCTTGTCCCGATGGCGCTTGAGCGCGGCCACCATCAGGTGGCCGTTGTGCGTCCCGGTCCGCATGTCGTCGGTCATGCCACGAAGGGTAGAACGTGTTCCAGTTTCGTGCCAGTGGGGTGGGCTACGCCAGCAGCTCCGCGACCGAGCGGACCTCCTCGGCGGAGCGGCAGCTGAGCAGCAGCGTCGTCACGCCGGTCTCCTCCCACTGCGCGACCTTCTCCTTGACCTCGCCGGCGGTGCCGATGATGTGCATGTCGTCGACCAGCTCGTCGGGGATGAGCGCGGTCGCTCGGTCCTTCTCCCCCGCCAGGTAGAGCTTCTGGACCTCCGCCGCGAGGTCCTCGTAACCCATCCGGACGAACACCTGGTTGTGGAAGTTCGCCTCCTTGGCGCCCATGCCGCCCATGTAGAGCGACACGAACGGCCGCATCGCGTCGACCACCGCGGCCTTCTCCTCCGCGTCGGACACCACCTGGAGGTGGCACGTCGCGGCGATCTCGAAGACCGCCCTCGTACGCCGGGCGCCGGGCCGCGCGAAACCCTCGTCGAGCCAGGGCTGGTACATGCCGGCCGACTTGGGCGTGTAGAAGATCGGGATCCAGCCGTCGGCGATCTCCGCGGTCTGCGCGACGTTCTTGGGGCCCTCGGCGCCGAGCCAGATCGGCACGTCGGCGCGCAGTGGATGGACGATCGGCTTGAGCGGCTTGCCGAGCCCCACCGAGCCCTCGCCGTGGAACGGCAGCGGGTAGTGCGGCCCGGCGTTGGTCACCGGCGCCTCGCGGGCGAGCACCTGGCGGATGATGTCGACGACCTCGCGGGTGCGGGCCAGCGGCTTGGCGAAGGGCTGGCCGTACCAGCCCTCCACGACCTGCGGTCCGCTCACGCCCATGCCGAGGATCACCCGGCCGCCGGAGAGGTGGTCGAGGGTCAGCACGTGCATCGCGATCGACGTCGGCGCCCGTCCGGACATCTGCACGATCGACGTACCGAGCCTGATCCGCGAGGTCTCCCGACCCCACCAGGCCAGCGGCGTGAACGCGTCACTGCCCCACGCCTCCGCGGAGAAGATCGCGTCGAAGCCGGCGTCCTCGGCCGCGGCGACGAGCTCCGCCACGCCCTGCGGGGGCTGCGCGCCCCAGTAGCCCAGCTGCAGTCCGAGCTTCATGGGTCTCTCCTGTCGACGTGTCTTGCTTTCGGTCACTGAGCTCGTGGTTTTCGGTCACTGAGCCTTGTCGAAGTGTAGAACGTGTTCTAGTTTCGGACCATGACACGAACACTGTCAGCACCGGTCACCGTAGCGTTCGACTACACCCGCTCGACGGGACCGGTCCTCGGGCGCTTCCTCACCGGCCTGCGTGACGCGACGGTCGTCGGCGCGCGCACCTCCGACGGCCGCGTCGTCGTGCCGCCGCCGGAGTTCGATCCCGTGACCCACGAGGCGGTGAGCGACTTCGTGGAGGTCGCCTCGACCGGCACCGTGACGTCGTGGACCTGGGTGCCCGAGCCGGTGAAGGACCAGCCGTTCGACCGGCCCTTCGCGTTCGCGCTGGTGACGCTCGACGGCGCCGACACCCCGTTGCTGCACGCGCTGGACGTCTCCTCGCCCGACGAGGTCAGCACCGGGATGCGCGTGCAGGTGCGGTGGGCGCAGCAGCGGGTCGGGGCGATCACCGACCTGGTCTTCGAACCCGCCACCGACTCCGGTCCGACCGGCACCGAGGCGCTTGGCGACAACCCGGTCACGGGAGTCGTCACACCGGTCTCCCTCGACTACATCTACGCCGCGAGCCCCGAGGAGTCGGCGTTCTACCGCGGCCTCAACGAGGGCCGCATCGTCGGCCAGCGCTGCCCCGCGTGCCAGAAGGTCTACGTGCCGCCGCGCAGCGCCTGCCCCAGCGACGGCACGCCGACGGCCGAGGAGGTCGAGGTCTCCCAGACCGGGACGATCACGACGTTCTGCGTGGTGAACGTGCCGTTCCTGGGGCAGAAGATCACCCCGCCGTACGTCTCCGCCTACGTGCTCCTCGACGGCGCCGACATCGCCGTCCTCCACCTGATCCTCGGCGTCCCGGCCGAGGAGGTCCGGATGGGGATGCGGGTCAAGGCGGTGTGGAAGCCCCGCGAGGAGTGGACGTACTCGCTGGAGAACATCGACCACTTCGAGCCCACCGGCGAGCCCGACGCCGACTACGAGTCCTACCGGCACCACCTCTGACCAGCGATCCGAGAGGCAGCAGATGAGAGACGTTGCGGTCGTGGGCTTCGCCCAGCGACAGATGGCACAGTTCGACGGGTCCCCGACGTGTGTGGAGCTGCTGGTCCCGCTGTTCGGGGAGTGCTACGAGCAGACCGGCTGGACCCGGCGGGACATCGGGTTCTGGTGCTCCGGGTCGTCGGACTACCTGGCCGGCCGGTCGTTCTCGTTCGTCCAGGCCGTCGACGCGATCGGCGTCATCCCACCGGTCAACGAGTCGCACGTCGAGATGGACCTCGCATGGGCGATGTACGAGGCGTGGCTGAAGATCCAGACCGGCGAGGTCGACACCGCGCTCGTCTACGCGTTCGGCAAGGCGTCCGCAGGGGTGCTGCGGCGTACCCTCGCGCTCCAGCTCGACCCGTACACGATGACGCCGCTGTGGCCGGACACCGTGTCGCTCGCCGGTCTCCAGGCGCGGGCCGGCATCGACGCCGGCGCGTGGGACGAGCGCGCGATGGCCGAGGTCGCCAACCGGTCGCTGACCGACGCCGAGAAGAACGAGTACGCGATCCGCAAGGGCGGCTCCTCGGTCGACGACCTCCTCTCCCGGCCGATGTACGCCGACCCGCTGCGCAAGCACGACTGCGCCCCCGTCACCGACGGCGCGGCCGCGATCGTGCTCGCGGCCGGGGACAAGGCGCGGGAGGTGCGCGAGCGGCCCGCGTGGATCACCGGCCTCGCCCACAATGTCGACCCGATCAGCATGGGGACCCGCGACCTGACCCGCGCCCCGTCCGCGGCGCGCGCTGCGTCGGGCGTGGACCTCGACGGGGTCGAGGTCGCCGAGCTGCACGCGCCGTTCAGCCACCAGGAGCTGGTCCTGCGGCGCGAGCTCGGCCTGGCCGACGACGTCCGGATCAACCCGTCCGGCGGCGCGCTGACCGGCAACCCGATGTTCTCCGGCGGCGGCATCCGCGTCGGCGAGGCCGCCTCCCGGATCTGGTCCGGCGAGGCGTCCAAGGCCGTCGCGCACGCGACGTCGGGGCCCGCCCTGCAGCAGAACCTGCTCTGTGTCCTGGAAGGACGGATCTGATGGCCAAGCAGCCCGCCGCCGTGGTCGGCGTCGGCCAGACCCACCACCGCGCCAAGCGCGAGGACGTCTCGATGGCCGGCCTGTGCCGCGAGGCGATCGACCGCGCCCTGCTGGACGCGAACATGACCCTCGACGAGATCGACGCGATCGTCGTCGGCAAGGCACCGGACCTGTTCGAGGGCGTGATGATGCCCGAGCTGTTCCTGGCCGAGGCGCTCGGCGCGGCCGGCAAGCCCCTGCTGCGCGTGCACACGGCCGGCTCGGTGGGCGGGTCCACCGCGATCGTCGCGTCCTCGCTCGTGCAGGCCGGCGTGCACCGCAAGGTGCTCACCGTCGCCTACGAGAAGCAGTCGGAGTCCAACGCGATGTGGGCGCTCTCGGTGCCGCTGCCGTTCAACATGCCCGTGCACGCGGGCGCCGGCGGCTACTTCGCCCCACACGTGCGTTCCTACATCCGCCGCTCCGAGGCGCCGACCCACGTCGGCGCGATCGTCGCGGCCAAGGACCGGCAGAACGCGCTGAAGAACCCGTACGCACACCTGCGCAACCCCGACACAACCGTCGAGTCCGTGCTCGCCTCGCAGATGCTGTGGGACCCGATCCGCTACGACGAGACCTGCCCGTCCTCCGACGGCGCCTGCGCCCTGGTGATCGTGTCGGAGGACGTCGCGGCCGCCTCGCCCAACCCGGCCTGGATCCACGGCACGGTGATGCGCTCGGAGGCCACGACCGCCGCCGAGCGCGACCAGGTCAACCCGCAGGCGTCCCGTGACGCCGCCGCCGCGCTGTGGAAGCAGGCCGGCATCACCAACCCGATCGAGGAGATCGACGCGGCCGAGATCTACGTGCCGTTCTCATGGTTCGAGCCCATGTGGCTGGAGTCGCTCGGCTTCGCCGAGGAGAACGGCGGCGGCTGGCGGCTGACCGAGTCCGGCGCGACCGCGATGGACGGCCAGCTCCCGGTCAACTGCTCGGGCGGCGTGCTCTCCTCCAACCCGATCGGCGCGTCGGGCATGCTGCGCTTCGGCGAGGCCGCGCTCCAGGTGCGCGGCGCCGCCGGTGAGCACCAGGTAGACGGCGCCCGTCGGGCGCTGGGCCACGCCTACGGTGGCGGCTCGCAGTTCTTCGCGATGTGGGTCGTCGGGTCGGAGAAGCCCTCCAACTAGGCGCGACACGCCGGCGGGTTTCACCGGTCGGCCGGTGAAACCCGCACGACACGCCGAGGGGTATCGGCGTGTCGTGCGGGTTTCGGCTGACAGGTTCGCCGTGAGCGAACCGCGGCCCCCTGGCGGCCATCCGTGCGTAGAGTCGGGCCATGGGTGACGTCGTCGCATTCCCGGTCCCGCCGCAGCGCTCCCCCGCGCCCAGCCCGGCTCCCGAGCCCGAGCCGCTGTGGCGCGAGGCCGTCGGGCACGAGCTGCGCGAGGAGCGGCGTACGACGGGCCGGACGCTCGCCGACGTCGCCGAGCAGGCCGGCGTCTCGACGCAGTACCTCTCCGAGGTCGAGCGCGGCCGCAAGGAGCCGAGCTCGGAGGTGCTCGGCGCGGTGGCGGGCGCACTCGGGTTGCGCCTGGTGGACCTCACCTCGCGCGTGAGCCGCCGGCTCAGCGGCGGGAGCATCTCCGGCCCGGTCTGCCTGGCCGCGTGAGGTTGACCCGCCCGAAACTTTCGGGCGGGTCAACGGGGTCAGTAGCCCGGGACCACCTTCCGCAGCTCGTCGAGCGAGATGTTGCCGGTGACCTGCACGCCGTCCGGGGTGTACTCGGGCTTCAACCGCCCGCTCAGCAGCCGGACCAGCGCCTCCTGCTCCCCCTCGAACCTCGCCGTGGCGCCGGCGAGCTCGGTGCTGACCGCGACCTGGTCGGCGACGACCAGCCCGCCGCCGGGGATCGCCACCCGGGCGGGCTCCGCGAGCCGGTCCGGCTTGGCGGCGAAGCCGAGCAGGAAGGCCAGCGGGCCGGCGTACAGCTCGACGAGCAGCTGAGCGGAGTCGGGGTTGATCCCGGCCGACGGGTCCAGGCCGACCCGGACGTCCCAGGAGTGGGCCGCGACCTCGTTGAGGCGCATGCCGAGCGCGACGAGCAGCGGCACCGGCTCGGGCAGGAACCCGAGGTCGACCAGGAGCGAGTCGCGCTGGTCGGGCGACAGCGACTCGACCGTCTCGACGTACGCCGTGTCGTGCTGGACGAACCCCGCCGCCTGGTCGACGGGGGTCGCCGCGTCCCACCGGGCCCAGACGTCCTCGTTGGCCTCCGCGTCCGCCGCCTGGCCGGCCGCCCGGAGGATCGGCTTGCGCAGGATCTCCGCGCCGCTGCCCAGGTGCGAGAGCACCTGCGCGATCGTCCACTCCGACGCACCGCTGGGCCCCTCGAGCTGCTGGTCGGTGAGATTCGGCAGCAACGACACCAGCGTGTCGTGCTCGGCGCGCAGGGCGGCCACGGTCCGGTCCACGAGTGCGCTCATGCCCGGCCCAACCGGTCAGGCGGACGGTTTCTTCCTGCTGTCGAGGACCGCGTCGGCGAGTCCGTAGGACACGGCCTGCTCGGCGGACAGGATCAGGTCCCGGTCGGTGTCCTCGCGGACCTGCTCGACCGACCGACCGGTGTGGCGCGAGAGGATCTTCTCCATCTCCGAGCGCAGCCGGACGATCTCCTTGGCCTGGAGGGCGAGGTCGGGCAGCGTGCCCTGGCCGCCGCCGGACGGCTGGTGCAGCACCACCCGGGCCCGCGGCAGGACGGTCCGGCTCCCGGGGGCACCGCCCGCGAGCAGCACCGCGGCCGACGAGGCCGCCTGGCCCACGCACGTCGTGCCGACCGGCGGACGGATGAACTGCATGGTGTCGTAGATCGCGAGCATCGCGGTCACCGAGCCGCCCGGGGAGTTGAGGTAGAGGCTGATCGGCTGGTCCGGGCTCTCGGACTCCAGGTGCAGGAGCTGGGCGATGACGACGTTCGCGACACCGTCGTCGATCTCGGTGCCGATGTAGACGATGCGGTCGGTGAGCAGCCGGCTGTAGATGTCCACGGCGCGCTCGCCGCGGACGGTCTTCTCGACGACGCTGGGGATCGTGTAGGTCGACATCGGCGTCACCGCAGCCCGAACGAGGGGCTGGGCTTCGGCGGGGTGACCGCCCAGGCCTCGGTGAGCACCTCGTCGACGAACCCGTAGTCGCGCGCCTCCTCTGCGGTGAACCAGCGGTCGCGCAGCGAGTCGCGCTCGATCACCTCCACCGGCTGGCCGGTGTGCTCGGCGATGAGCCCGAGCACGACGTTCTTGGTGTGCTCGAGGTTCTCGGCCTGGATCTCGATGTCGATCGCGGTGCCACCGATGCCGGCCGAGCCCTGGTGCATCAGGACCCGCGAGTGCGGCAGCGCGTAGCGCTTGCCCGGCGTACCGGCGGCGAGCAGGAACTGGCCCATGCTGGCGGCCAGGCCCATCGCGAGGGTGCTCACGTCGTTGGGGATCAGCCGCATGGTGTCGTAGATCGCGAGCCCGGCGCTGACCGAGCCGCCGGGCGAGTTGATGTAGAGCGCGATGTCGCGGGTGGGGTCCTCGGCGGAGAGCAGCAGCAGCTCGGCGCAGAGCTTGTTGGCGATCGCGTCGTCGACCTCCTGGCCGAGGACGAGGATCCGCTGGTGCAGGAGCCGATCGGCGGCGGACAGGCCGGCCGGCGTGGATGTCTGGGTCATGGCTCGAGCCTGCGGCGTACCCCGCCCGGACTCCAGCGGATCCGCTCCCAGCGGATCCGCCCTGAGCAGAGGAGCTCGCGGGCCGCCTCGATAGGGTCGCCTCCATGATCGAGCTCCGCACCCCCGCCCAGATCGAGCAGATGCGTCCCGCCGGCCGGTTCGTCGCCGACGTGCTCACCGCGCTCGCCGAGCGGGCCGACGTCGGCGTCAACCTGCTGGAGCTCGACGCGCTCGCCCACGACATGATCCGCGAGCACGGCGCGGAGTCGTGCTACATCGACTACCACCCCTCGTTCGGCGCCTCCCCGTTCGGCAAGGTGCTGTGCACCTCGGTCAACGACGCCGTGCTGCACGGGCTCCCCCACGACTACCGGCTCGCCGACGGCGACCTGCTGAGCGTCGACTTCGCGGCCAACGTCGACGGCTGGGTCGCCGACTCCGCCCTCAGCCTGGTGGTCGGTACGCCGCGTCCGGAGGACCTCGAGCTGATCGAGGTCACCTCACGGGCGCTGGACGCCGCGATCGCCGTCGCCCGGCCCGGCAACCGCCTCGGTGACATCTCCGCGGCGATCGGCGAGACCGCACTCGCCGCAGGCTTGAAGGTCAACCTCCAGTTCGGCGGCCACGGGGTGGGACGCACCATGCACGGCGAACCGCACGTCTCCAACGACGGTCGGGCCGGCCGCGGGCTGAAGCTGCGGCCGGGCCTGGTGATCGCGATCGAGCCGTGGTTCCTGCACACCACCGACGAGATCTACACCGATGCGGACGGCTGGACCCTGCGCAGCCAGGACGGCTCCCGCGGGGCGCACATGGAGCACACCGTGGCCATCACCGAGGATGGCCCGCTGGTGCTCACGGCGCGTAGCTGACCTGCAGCTCCTTGATGCCGTTGACCCAGGAGTGCCGCAGCCTCTTGGCGTCGGCGAGCCGCGTGATGTCCGGGGCGTAGTCGGCGATCGCGTCGAAGATCACCCGGATCTCCTGGCGGGCCAGGTTGGCGCCGAGGCAGTAGTGGGCGCCGTGGCCGCCGAAGCCGAGCTGTGGGTTGGGGTCGCGCAGGATGTTGAACGTGTAGGGGTCCTCGAACACGTCCTCGTCGAAGTTCGCGCTGGCGTAGAACAGCGCGGCGCGCTGCCCCTTCTTGAACTGCACGCCACCGACCTCGACGTCGTCGAGCGCGGTGCGCTGGAACACGCTCACGGGCGTCGCCCAACGAACGACCTCGTCGACCATCGTCGCCGGCCGGTCGCGCTTCCAGATCTCCCACTGGTCGGGGTTGTCGAAGAACGCGTTCATGCCGTGCGTGATCGCGTTGCGGGTCGTCTCGTTGCCGGCGACCGCGAGGAGGATCACGAAGTAGCCGAACTCGTCGTCGGTCAGGCCGCGCTCGCCCTTGTGTGCGTTGATGAGCTTGGTGATCAGGTCGTCGCGCGGGTTGGCCTGCCGGTCGGCGGCCAGCATCATCGAGTAGCCGAGGATCTCGGCCGCGGCGACCTCGTTGTTGCCGGCGTAGTCGGGGTCCTCGCCTGCGAGCATCTGGTTGGACCACTCGAAGAGCTTGTGCCGGTCCTCCTGCGGCACGCCGATGAGGTCCGCGATGGCCTGCAGGGGCAGCTCGGCGGCGATCTCCTCGACGAAGTTGCCGGTGCCGCGGCTCACGGCGTCCTTCACGATCGACGCGGCCCGCTGGACCATCTGGTCCTCGAGCTCGGCGATCGAGCGGGGCGTGAAGCCGCGGGAGACGATGCCGCGGGTCGCGGTGTGCTCGGGCGGGTCCTGGTTGATCAGGATCACCCGCTGGAGCTCGACCTGCTCGCGGGCCATCTCACCGGGGAACCGGATGATGGCGCCGTTCTCGTACGTCGACCAGTTCTTGCTGTCCTTGGAGATCGCGGAGACATCCGCGTGCCGGGTGACGGCGTAGTAGCCGGTGCCGGACTCCTCGGTGAACCCGCTGCGGGGCTCCCAGGGCTGCTCGATCCAGGTGATCGGGGCGTGCTGACGGACCGCGCGGAACTGCTCGTGCGGAATCGCCTGCTGGATCAGGTCCGGGTCGGTGAAGTCGAAACCCTCGGGCAGGACGTCGGATGCGGTCACGGGAGCTCCCTCAACGAATCTGGCTCAACGTCTGACTGGAACACGTTCTAGTGACAGAGACTACATACCGAAGGTACGCATGGGAAGCCTTGTCGGGGTTGTCCCGAATGAGAACGTGTTCTACTTTCCTCCCATGGGCACTCCCGTGATCGTCGACGCCGTCCGCACCCCCCTCGGCAAGCGCAAGGGCTGGCTGGCCGGCGTGCACCCCGCCGTACTGCTCGGCTTCGCGCAGCGGCAGGTGCTGGCGCGGGCCGGCATCGACTCCGAGCTGGTCGAGCAGGTCGTCGGCGGCTGCGTCACCCAGGCGGGCGAGCAGTCCAACGACATGGTGCGTCGTGCCTGGCTGCACGCCGGGCTCGCGCAGCACACCGGCGCGACCGCGATCGACGCGCAGTGCGGGTCGGGCCAGCAGTCCGCCCACCTCGTGCACGACATGATCGCGGCCGGCACCATCGACGTCGGCATCGCCTGCGGGGTCGAGGCGATGTCGCGGATCCCGCTCGGCGGCAACGTCCCGCCCGGGCTGGGTGACCCGCGTCCCGACGACTGGACGATCGACATGCCCAACCAGTTCGAGGCCGCCGACCGGATCGCCCGCAACCGCGGCATCAGCCGCGCGGACCTCGACGCGTTCGGCCTGGCCTCCCAGCAGAAGGCACGGGTCGCGGTCGACGAGGGGCGGTTCAAGCGCGAGATCGCGGCGTACGACGCCGCCCCGGTGCTCGACGAGACCGGCGCGCCCACGGGCGAGACCCGGCTGGTCGACGCCGACCAGGGGCTGCGTGACACGACGCTCGAGGGGCTGGCCGGCCTGAAGCCGGTGCTCCCCGACGGCCTGCACACCGCCGGCACGTCCTCCCAGATCTCCGACGGCGCCTCGGCGGTGCTGATCATGGACTCCGAGCGCGCCCACGCCCTCGGGCTGACCCCGCGGGCCCGGATCGTCACCCACTGCCTGGTCGGCTCCGACCCGTACTACCACCTCGACGGCCCGATCGACGCCACCCGGCGCGTGCTCGACCGCACCGGCATGGCGATCTCCGACTTCGACATCTTCGAGGTCAACGAGGCGTTCGCCTCCGTCGTGCTCTCCTGGGCCGGCCAGCACCGCGTCGACCTGGACCGCGTGAACGTCAACGGCGGCGCGATCGCGCTGGGTCACCCCGTCGGCTCCACCGGCACCCGGCTGATCACCACGGCCCTCCACGAGCTCGAGCGCCGCGACGCCACCACCGCCCTGATCTCCATGTGTGCCGGTGGTGCCATGGCGACCGGGACGGTCCTCGAGCGGATCTGAGGGTCACCGGTCGCTCCGCGCACCTGACGTATGTGTCGTCCCCGCCCGCCCGAGGACGACAGATACGTCAGGTGCGCGGACACCACCTCAGGCGCCGTAGACCGGCTCCGGGGCAGGAGCGGCGGTCAGTAGCGCGCGCAGCGCCGGGCCGACCTCGGCCGCCTCCCACCTGCGGCCGAGGTCGTTCGAGGGGCCGTGGGCCCAGCCGGTCTCGACGGTGATGGTCGAGCCGTCGATCTCGATGACCCGCCCGGTCACGTCGCCTGCGTCGGCGGAGGCGAGCCACGCCACAATCGGCGAGTTGTCCTCGGGGAGCGCCATCGCGGAGGTGTCGAAGGCGCCCTCGGTCATCCGGGTGCGCGCGACCGGCGCGATCGCGTTGACGGTCACGCCGTAGCGTCCCAGCTCCTGTGCGGCGACCAGGGTGAGTCCCGCGATGCCGGCCTTCGCGGCAGAGTACGTCGCCTGGCCCACCGAGCCCTGCAGCCCAGCACCCGACGACGTGTTGATGACTCGCGCCGCGCGCTGCCGGCCCTCCTTCGACTCGGTCCGCCAGTAGGCAGCCGCATGCCGCATCATCGCGAAGTGCCCCTTGAGGTGCACCCGGATCACCGCGTCCCACTCCTCCTCGGAGGTGTTGACCAGCATCCGATCACGCACGAACCCGGCGTTGTTGACCACCACGTCCAGGCCGCCGAACGCACGGATCGTCTGGGCGACCAGGTCCGCCGACTGCTCGAAGTCCGCGACATCCGCCTGGTTGGCCACTGCCCGGCCACCGGCGGCGACGATCTCGGCCACGACCTCGTCCGCCGGGCTCTCACCCGTCCCCTCACCGGAGAGCGATACGCCGTAGTCGTTCACCATCACCAGGGCCCCGTGCCGAGCCAGCTCGAGCGCGTGCGCCCGGCCGATCCCGCGCCCGGCCCCGGTGACGATCGCGACGCGACCCTCCAACAACGACGTCATGCGAGTCCCTTCTGGACGACGAGGAACGCGGGAGGCTCTCCCCCGCCGTGACAGGCGATGCTCGCCCCGGAGACGTACGACGCGAGGTCGCTGGCCAGGAACGCCGCGACGTTCCCCACCTCGACCGGGTCGGCCATCCGGCCGAGCGGGATCGTGCGCTCGATCGCGGCCACC
>NZ_DASWVI010000024.1:0-10627 GCF_036401255.1 Nocardioides sp. | reverse complement strand
GAGTTCCTCGCCTCGGACGAGTACGCCGAGCTCGCCGGGTGACGTCCGGGTGATCGCCGACGTCTCGCTGGCGGCCGTCGTCGCCGTGGCGCTCGGGCTGCTCGTCGGCGCGATCGTGCAGTCGGTCGTCGGGCTCGGCCTCGGGCTGGTCGCCGCGCCCGTCACCGCGCTCGTGGCGCCCGAGCTGATGCCGGGCCTGATGATCGCGCTGGCGATGGTGCTGCCGTGCCTGACGCTCGCGGTCGAACGCGAGGAGATCCACTGGCGCGGGCTCGCCTGGTCGTTGCCGCCCCGCATCCTCGGCACCACCATCGGGGTGTGGGTGGTCGCGAGCTTCTCCGACCGGTCCCTCGGCGTCGCGGTCGGGGTCATGGTGCTCCTCGCGGTCGCCCTCACCTGGCGCGCCGTCCGGGTGCCGATCAACCGAGCCACCCTGATGACCGCCGGGCTGGTGAGCGGCGTGACCGGCACCGCCACCTCGATCGGCGGCCCGCCGATGGCGCTGCTCTACCAGCATCGCCCGGCCCGCCAGATCCGCACCACGCTGGCCGTGTACTTCCTGATCGGCGCCGCCCTGAGCCTGGTCGGGCTCGCCGTCTCCGGCGAGCTCACCGGGCAGCAGGTGTCGCTCGCCGCGGTGCTGCTGCCGGTCGTGCTCGCGGGTGCGCTCGCCGGCGTACGCCTGCGCCGCGGGCTCCGGCCCGACGTCGTCCGCACCGCGGTCCTCGCCGTGTGTGCCGTCTCGGCCCTCGCGCTGCTGGTGCGATCACTGCTCTGATGTCCTCCATGGACCTCACCGTGATCCCCGTGCCCGGCCCCGGAGCCGAGGACGTCGTCGTCGCCGGACCCGGACCCGACGAGGGCGCCGTCTTCACCGGCACCGAGGACGGCAGCATCTTCCGCGTCTCCCACGACGGCCGGCGCATCGACCGCGTGGCCCACACCGGCGGCCGGCCGCTCGGCATCGAGCTCGACGTCGACGGCCGGCTGCTCGTGTGCGACGCCCGCCGCGGTGTCCTCCGCGTCGATCCTGCGAGCGGGAGTGTCGAGGCGGTCACCGACCGGCTCGACGGGACCCCGATGATGTTCTGCAACAACGCCGCGGTCGCCCCCGACGGCACGGTGTGGTTCTCCGACTCCTCGCGCCACTACGGCATCGACCGGTGGAAGGACGACTTCGTCCAGGACACCCGGACCGGTCGGCTCGCCCGCCTCGGGACCGACGGCAGCACCGAGGTGGTCATCGACGGGCTGGCGTTCGCGAACGGGGTGGCGCTCGCCGCCGACGAGTCGTACGTCGCCGTCGCCGAGACCGGGGCGCGGACGGTGGTCCGGTGGTGGCTGACCGGGCCCAAGGCCGGGACCCGCGACCTCCTCGCCAGCGACCTGCCCGGCTATCCCGACAACATCGCGCGGGGCAGCGACGGCCTGATCTGGGTGTCGATCGCGAGCCCGACCGACCCCGTGGTGGAGCGCCTCCAGCACGCCCCGATGCCGCTGCGGCGGGCCGTCACGAAGGTGCCCGAGCGGCTCCAGCCCAAGCCCAAGCGCACCGTGCGGGCGGTCGCGTACGACGATGCCGGCCGGCTCGTCCGCGACGTCGACCTGCCGGGCACCGGCTACCACATGGTCACCGGCGTCCGGGAGCACGAGGGCCGGCTCTGGCTCGGCAGTCTCCACGAGCCCGCGATCGCCGTCGTGGAACTGTAGAGACGTAGACTCGAGCGCTATGGGCCTACTCGAGTCGATCACGTCCCCGCGTGACCTGCGGGGTCTCAGCGACGACCAGCTGGAGCAGCTCGCGAGCGAGATCCGCGACGTGCTGATCCGCACCGTGGCGACCAACACCGGTCACCTCGGACCCAACCTCGGCGTGGTCGAGCTGACGCTGGCGATCCACCGCGTCTTCGACTCCCCGCGCGACCGGATCGTCTTCGACACCGGCCACCAGGCGTACGTCCACAAGCTCGTGACCGGCCGGGCCGCGACGTTCGGCACGCTGCGCCGCGAGGGCGGCATCAGTGGCTACCCGAGCCAGGCCGAGTCCGACCACGACATCGTCGAGAACTCCCACGCCTCCACGGCGCTGAGCTACGCCGACGGGCTGGCCAAGGCCTACACGATCCGCGGCGAGGACCGCCACGTCGTCGCGGTCATCGGCGACGGCGCGCTCACCGGCGGCATGGCCTGGGAAGCGCTCAACAACATCGCGATCGCCAAGTCGAGCAGGCTCGTCATGGTCGTCAACGACAACGGCCGCTCCTACACCCCGACGATCGGCGGCCTCGCCACCGCGCTCACCTCGCTGCGCACCAACCCGCGCTACGAGAACGTGCTCGACATGGTCAAGCGGCGCCTCAACGCCGTCCCGGGTGTCGGCCCGGCGGCGTACGACGCCCTGCACGCGATGAAGAAGGGCCTCAAGGACGCGCTCGCGCCGCAGGGTCTCTTCGAGGACCTCGGGCTCAAGTACGTCGGCCCCGTCGACGGACACGACCGCGCCGCGATGGAGCAGGTGCTGGCCCAGGCCAAGCGGTTCAACGGGCCGGTGATCGTGCACGCGATCACCCGCAAGGGCTACGGCTACGACCCGGCCGAGCGGCACGAGGCCGACCAGTTCCACGCGCCCGGACCCTTCGACGTCCAGACCGGCGCCGAGAAGCCCAAGGGCCGGATCTGGACCGACGTGTTCTCCGACGAGATCGTGCGGATCGGCCACCAGCGCAAGGACGTCGTCGGCATCACCGCCGCGATGATGCACCCGGTCGGCCTCGACGCCTTCCAGGCGCACTTCCCCGAGCGCACCTTCGACGTCGGCATCGCCGAGCAGCACGCCGCGACCTCGGCTGCCGGTCTCGCGATGGGTGGCCTGCACCCGGTGGTCGCGCTCTACGGCACGTTCCTCAACCGTGCGTTCGACCAGGTCCTGATGGACGTGGCCCTGCACAAGTGCGGAGTCACGTTCGTCCTCGACCGCTCCGGGGTCACCGGCGACGACGGCGCCAGCCACAACGGCATGTGGGACATGTCCATCCTCCAGGTCGTCCCGGGCCTGCGCCTGGCCGCGCCCCGCGACGCGACCCGCCTGGGTGAGCTGCTCGACGAGGCCGTCGCGGTCGACGACGCCCCGACCGTCGTACGCTTCCCGAAGGGCCCGCCGCCCGAGGACATCGAGGCGGTCGGCCGGGCCGGGGGAGCCGACATCCTGGTGCGCAAGGGCACCAAGGACGTCCTCGTCGTCGCCGTGGGCGCGATGACCACCACCGCCGTCGAGGTCGCCGACCGGCTCGTCGCGCAGGGCATCGGCGTGACCGTCGTCGACCCGCGCTGGGTCAAGCCGGTCGACCCCGCGATCGTCGAGCTGGCCCGCGAGCACCGGCTCGTGGTCAGCATCGAGGACAACGGCGAGACCGGCGGCTGCGGCGCCGTGCTCCTCCAGACCCTGAACGCGGCCGGCGTGCACACGCCGTTCCGCCTGCACGGCATCCCGCAGCGGTTCCTCGACCACGCCAAGCGCGCCGCGATCCTCGAGCGGATCGGGCTGACCCCCCAGGCGCTCGCGCTCGGCATCGTCGAGGACATGACCTCTTTGTCGGAGGGTCGTTCTCCCATCGATGTGGAGCAGACGACCTAGCCTCCTGCTCGCCGCGGTGGTGCTCACCGCGGCGCTGGTGGGCTGCTCGGGGTCCGACGACCACGTCGATCCTGCCGATCACCCGGGCGCCGCCGCGTCGCCGGACGTCGTGCGCGCCCTCGAGCGGGCCCTGGACGCCCGGGCCCGCGTCGTCCGCGGGGCCGACGCCGCGGGGTTCGCGCGGCTGGTCGGCGGCGCGGCCGGGTTCCGCGAGCGGGAGTCGACCTGGTTCGCCAACCTCACCCGGCTGCCGGTCGCCCACCTGTCCTACCGGCTCGACCCGGGCTCGCTGGTGCGCGACGGCAACGCCTATCGAGTGCGCGTCACCGAGTCCCTCCAGCTCGAGGGGTACGACGCCGCGCCGGTCGCCAGCGAGGGCCGCTACCGCTTCGTGCCGGTCCCGGGACACCCCGGCCGGTACCGGCTGACCGCTCTCGTCGAGGCCGACGCCCAGCCGTGGGACGACGGACCGGTCGAGGTGCGCGAGGGCGACGGCGTACTCGGGATCTTCGACCCCGGGAGCGTCGACCGGGCGCCGGAGCTGATCGCGTCGGTCGAGGCCGGCATCGCCGCCGTGTCCGAGCAGGTGCCCTACGACTGGTCACGCACGGTCGTGGTCTACGCACTCTCCGACCCGGCGTTCCTCGAGGGGCTCGAGGACGCTCCCGGCGGCGACCCGGGCCGGCTGGACGCGGTCGCGTTCCCGGTGGGTGACGGCAGCCGGATCGTGCTCAACCCACGCGTGGTCGATCGACCCGGCAGGGGCCGCGACCGGCTGGTGCGCCACGAGCTGGTCCACGTCGCCCTCGGCACGCGCGACGACCAGGTGCCGGTCTGGCTCTCGGAGGGGCTCGCGGAGTACGTCTCCGTCCGGCCGCTGGCGCCCGAGGACCGCCGCATCCCGGCGGCCGCGGTCGCGGCCGCCGAGGCCGGGGCCGACGACCTCCCCGACGACGCGACCTTCAACGACGACGACTCGCAGGCGCACTACGGCCTCGCGTGGTGGGCGGTGGAGTACCTCGCCGAGGCGTACGGCGAGGACGCCCCCTGGCAGCTGCTCGACGCGATGGCCGCGCCGGGCGCGGACCCCGACGCGGTGCTGCGCGACCGGTTCGGCACCAGCACCCGCGAGCTGGCCCGCCAGGCCGACCGGCAGATCGTCGCGCTCTACGAGGCCGCCGGCTGACCCCAGATCACTCGGCCGCCGCGGATCGCTGGTTTCGCGGTCGGGCGGAGCGGTAACGGTGCGCGTATGAGCCTGATGCGCACGAAGTCGGTGGAGCAGTCGATCGCCGACACCGACGATCCGGACCACCGGCTCCGCAAGGAGCTCAGCGCGCTCGACCTCACGGTCTTCGGGGTGGGCGTCACGATCGGAGCCGGCATCTTCGTGCTGACCGGCACGGTGGCGGCCACCAACTCCGGGCCGGCTCTCGCGCTGAGCTTCCTGATCGCCGCCGTCGCCTGCGGCCTCGCGGCGCTGTGCTACGCGGAGTTCGCCTCGACCGTGCCGGTCGCCGGATCGGCGTACACGTTCTCCTACGCGACCCTCGGCGAGCTGGTCGCCTGGATCATCGGGTGGGACCTGATCCTCGAGTTCACGATCGGCGCCGCGGCGCTGTCGGTGAGCTTCTCGGGGTACCTGCAGGAGCTCCTCGACGGTACGCCGTTCGAGGTCCCGACCCAGATCGGCTCGGCCGCCCACGGCGCGGTCGACGTGCCCGCGATCGTGATCGCCCTGCTCGTGATGCTGCTGCTGATCCGCGGGACCAAGCTCTCCAGCATGGTCAACCAGGTCGTGGTGGCCATCAAGCTCTCGGTCGTCGCCGCGGTCATCGTCGTCGGCATCGCCTACGTCGACCCGTCGAACTGGACGCCGTTCATCCCGTCCTCGGAGCCGGTCGGCGACGCCGAGGGCGGCTTCCGCCAACTGCCGCTGATCACCACGCTGCTCGACATCCAGCCGGCGGTGTTCGGCATCGGCGGCGTGATCGCCGGCGCCGCGATCGTGTTCTTCGCATTCATCGGCTTCGACGTCGTGGCGACCACGGCCGAGGAGGCGCGCAACCCGCAGCGCGACATCCCGATCGGCATCCTCGGCTCGCTGGCGATCGTCACCGTGCTCTACGTCGCGGTCAGCCTGGTCGTCACCGGGGTCCAGAGCTATGAGGAGATCGACCCGAACGACCCCGCGCCGCTGGCCACCGCGTTCTCGGCCGCCGGGGTCGGCTGGATCGGCGACCTGATCTCGGTCGGCGCCTGCATCGGACTGGTCGTGGTCGCGATGATCCTGATGCTCGGCCAGTGCCGGGTGGCGTTCGCGATGGGACGAGACGGGCTGCTGCCGCGCTCCATCGCGCGCGTGCACCCGAGGTTCGGCACGCCCTACCGGATCACGCTGATCACCGGTGTGGTCGTCGCGGCGATCGCCGGGTTCGTCGACCTCCAGACGCTGGCCGACCTGGTCAACATCGGCACCCTGTTCGCCTTCATCCTCGTCAGCATCGGGGTGGTGGTGCTGCGGCGCACCCGCCCCGACCTGCGGCGCTCGTTCCGCACGCCGCTGGCGCCCGTGGTCGCGACGCTGTCGACGCTGATGTGCTTCTACCTGATGCTCAACCTCAAGGGCGAGACCTGGGAGCGCTTCGTGATCTGGATGGCGCTCGGGTTCGTCGTGTACTTCCTCTACGGCCGCCGGCACAGCCGGGTGGGGCTCGGCGGTTCCCCACGCACCTGACCCATCTGCTGCGGATCCGGCCCCCGGACGACAGTTCCGTCAGGTGCGTGGGAAGACGGTGAGGCGCAGCGCAGGGACATGGGCTCGTGGGGACTGGGGCACCCTGGAGTCGTGGCCGGCAAGCTGGATGTCTATCGGCGCAAACGCGACTTCGCGCGTACGCCGGAGCCCGCGGGCGCGCCCGAGCCGGGGGCCGGCACCGGGCGCTTCGTGGTCCAGCGGCACCGGGCCCGGCGGCTGCACTACGACCTGCGCTTCGAGATCGACGGGGTGCTGGTCAGCTGGGCGGTCCCGAAAGGCCCGACGCTCGACCCGAAGGCGCGCCGCCTGGCCGTGCACGTCGAGGACCACCCGATCGAGTACCTGCTCTTCGAGGGCGTGATCCCGTCGGGGGAGTACGGCGGCGGCGACGTCATCGTGTGGGACACCGGGACCTGGGAGCCCGTGCACACCGACGATCCGCGCGCCGCGGTCGAGGCCGGCGAGCTGCACGCGGAGGTGCACGGCCACAAGCTGCGCGGCCGACTGGTGCTCGTCCGGCGCGACGGTGGTGACGGGGACGACTGGATGCTCCTGCACAAGCGCGACGAGCACGCGGTCGAGGGCTGGGACGCGGAGGACCACCCGGTCTCGGTGATCAGCGGGCGGACCAACGACGAGGTGAAGGCCGACCCCGACCGGCTGTGGCGCTCGGACGCGCCGGCGGCCGAGGCGAGCGTGTCGCTGCTGCCCGAGCCACTGCCGGACGAGGCGATCGACGAGCTCGAGGCGCTCGGCAAGCAGGGCACCTGGGAGGTCTTCGGGCGCCGGCTCAAGGTCACCAACCTCGACAAGGTGCTGTTCCCGGGACGCGCGGGCGAGCCGCCGGTGACCAAGCGCGAGCTGCTGGCCTATGCGGCCCGCATCGCGCCGGTCGCGCTGCCCTACCTCGAGGGCCGGGCGCTGAACATGCACCGCTACCCGGAGGGCGCCGAGCGGCCCGGGTTCTGGCACAAGCAGCGGCCCGAGCACGCCCCCGAGTGGCTGGAGTGCTGGGAGAACCCCGACGCCGACGAGGGCGAGACGACGGCGTACGTCGTCCCCGGCGAGCCTGCCGCCCTGGTCTGGGCGGCGAACTTCGGGGCGCTCGAGTGGCACCCCTGGACCTCACGGACCGAGCGGCCGCACGAGCCGTCGTACGCTCTCATCGACCTGGACCCGGGGGAGCGGACCGGGTGGGAGGACCTGCTGGTGCTCGCGCGCCTGCACCGCACCGCGCTCGACCACGTCGGGGTCACGGGGCGCGCCAAGGTGACCGGTCGCCGCGGCATCCAGATCTGGATCCCGGTCGTGGCCGGCTACACGTTCGAGGACACCCGCGCCTGGGTCGAGACGCTGTCACGGACGGTCGGCAAGGTCGTGCCCGAGCTGGTCAGCTGGAAGTGGGAGGTCAAGGCCCGCAAGGGGCTGGCCCGGCTGGACTACACCCAGAACGCGATCAACAAGACCCTGGTCGCGCCGTACTCCCCGCGCCCGGCGGCGGGCGCCCCCGTCTCGGTGCCGATCGAGTGGGACGAGCTCGACGACCCCGACCTGCGTCCCGACCGCTGGACGGTCCGGACGGTGCTGGACCGGCTCGCCGAGCGCGGCGACCCGTTCCGGGCGCTGCTCGGCGCCGCGCAGGAGCTGCCCGAGCTCACCTGACCGGTGTTCACCCTGGCTCGGGATGGGTACGGCAGCCCCGTGGAACCTCGATGGCAGAGCGGACCCGCCAGCATCACGCTGGTCAGACACGGGGAGAGCGTCGGCAACCTCGCGGACACGACGGCCCGCGAGGCCGGCGCCGAGCGCCTCGACCTCGACGCCCGGGACGCCGACGTGGCGCTCTCCGACACCGGTGTCGAGCAGGCGGAGGCGGTGGGCCGGTGGATCGGCCGAGCGCCCGAGGATTGGCGGCCGACGCTGGTCCTCAGCTCGCCGTACCGCCGCGCCGCCGACACCGCACGGATCGCCACGGGGCCGCTGGATCTCTCGGCGACGCTCGACGAGCGCCTGCGCGAGCGCGACCTCGGTGTGTTCGACGGGCTGACCGGCCGGGGCATCCGGGCGCACTACCCGGACGAGGCCGAACGGCGCTCGCGGCTGGGCAAGTTCTACTACCAGCCGCCGAGCGGCGAGAGCTGGGCCGACGTGGTGCTCCGGGTGCGCAGCCTGCTCACCGATCTGCGGCACGGGTACGACGGGGAGCGGCTGTGGCTGTTCACCCACCAGGCCGTGATCATGGCGTTCCGGTACGTGCTCGAGGGCATCGACGAGCCGCGCCTGCTCGAGATCGACAAGCAGCTGCAGATCCCCAACGCCTCGCTGACCCGGCTCGTGAAGACGGGTGAGCGGTTCGAGCTCGACACGTTCGCCGACACCCGGGCCGTCGACGACCAGGACGCCGAGGTGACTCACGAGGAGAGCCGGGTGAGTCGCCATGGCTCCTGAGGTGGTCACCCCGGCGCTGCTGCGGCGCTGGCCGTTGCCCGAGCCGGGCGCCGGCAAGGACTCCCGTG
Source organism: Nocardioides sp. (assembly GCF_036401255.1). Classification (GTDB taxonomy): domain Bacteria; phylum Actinomycetota; class Actinomycetes; order Propionibacteriales; family Nocardioidaceae; genus Nocardioides. The sequence goes on along the minus strand of NZ_DASWVI010000024.1, from coordinate 1,719 downwards.
GCCACCTGCTCGTGCTGGGTGGCAGCGCCTCCACGCCCGGAGCGGTGCTGCTCGCCGGGGTGTCGGCGCTGCGCGCCGGCGCGGGCAAGCTCGCGATCGCCACGGCGGCCTCCGGCGCCTCGGCGTTGGCGGTGGCGGTCCCCGAGGCGCAGGTCATCGGACTCCCGGAGGACGGCGAGGGATCGATCGACGCCCGAGCGGCGGATCGCGTGGTGCTCCGGTCAGAGGCGGCCGACGCCGTGGTGGCCGGCCCCGGCCTGGACGACCCTGAACGGGCGGCGGCCCTGCTGGCCGCGGTGCTGCCCCGGATCGGGATGCCGCTCGTGCTCGATGCCCTCGGCACGGCGTACCTCACCGATCACCCGCGCGGCCTGCGGCACCTCGACGGCCGCGCCGTGGTCACCGCCAACCCGACCGAGCTGGCACACCTGGCGGGGCGCGACGAGCCGAGCACCCGGCAGGAGATCCTCGACGCCGCGGCCGAGGTCGCACGCGAGAACGACGTCGTCGTGCTCGCCGGGGCCGAGGACAAGCTCATCGTCAGCCCGGACGGCCGGGCCTGGATCGTCGAGGGCGGCGGACCTGGCCTCGGGGTGTCCGGCTCGGGCGACGTGCAGGCGGGGATCGTCGCCGGCCTCCTGGCCCGGGGCGGCGAGCCCGCGCAAGCCGCGGCGTGGGGCGCCTACCTGCACGCGCGCGCCGGTGAGCGGCTGGCGGGCAGCGTCGGCCGGGTCGGCTATCTGGCCCGCGACCTGCCCGGGGTCGTCCCCACGGTCCTCGGCGAGCTGGCCTGAGCGAAGCGAGCCTCGAAACCACCTTCCACGATCGCCGCCTGGGCCTCTCGTCATGGCAGGGTGATCGCGAATGAGGGTGGAGGTGATCGCAGTGCCGGGCTACGGTGCGCTCGCGGAGGTCTACGAGTGGCTCATCTCCGATGCGAAGCTGACGCCTGCTGCCTTCGCCGAGGCGTTCGAAGACGTCATCGGCCTCCTCCCGCCGCACGCTCAGGTTCTCGACTGCTCGTGCGGCACCGGCCAGCTCGCGGTGGGCCTCGCCGGTCTCGGCTTCCGGGTGGTCGCGACCGATGCGAGCGACGCCATGGTCCGCCGCACCGGAGAGCTGGCCGATGAGCTCGGCGCATCGCTGCGGGCGGTCCGGGCCGACTGGAGCGAGCTGTCCGGTCATCTCGACGGTGCGAGCTTCGACATGGTGTTCTGCGTGGGCAACTCCCTGCACCACGCTCAAGGCGCGAGCGCGAGGCTGGCCGCACTCGAGTCGATGTCGCGGCTGTTGCGTCCCGAAGGACGCCTGGTGCTCACCTCCCGCAACTGGGAGCTGGTCCGCGCCGGTGGTTCCCGGATGGAGGTCTGGGATGAGCTCGTCCGCCGGAACGGCCGCGATGCCGTCGTCATCTACCGCTGGGAGATCCCGCGTGGGTGGGAGCAGGAGCATCACATCGAGATCGCCGTGGCCCAGATCGAGGCCGACGGGGCGGTCCGGGTCCGGTCCGAGGTGTTGTCGTCGTGGCCCTACCGGTACGACGACCTCGTGTCGGAGCTGCGACGAGTAGGGCTGAGGGTCGAGAGCAGCACGTTCGACCCGGAGGCAGAGGGATACACCGTGGTGGCGATCAAGGAGTAGGTTCCGGGATCCGTGCTGACGCCGAAGCCGGCCCCGGGCCGCGCGTAGCCAGACTGGCGAAAGTGCTCAGCCGGGCCG
>NZ_DASWVI010000023.1:0-3410 GCF_036401255.1 Nocardioides sp. | reverse complement strand
CGAGACCGCGCACGAGCGGCTCGCGACCCTCGCCCAGCACTCCGACCTCGGCGGCGGCATGGCGATCGCGATGAAGGACCTCGAGATCCGCGGCGCCGGCAACCTGCTCGGCGGCGAGCAGTCCGGCCACATCGCCGACGTGGGCTTCGACCTCTACGTGCGCCTGGTCGGCGAGGCGGTGCAGGACTTCCGCGGCGACGCAGAGCCCGAGCTCGGCGAGGTCCGCATCGAGCTGCCGGTCGACGCCCACCTGCCGCACGACTACATCCCCAGCGAGCGGCTCCGTCTGGAGATGTACAAGCGGCTCGCGGAGGTGCGCTCCGACGAGGACGTGGACCTGCTCAACGAGGAGCTGCTGGACCGCTACGGCGAGCCGCCGCAGGAGGTCGTCTCGCTGCTCCTGGTCGCCCGGTTCCGGGCGCGGGCGCGCCAGGCCGGCATCGGAGAGGTCACGATCGCGGGCCGCAACGTGCGGTTCGCGCCGGTCGACCTGCCCGAGTCGCGCGTCGTCCGGCTCAACCGGATGTACCCGAAGTCGATCGTCAAGGCCCCCGTCAGCACGGTCCTGGTGCCCCGTCCGCAGACCGCGGTGGTCGGGGGGCGTCCGATCGCCGGCATCGCCCTGCTTGAATGGGCCCGACAAGTCATCGACGCTGTCATCGACCCGCCCTCGAACCCGTGAACGTCCTTCAGGAGAGCACGTGAACCGCATCCGCCTGATCGCCCTGGCCTCGGCCTCGATCGTCCTGCTCACCGGCTGCGGTGCCGTCCCCGCGTTCAACCCCGGCGTCGCGGCCCGGGTGGGCGACGAGACCGTCTCGCTCGCGAAGGTCGACGATGTCTCGACGTCCTTCTGCGAGTACGTCGAGGGGCAGCTCCAGGAGGGCCAGGTGCTCGCCCAGCACTACCTGCGCGGGCAGGTCGTGGGCGCGCTCGCGCTGCGCGCCGCGGTCGACCAGTTCGCCGACGAGCAGGGTGTCAGCGCCGCGGAGGACTACGACACCGCCGTCACCGAGGCCCGCAAGCAGCTGGGGTCGCTGCCCGACGACCAGGTCCAGGCCGTGATCGACGTCCAGGGCGTCCAGCTCTACATGCAGGCCGTGGAGAAGTCGGTCGGCGAGCAGCAGGGTGCGACCGGCGACGACGCGACCGCGGCCGGCCAGAAGCTGTTCCGCCGGTGGCTGGCCGACCACGACGTCGACGTGGACCCGCGGTTCGGGGTCTCCATCGACAAGGGCACCACCGCGCCGGTCGACACGAGCCTGTCCTACTCCCTCGGCGACACCAGCAAGCTGGCCGACGCCGACAACCCGGACCCGACGTACGGCGCGGAGCTGCCCGACTCCCAGCGCTGCGGCTGAGACCCTACGGTGGTTGAGGTGCGAGCGAAGCGAGCCTCGAAACCACCCGAGCCGCTCCTCGAGTTCCTCGAGGTGATGCGCCGCCTGCGGGCGGAGTGCGCCTGGAAGCGCGGGCAGACCCACCGCTCGCTCGCGCGCTACCTGCTCGAGGAGACCCACGAGACGCTGGAGGCCATCGACTCCGGCGACGCCGACCATCTGCGCGAGGAGCTGGGCGACCTGTTGCTGCAGGTGTACTTCCACGCGGTCATCGCCGAGGAGGCCGGCGAGTTCACCCTCGACGACGTCGCCCGGGACATCACCGCCAAGATGTACCGCCGCAACCCGCACGTGTTCGCGCCGACTGCCGACTCCCCGACGGACGCCGCGGCGATCGACGAGGTCTGGCAGCAGATCAAGGCCGCCGAGAAGCAGCGGACCTCGGTCACCGAGGGCCTCCCGGCCGGCCTGCCGGCTCTGCTGTACGCCGACAAGGTGCTCGGCCGCCTGGCATCCGAGGGCCGCCCCGCGCCGGAGCCTGGCGCCGCCGACGATCTGGGCGAACGGTTGCTGGCGCTGGTTGCCGAGGCCCGTGGGTCCGGCGTCGACCCCGAGCAGGCTCTCCGCGACGCGGTCCGCCGCCGGCTGCCGCCCGCGGCACGCCCCTGACCAACGCGCACGCGACACGCCGTCGCGGCGTGTGGGAGGTCAGGGACGCGCGACCTGGCGCGGGAGCCACCGGGCTCGCTGCGCCTCGGACAGTGCCCGCCGCCTCTCGACGGTCGAGGTGTCGATCCACCACCCCGGCTGGTCCAGCGTCCACGATCCCCTCGACCGCCGCCCGTCAGCCCGGCGGTAGGCCGCGGCGAGCCGGCTCAGGAACGCGCGCTGGTCGGTATTGTCCGCCGCCACCATCGTCACGAGCTCGAGACCGAGGTCGCGGGCCAGCTCCTCCCGCTCGAGATCGCGAACGAGCCGGCCGTTGCCGACGTGCACCAACCCGTCGTACTCACCGATGACGCCGTGGTCCGGGTCGAACAGGTCGGGGGTGAGCAGGTGGCTTCCGTCGGGGGCGAAGATCGGCACGTTGCACAGTGGGCGTGGGTGTTCACGCGACCACGCGAGCCGCATCGAGACCTCGCGCGGCGACCACGCGTTCTCGTCGGCGAGGTCGAGTGCGCGCGCGATCCGCGAGACATGTGGGCGACCCTGCAGGTGCCGCTGCGCGTGCCGACGGATCTCCTCGATCGACGCCAGGTCCGAGAACGCCGCCATGTCGACGGCGGTCACGGCCTGCGCCAGGCTCCGTGCCCGACGGACCTCGAAGCACACCGACCGGGCGTGCGCGGTGGCCGGGAGCCCGTCGATGCGGACGACCTCCGCGGGGTCGAGCCACTCCTCGGAGAGCGCCAGCCCGGGTCGCGGACGCACGACCCGGTTGCGGCCGAGGGCCAGCGGCACGGGGAGGGCGGTCCGACCGTCCGGCCCGAGCCCGTCGAACCAGCGCCCGCCCGCCCAGTGGAGCCCGGCCCAGCCCGTGACGGCGCCGTGCCCGGGCAACAGCACGGCCGCCTCGACGATGCGTTGTGCGGGCAGGGCGGGGTCGACGTACGCCGGCACGTACCTGCCCTTGCTGGTCCGCCTCCATTCCTCACCGGCCGCCTGCCGCCGGGTCGGCCCGGACCGGCCGGAAGGGTCGACGGGAACGGGGACGACCACCCCGTCACGCACCAGTCCCGAGAGCTTCATGGGGACGAGCATGCGGTCGCGCGGCTCCAGGTCCCGGGCGTTCTCCACAGGGCGTTCTCCACAGGGCTCCGCGGGGCCCCTGACCAACGGGCACCCGACACGCCGTCACCGCGTGCGGCAGGTCAGGGACACACGACCCCACTTCGTGGGGCACTTCGTCCCGCGGACGGCCCACGGACGCCTCGGGGACATCGGCACGGTCTAGGCTGAAGGACGGTCCGCCGAGACCCGGCCCGGGCCCTCCCCAAGACGACCCAGGAGCACAGACGTGGCATCCATCGAAGCAGTCGGCGCCCGCGAGATCCTCGACTCGCGCGGCAA
>NZ_DASWVI010000022.1:0-2263 GCF_036401255.1 Nocardioides sp. | reverse complement strand
AGCCTCGACGCCGGCCGGGTCGTGGGGCGGATCGTGCTGTGCGAGCGCGGCCGGGTCGGCCGCGTGGACAAGTCCGCCGCGGTCGACCTGGCCGGTGGCGTGGGGATGATCCTCGCGAACGCCGCACCCGGGGACCTGGTCGCCGACTTCCACCGGGTGCCGACCGTGCACGTGGACCGGGCCGCGGGCGCCGCGCTGGACCGGTGGCTGACCGCGCACCCTCGGGCCGAGGTCCGCCTGGATCCGCGCGGCGTGGTGCACACCCCGATCCGCGTGGCCACGTGGTCGAGCCCGGGATCTCCTCGGGGCTCGGTCGTCAAGCCGGACCTGGTCGCGACCGGCGTGGGGGTCCTCGGGGCCGTGCCCCCGAACGGGTCCGGCGCCGGGTGGGACCTGCTCTCCGGCAGCTCCGCGGCCGCGGCGATCACCAGCGGCACGGCCGCACTCGTGCGTTCCCGCCACCCGGACTGGTCACCCGCGGCCGTGCGGTCGGCGCTCGTCACCAGTGCTCGGCCGGTCTCCGACGCCGGGGCGCTGCGAGCCGGCTCGGGCCGGGTGCGGCCGGCGGCCGCCGTACGTCCCGGACTCGTCTACGACGTACCGGCCGGCGACTACCGCGCCTGGCTGGACGGCGGCACCGAGCCGAACGCCGCGTCCGTGCGCGTCGCGGGTGCGGGCTCGGTCGAGCGCACGGTCACCAACGTCAGCGGGCGCCGGCTCTACTTCTCCTCGTCCGCGACCGGGTTCGCCCACCATCGCGTGCGGGTCACCCCGGCCGCGCTGCGGCTCGGCCCGGGCGAGAGCGCGACGTTCACGGTGACCGTCTCCCCCGGCTCGGGCCGCGCGGACGACGGCTGGGTGACCTGGCGGGGCGCGACCGGCACGGTCACCCGGATCCCCGTGCTCGTCACGCGCTGATCCAGTCCCCCAGCTCGGCCTCGACGAGCAGCTCCCGGGCGTCGGCGATCTGCTCGTCGGGCACCAGGATCCGCACCTGGATGACCTGCAGCAGGCCGTCGAGCACGCTCATGTTGCGGTCGGCCACGTGGTAGGGGATCTCGGCGGAGGTGAGCAACCCCTCGATCACCGAGATCATCGCAGGGTCGTTGGTGCGGACCAGCTCAGCCATGGGGCCACTATGCCCGACTAGCCCCGGCTCGGCGGCGCCTCCGGGCCAGGACCGCGGCGCCGGCTCCGGCGAGGCTTGCCCCGGCGAGGCCCAGGAGGGCCCACTGACGATGCCAGTACAGCCACGCGTTGCCGACGCCGAGCAGGGTCGCGCCGACGCCACGGTGGCGCTCGCCGGAGAGTGCGTCGGCGGCGACCAGGACGCAGGTGGTCTCGAGCCCGGCGTCCACCCGCATCACCTGTCGGCCGTGCGCCGTGTCGAGACTCACCGCGCCCGTTCCCTGCACGAACACGGGGTCCTCCCCCGCCCAGGCCGGCGGGCAGCTGTCCGGGGCACCGACGTGCTCGCGGGTCAGGACGCGGCCGTCCGACAACGACACCGTCACGAGCGACCCGGTCGAGTTCGAGAGCGCCAGCGCGACCCGGGAGCGGTCCGGGGACAAGGCGGCCGACCACTGGCTCATGCGCGATCCCGGCAGGTCGATCGGCACCCGTCGCTCGACGGCGCCCTCCAGGTCCGTGGCCTCCAGCGCGACGCCCGCACGGCCGATCGAGAGCCAGGCGAGGGTGTCGTCGTCCAGCCACCCGACGGGGTAGCCCTCCTCCCGCACCTCCATGGTCGAGCCGTCCGTGCCGAGCACCAGGTCGTAGGCCACCTGACGGTCGTCGTCCCAGCGGTGGGCCCGCAGGAGGAGGCGCGAGCCGTCCGGCGACCAGAAGCCGGGGTTCTGGCCCCCCAGCCACCAGGTGCCCTCGTCGGCCCGCGTCTCGGCGCCGTCGGTCATCTCGGGGAACGACGTCTCCTCCCCGCTGGTCAGGTCGCGCAGCACGTAGGTCGTGTGGCCGGCGAGGTAGCCGATCATCCGGCCGTCGGCCGAGAGGGCGGGCGGGAAGTCGTCGATCGGGTCGGACTGCGGAACCCGCCAGAGGTTCCCCTCCGGGGAGACCGCGTACCACCGCAGGTTGGCGCCGATCACCGCCGACAGCGGTCCCGGCCGGTCGGGCAGGTCACGCACGAACCAGGCCCGCTCGACCCGCGCCGGGTAGCCGCCGCCCCCGTCGCTCTCGCCGTCCGCGGGCGGCACCTCGGAGGCCCGGGGCAGCACGCCGACCAGTCCGGCGGCGAGCGCGGCCA
>NZ_DASWVI010000021.1:0-22441 GCF_036401255.1 Nocardioides sp. | reverse complement strand
CGGCTCGCACGGAGGTGGAGGTCCGACATCTCCCCGAGGACGTGTACTGGGGCAAGGCCATCGAGGACGAGCGGTACCTGCTGATCAGCCGCGCCTGAACCCGCGACCGGGCCGGACGGTGGAGCGCCCAGGACACGTCGGTGTCCCGCTTCCGGTCCTCGGACCCACACCGTGATGTCGCAGGTCGCGGCTTCGACGCAGCATCCGATGTCCGGGTGCGACCGAGCGGTCGACCAGCCCAGGTTTGCGGACCTGTGCCGAGGCGCGGCTGGTGGCGGCGTTCGGGAGCGGCGACGCTCCTGGGCACAACCGACTGCCCCGCAGGGAAGGAACCTCGATGACGACGACGCCACTGCCCGACTACGACGGCCCCCACGCCCCCTCGCTGACCGTGAGCCCGCTCGACGACGGGCCGCTGCGGGTCGAAGGATCGCTCCGGGTCGTCGATCCCGACGGCACCGCCTACGAGCTCGACGGCGGGAGCCCGGTCTACCTGTGCCGCTGTGGCAGCTCGGCGCGCAAACCGTTCTGCGACGGCAGCCACGCGCGGGTGGGCTTCGCCGCCGCCGACCGGGCGACCGCGGCAGGCGGCGACGCCTGACTTCTCGATCGCGCGGTCCACGACCTTCGGCCGATACGGCCGCCCGTGCACCCGGGAGGTGCGCGGGGCGGGGTCGAGCCGCTGAGCCCCTCGGGTCGCCGGGCTCGGGACGTCAGTCGAGCAGCGCTCGCAGCTGCTCGGCGAGCCAGTCCTCGTACGCCGCCGGCGACCACCCCCGGCGGCGCACCAGTCGGTCGTAGGCGTCCGGTGAGTTCAGCGTCCACACCGCATCGACCAGCCGACGCAGGCCCGGCTCGCCGGCGTGCCGCGCCGGCAGGCCGATGCGGTCCCGCAGCCCGGTGATGGCGTGGGTGGTGCCGGCGTACCGCTCCTGCTCGATCGTGGCGACGAAGTCCACCAGTGCGGCGTCGGTGCCGTGCGCGAGCAGCGCGCCCAGCAGCGGCCCGACCCGCTCGGAGTGGACCCGCACCCAGCCGGCGTACGCCCGCGCGAACGCAGGCCGGTCGACCGCCTCGAACAGCGCCTGGAACTCCGGCCGATCACTGAGGGCGACCTCCACGTCGTCGCCCGCGATCAGCTGGTCGTAGACGGCCTTGACCACGGCCGGCTTGCCGCCGACGGAGTTGTAGACGGTCTGCGGGCTGACGCCGGCGGCGGCCGCCAGCGACGCGACGGTCATCGCCGGATAGCCGCCCTGCAGGAGCAGCTCGCGCGCCGTCGCCACGATCGCGGCCCGGGTCCGTCCGGCGCGCTCGACGCGAGCCGAGTTGTCGTAGGCCCTTGCCACGGAGCCCCCTATTCGTTAGATTGCCATTCCAGTGGAATACCGTTCCAGTCTATCGGGAGTCATGCCATGAACCACAACCCGGCGCAGGCGGCCGCCCTGCGCGTCTTCGAGGCCATCAACTCCGGCGACCTCGACTGCCTCGACGACCTGGTCACCGACGACTTCGTCGACCACGGCTCGCCCTTCCCCCTGCCGCCCGGCCCCGCCGGGTATCGCCAGATCCTCACGTTCGTCACCCAGGTGCTGCGCATCCGCTACGACATCGAGGACGTCTTCTCGACCGAGGACCGGGTCGTGCTCCGGGCGGTCGCCCACGGCGTCGGCGTGGACGCCGTCCACGGTCCGGGCGCCGAGGGCGGCAGCTATGCCATGACCACCGCGCACATCTACCGCACCGAGGGCGCGCGGCTCGCCGAGCACTGGGGCGTCCGCGACGAGTACGGCGCGCGTGTGCAGCTCGGCACGATCGCCGCGCCGGACCTGGCGACGGTGGACAGGTAGACCCGGTCGGTCAGGGCCGCCCCGCGGCCCCGTGGTGGTGGGGCACCGCACCTGACCGCGACCCGATGGATCGAGGGTCAGGGGGTCACGATGCCCGCCTGGTAGGCGATCACCACGAGCTGGGCGCGGTCGCGGGCACCGAGCTTGACCATCGCATGACTGACGTGGGTGCGCGCCGTGGCGGGACTCAGGAACAGCGCGGCGCCGATCTCGTCGTTGCTCAGTCCTCGACCCACCAGCGCCAGCACCTCGCGCTCGCGAGCGGTGAGCACGTCCAGGCGGGCGGCTGCGTCGGCATTGGTGGCCCGGCTGGCGGTGACCTGCGCGATCAGGCGGCGGGTGATCCGCGGGGCCAGCAACGCCTCGCCCGCGGCCACCACCCGGATCGCATGCAGCAGCTCGGCAGGGCCCGCGTCCTTGAGGAGGAACCCGCTCGCCCCGGCCTGGAGACCGTCGAAGACGTAGGCGTCGGTGTCGTACGTCGTCAAGATCAGCACCCGGACGTCCTGGAGTCCTGGTGTCGCACCGATCGCGCGGGTCGCCTCGATCCCGTCGACCTTGGGCATCCGGATGTCCATGAGCACGACGTCGGGACGGGCGGCCCGGGCCTGCTCGACGGCCTCGGCGCCGTCGGCGGCTTCGCCGACCACCTCGATGTCGTCCTCGACGTCCAGCAGGAGTCGGAACCCGGATCGCACGAGGCCCTCATCGTCGGCGAGCAGCACCCGGATCGGGGCCGCGGCGATGGTCACGACGTCCCCGGACCGACCGGCGCCAGCGGCAGCCGCGCGCGCACCTCGAAGCCGCCCGTCGGGGTCGGATGGGCGTCGAGGTCCCCACCGAGCAGCTGACAGCGCTCGCGCATGCCGACGAGCCCGCGACCGGACCCACCCGCCCCGTCGGCGCGCGGGGTCGGGCGGCCCGCAGGGCTCCCCTCGTCGACGACTCGTACGCCGACGGCGTCCGCGTCCGCGTCGATCGCGATCGTGACCCGGGTCGGACCGACGTGGCGGACCACGTTCGTGAGCGCCTCCTGCACGATCCGGTAGACCGCGCTGCCGACGGCGCTCGGGATCGCCGACGCGGGCGGCGCGGCCGCGAGCTCCACGTCGAGCCCGGCCTCCCGCGTCCGCGCGGCGAGCTCGCCGAGCTGTCCCAACCCGGGGTGGGGGACCCGGTCCTCGCGTTCGTCGCGGAGCACCCCGAGGATGGTGCGCATCTCCTGCAGCGCGCGGCCGCTGGTCTGCTCGATCGCCTCCAGCGTCGCGCGCGCCTGGTCCGGTCGACGGTCGAGGACGTGGGCGGTGACACCGGCCTGGACGTTGATGATCGCGATGGCATGCGCGACCGTGTCGTGCACCTCGCGGGCGATCCGCAGCCGCTCGGCGTCGACGCGTGCGCGAGCCTCCTCCTCCCGGGTCCGCTCCGCCAGCTCGGCACGCGCGAGTGCGTCGGACGCGATCACCTGCCGCGAGCGGACCGACTCACCCAGTGCCGCGCTCATCACCGACGCCCCGATCCGGAAGAACACCCAGCCGAGGGCGGCGCGCGGCTCGATGTCGGCGGCGGCGACCAACCAGACGACCGCCAGGATCGAGATGCCGACCCCCGCGATGAGGACGGAACGCCGACCGTCGCCGCGGGCGGTCAGCGTGTACGTCGCGACGAACAGCCCGATCCACCCGGGAGCATCCGGGTAGTCGAGCGTGTAGTAGACGGCGCTGCCCAGGGCGGTCACGGCGAAGACGGCGACCGGCCAACGTCGGCGTACGGCGAGCACGAGCCCGCTCACGACGAGCAGCGCATAGCCCAGGTCGCCCAGGTCGGCGAGCGGGCGCAGCACGGTCTCGGCGTTGCGGTCGGCGCGCGTCGCGGTGCCCTGCACCTGGAGCCCGGCGACCACCACGGCGAGCACCACGTCCTGGGCCCAGGGGTGCAGGCGCAGACGCGGGTCGGGCATGGGCCGATCATAGGTTCGGCCGGCACCGCATCACCTCCGCGGACGGACGCAGGTGACTACGTCGGAGAGCGCGGACCCGAGCGACGCGGTGTACGTCGAGATGCGTAGCCGGTGTCGTCGCCGGGCCGATGAGCCCCGGCGCTGTGGTCGCGAGGATCCTCCGTGTCCCCGCCCCGACGCACGGAGGTCCTCTCGTGACCACGCAGTCCCCGCACGACCCGCCCCAGTCGGCCGGCCCCACGCCGATGGAGCGCCTCGCCGGCTGGTCCCAGCGCCGCCACTGGAGGGCGCTGGCCCTCTGGATCGCCCTCGTGGTGGGTGTCGCCGTCGCGGCCCAGGCCACCGGGGACGAGTACGCCAACGGCAGCGACGTGTCGCTGCCCGGCACCCAGTCCCAGCAGCTGGCCGACCTGCTCGAGGAGCATGCCCCCCAAGCGACCGGTGACAGCGTGACCGTGGTCCTGCACGACGAGCGTGGCTGGGACACCGCCGCCGACGTCGACGCCCTGACCTCCCGGCTGGGGTCGATCGCCCACGTGGACTCCGTCACCCCGCCCGATCCACAGCAGGGCACGGTCTCGCCCGACGGCACGCTCGCCCTGGTCGAGGTCGGCCTGGACGGGGAGTCGGCGGACGCACCGGCGGCGACGTACGAGGCGATCATCGACGTCGCGAAGGCCCAGGGCGGCGACGGCCTGCAGGTCGAGGTGCAGGGCTGGGGGATCCGCAAGGTCGAGAGCGCCGGCGGTGGCGCCGCGGAAGGGGCCGGGATGCTCGCGGCGCTGCTGATCCTCGTGTTCATGTTCGGCTCGCTGCTGGCCGCGACGCTGCCCCTGATCACGGCCACCCTCGCGGTCGGCACCACCTTCGGCCTGGCCATGCTGGTCTCACACCTGATCTCGATCCCCGACTACGCCACGTCGCTGCTGGTGCTGGTCGGTCTCGGCGTCGGCATCGACTACGCCCTGCTCGTGTTCAGCCGGTTCCGCAGCGAGCTGTTGGCCGGCGCCGACCGGGCGCGGGCCACCCGGAGGGCACTCGACACGGCCGGCCGCTCGGTGCTGTTCGCGGGCGCCAGCGTGATCATCGCGCTGCTGGGCATGTTCACACTCGGTGTCGCGGGGTTCGAGGGCACCGTGACCGCTGTCGCGCTCACCGTCCTGATCACGATGGTCGCCTCGATCACGCTGCTGCCGGCGCTGCTCACGGTGTTCGGACGGCGGCTCGAGACCCGGATCCGGGCCCACGCCGCGAAGCGCACCGCGCCCACGGGCGAGGGCTGGCGTCGCTGGGCGGGCCTGATCCAGCGGGCGCCCTGGCCGGCGGTCGTTGTCGCGGTGGTCGCTCTCGGCGCCCTGGCGTTGCCCGCCATCGGCCTGCGCCTCGGACTCAGCGACGCGGGCACGGACCCGACCTCGACGACCGCGCGCGCGGCGTACGACCTGGTCAGCGAGAAGCTCGGGCCCGGCGCCAACGGGCCGCTCCTCGTGGCGGTCGAGGGTTCCGCCCGCGACGCGCAGGCCGTCCAGACCCGGCTCGCGGAGACGCCCGGCATCGTCGCGGACCGGGTGAGCCCACCCGCCGCGGTCGCGGACGGGGTCTGGCTGCTGCGCGCGGAGCCGGTGACGGGGCCGCAGGACGCGGCCACCGCCGACGTGGTCGAGAACCTCCGCGAGGAGCTCGGCGACCCGGTGCTCATCGGCGGACAGACGGCGGCCGGCATCGACTTCAGCCAGGCTCTCGCGGAGCGGTTCCCGCTGTTCGTGGTGGTCGTGGTCGCGCTCTCCGGGCTGCTCCTGATGAGCGTGTTCCGCTCGGTCGCGATCGCGGTCAAGGCGGCGCTGCTCAACCTGCTCTCGATCGGCGCCGCGCTCGGCGCCATGCGACTCGTCTTCCAGGACGGGCGGTTCGGAGCGGACGCAGGACCGATCGAGGCCTTCCTCCCGGTGTTCATCTTCGCGATCGTGTTCGGCCTGTCGATGGACTACGAGGTGTTCCTGCTCTCCCGGATGCGTGAGGAGTGGCTGCGGACCGGCGACCCCCAGCGGGCGGTGCGCGAGGGCCTCGCCCATACCGGCGGCGTGATCACCGCCGCCGCGGCCATCATGGTCGTGATCTTCGGCTCGTTCGTGCTCTTCCCCGACCGGATGCTGCAGCAGGCAGGCTTCGCGATGGCCGTGGCCGTGCTGCTCGACGCCGTGGTCATCCGCTGCCTCGTGGTCCCCGCCGTGATGCGGCTGCTCGGTGCGCGGGCGTGGTGGCTGCCCCGGGTCCTGGACCGGTGGCTTCCGCACCTCCACGTCGAGGGTCGCCCCGACGCGGCGGCGCCGGGTGCGGACCATCGTGACGAGCCGGTGCTCTCGGTCCGCTCGACCTGAGGGCCGACTGGCTCAGGGGACCGTGATGCTCACCGGCGTGGCCGTCGCCTCCGCTCGACCCGGACCCCCGGCGTACCTGGCCCGGACGAAGCCGGTGGCGTTCGGCTTCACCAGGGTCGTGAACGTCCCCGACGACGTGGTGGTGACCGTCCGGGTCGCGGTGTAGGTGGCGGTGTACTGGTAGGTGATCGTGACCACGCCACCCGCGAGCGGCGAGGAGACGCCGGCGGAGTTGATCTGGCTCAGCGTCCCGGTCGCCCGCACGTAGCCGGTGGCCGGGTCGCGCACCGCCGAGAGCGTCAGCGCCGAGCCCCAGGGGCGCACGACGATCGCCTGGGTCGCCGAGGAGGAACCCCAGCCCGGCTTGCCGGCGTAGCGGACCACGATGTCGCCCGAGCCGGTCGGGCGGACGATCACCGTGTAGGTGCCCGAGGCGTTGGTGGCCGCCCGCGTGGCGGCGGTGCGGCCGTCGGCCAGCGGGTAGGTGACGGTCACCGGTGCCGAGGGCATCGCGGTGGCCGTGGTGCCGTCGGACTGCTTCAACGTCCCCGTCACCGTCACGGGTGCCCCGGCCATCACGTCCGTGCTGGACGGGGCGACCGTGAGCGCCGTCGCCCACGGGTGCACGACGATCGACTGCGTGGCCGAGGAGGCTCCCCAGCCCAGCTTGCCGGCGTAGCGGACCACGATGTCGCCCGAGCCGGTGGGCCGGACGAGGACCGTGTAGGTGCCCGCGGCGTTGGTGGCCGCCCGCGTGGTGGCGGTGCGCCCGTCGGCCAGTGGGTAGCTGAGCGTCACCGGTGCCGAGGGCATCGCGGTCTCGGTCGTGCCGTCGGACTGCTTCAGCGTCCCCGTGACCGTGACCGGCGCGCCGGCCATCAGGTCCGTGGCCGAGGGACTGACCGTCAGCGCGGTCGTCCACGGGGTCACGGTGATCGCCGCGCTGTCGGCCACCGAGGAGCCCATCCCGACGCGGCCGACGAACCGCGCCTGCAGCGTGGTGGACACCAACGGCTTGACCACGACGGAGTAGGACCCGTCGGCGCCGCTCAGGCTCGATCCGACGATCGACCAGGTCGTCGCCGACCCGGCCTTGCCGTAGATCGACACCCGCTCGCCCGCCGCCGGAGCCGTCGACCCGCCCGGCAGGGTGCGGGTGAGTACGCCGGTCACGCCGACGGCCGTGCCGGCCTGGACCGACGCGGCGTCGACCGCCCCGGTCAGTCCGGTGGTGCACGGCCCGGAGGCGATGCTCACGTCGACCGCGGTCGAGGTCGATGCGGGGAACGCCGGCACCGCCGTCGTCCGCACCGTGTAGGCACCCGCGGTGGGGACCAGCAGGGCGGACGCGACGCCCGTCGCGTCCGTCAGCCTCGAGGCGACCTGGACCGGCGTACCGGTGGCGCCCTGACGCAGCCACGCGACCGGCACCCCCTTGACCGGACGGCCGCTCGCCTGGTCGACCACCCGGGCCGTCAGGACGGCCTTGCCGGTCGGGCACGCGACGTAGCTGGACGTCTCCGCGTCCACCGTCAACGCCGGCGACGCCGTCCGCGGCGCCGTCGAGAACGTCAGCGCGCTGCTGCGCACGAGCTTCGCGCCGGTGTTGTCGACGACGGTCGCGGTGACCTTGGCCTGCGTGGCGGACGCCGCGTTGCAGACGACCTCGGTCTGCAGGGCGGTCCGGTCGGCGAACACGCAGTCCGAGCGCGACGCCGACCAGGTCACCGTCGCGGTCCGCCCGGGCGGCAGCTCGAGCGTGGCGGCGACCTGCGTGGGCAGCCCCGGCACGGCCGGGTTGTTCACCGACACGGTGCCGCCGAGCACCGTCGGCACGCCGGGATCGCCGCCGCCGACGCCGTCGCCGCCACCGATGAGGAACCGCGAGCTCGCGGTGTTCCAGTGGCCCGCCAGGTAGGACCCGGCGGCCGGGTACGTCGAGTAGTAGTCGTCGTTGTTGCAGTCGAACAACGTCTCCTGGTCGGTCGGGCAGATCTGCTGCATCGTCTTGCCGCCGCCGTCGGCGTAGCACATCCGGTCGGACTCGTCGTAGCAGTGCCCGCGCGAGGTTGCGTGGGGGGCATCGCCCTGCACCGAGCCCATGGTGTGGGAGAGCTCGTGGGCCTCGACCGACTGGGCCTGGCCCCAGCATCCGGTGTCGATCCGCGCGAACTGCGCGTAGGCGCCGTTGTTCGGGTTGTCCTGCCCGGGCGTGCTGCTCAGGTAGGTCTGCGCGATGCCGCACTGGCCGGTGCCGTCGACCCACATCAGGTACTTGCGCCCGGGCGCGGTGTATCCCGCGGCCCGCATGGCGCTGATCGTGGCGTCGAAGCTCGTGAAGGAGCCGGGCGGGAGCGTCACGTTCAGGACGGTCGGCGAGCAGGTGCCGTCGCCGTTGGCGCTGGTGACGAAGCGGACGTCGCGCACGCCGCCGGTCTTGGCCGCGGAGAGGTTGAAGACCGTGTTGACCCCGGCCGCCCACTGCTTGATCTGGTCGCCCACCGCCGCGAACCGGTTCGTGCGGTCGGAGGTGACGACGTAGATCGCCTGCACCCGATAGCCCGACGTCCCGTCGCCGTCGCACGGCACGCGATCGGTGACGGCGGCGACCTGGGCCGCGACCGGGACGCCCTCGTCCTGGGCGGCGGCGACCGCGGCCGCGGCCGCCCCGGTGCGAGCCTCGAGGACCGCGGTCGGCACGTGCTTGTCGACGTCGACGCCCGGAGGTGCCTTGTCGGCGTGGGCGCACGAGGCCGGATCGCCGGGGAGCGCAGGCGCGATGACCTCGCCGTCGCAGTCCTCCCAGCCGGTGGCCTGGGCGTAGGACCCGGCGCGCGAACGGTCGCCGCCGGCGCTCACCGCTGCCGCGGTGACACCGCCGGCGGCGAGGAGGAGGCTGAGGGCGAGGGCGGTGGTCCGGCGAGGGACCCGCCGCCGTGAGGAGGCGGCCGGGGACAGCGAACGTACGGTCATCCATGACTCCAACGCAGCGAGAGCGGCCCGTCCGTGGGTCGCCGATGAGTGCCCTATCGACCGCCCGGCCACGGACCTGAGCGGTGCGATCCGAACGCCGCTCGGGCACCGGGCTTGACCTTGACGCAGCGTCAGGGCCGCACGCTCGTGCCATGACCACCACGACCACCGCCCCGCCCGCCATCGCGGTCGCCGGGCTCACCAAGTCCTACGGCGACACCGTGGTGCTGCGCGGCGTCGACCTCGACGTCGCCCGCGGCACCATCTTCGCCCTGCTCGGCTCCAACGGGGCCGGCAAGACCACCACGGTCCGGATCCTCGCCACGTTGCTGGCGCCGGACGCCGGGACCGTCGTCGTCGACGGCACCGACGTCCGCGACGAACCAGCCCGCGTGCGCGAGTCGATCAGCCTCACCGGCCAGTTCGCCGCCGTCGACGAGATCCTCACCGGCCGGGAGAACCTCGTGCTCGTCGCCCGGCTGCGGCACCTGCCCGACCCCGGCGCGATCGCCGACGACCTGCTCGCCCGGTTCGACCTCGTCGACGCGGCCGACCGGCGCGCCGGCACCTACTCCGGCGGCATGCGCCGGCGCCTCGACATCGCGATGAGCCTGATCGGCGAGCCGCCGGTGATCTTCCTCGACGAGCCGACCACCGGCCTGGACCCGCAGGCCCGGCTCGAGGTGTGGCGGGCCGTCAAGGAGCTCGCCGCCGGCGGCACCACGATCCTGCTCACCACCCAGCACCTCGACGAGGCCGAGCAGCTCGCCGACCGGATCGCGATCCTCCACGACGGCCGGATCGTCGTGAACGGCACCCTCGCCGAGCTCAAGGCGCTGCTGCCCCCGGCGACCGTCGAGTACGTCGAGAAGCAGCCGACCCTGGAGGAGATCTTCCTCGCCGTGATCGGCGCCGAGACCAGCCCCGCCCAGAACTGAGGACCGACCATGACCACCCACTTCGTCCGCGACACCATCACCCTCCTGGGCCGCTCCCTGCGCCACATCCTGCGCAGCCCGGACACGATCATCACCACCGCGATCACCCCGATCGCGATGCTGCTGCTGTTCGTCTACGTCTTCGGCGGCGCGATCGACACCGGGGGCGAGGAGTACGTCGACTACCTGCTGCCCGGGATCTTGCTGATCACCATCGCCTCCGGCATCGCCTACACCGCCTACCGGCTGTTCACCGACGCCTCGAGCGGCCTGTTCGAACGGTTCCAGTCGATGCCGATCGCCCGCTCCGCGCTGTTGTGGGGCCACGTGCTGACCTCGCTGGTGGCCAACCTGGTCGCGCTCGTGCTGGTGGTGCTCGTCGCGGTCGCGATGGGCTTCCGCTCCGGTGCCGGCGTCCTCGCCTGGCTCGGCGTCACCGGCATCTTGATGCTGTTCACGCTGACCCTGACCTGGCTCGCCGTGATCCCGGGGCTGACCGCCAAGTCCGCCGACAGCGTGGGCGGGTTCTCCTACCCGCTGATCTTCCTGCCGTTCGTCAGCTCGGCGTTCGTGCCGACCTCCGGCATGCCCGGACCGGTGCGCTGGTTCGCCGAGCACCAGCCGGTCACCTCGATCGTCGACACCTTGCGCAGCCTGTACGCCGAGCAGCCAGTCGGCCACGACATCTGGATCGCGCTGGCCTGGTGCCTGGGACTGCTCGTGGTCGCCTACCTGCTCGCGATGCGCGTCTACCACCGCAAGTTCGCGTGACGGGGCGGGGGACGGGCAGGCTGGGCCCGTGCTGACGATCGGCCAGCTGGCGGCGTACGCCGGGGTGACCCAGCGGACCGTGCGCCACTACCACCAGATCGGGTTGCTGCCCGAGCCCGGACGGGACGCGTCGGGCTACCGCTCCTACGACGCCCGCGCCGTGGTCGACCTGATCCGGATCCGGACCCTGGCCGAGGCCGGCGTGCCGCTCGCCCGGGTGCGGGAGCTGCTCGACGCGGACCCCGACGAGTTCGCGACCGCGGTCGCCGAGATCGACCAGCGGCTGCGTGCGGAGATCCGGCAGCTGCAGGAGCACCGCCGCCGGATCGCGCGGCTCGCGGACGGCGACTCGCTCGCGGTGGGTCCCGAGGTCGCCGCGTACCTCGACCGGCTGCGTGCCGCCGGCGCCTCGGACGCGATGGTCGAGGGGGAGCGGGACGGGTGGATCCTGATGAGCGCCCGCTGGCCGGAGCGGATCCCCGAGCTGATGGCCGACAAGCTCGCTCAGCTCGAGGACCCGCGGACGCTGCGGCTCTATCGCCTCTTCGACGAGCTGGTGGAGCTCGGCATGGACGAGGAGCGGCTCGAGGCCGCGGCGGACCTGATGGCCGAGGTCATGGAGGAGTCCGCCGCCCGCGGCGAGCTGGACCGGCAGCACGACGAGCTGGACGACGACGCGTACGTCGCGCTGATGGACGCGTTCGCGACCGACGCCCACCCGATGGTCGAACGGCTCCAGGAGCTGCTGGCCGAGCGCGGCTGGAGCGGCTGGATCCGGGTGGAGCGCGCCGCACCGGGGTCCTAGTCTCGTCGCATGACCGAGCCGTCCGTCGTGATCCGCCCGGCGCAGCCGGGCGACGTCGAGGTCCTGCACCGGTTCGTGGTGCAGCTCGCCGAGGACGAGGAGTTTCCCGGCGCGGTGCAGGCCCGGCCCGACGACCTCGCCGGCGCGCTGTTCGGGTCCGACCCGATGGCGCACGCGCTGGTGGCCGAGGTGGCCGGCGTACCGATCGGGTTCGCGCTCTACTACTTCGCCTACAGCACGATCATGGGCCGGCGGACCCTGCACCTGGAGGACCTGTACGTCGTCGCCGAGCACCGCAGCCGCGGCGCCGGACGGATGCTGCTCCGCGAGCTCGCGCGCACCGCGCAGGCCCACGGGTGCGCACGGTTCGAGTGGTGGGTGCTGCGCACCAACGACCCGGCGATCGGCTTCTACCGGCGCCTCGGCGCGCGTGAGGTCGACGAGATCCACGTGATGCGGCTCGAGGGCGCGGGTCTCGCCGAGCTGGCGGGGCCCGGAGGCTAGGCGCCGGGGGTCAGGCAGCCGCCGCCGGCGCCGAGCCGCTCGAGCCCGGCGAGGTCACCGGCGCCCCACTGGTCCAGGCCGTAGCCGATCGCCGGCGACATCAGCTGCGCCGCGTCGCCGTCGACGTGCATCAGGCCCACGGCGTGCCCGATCTCGTGCATGAGCGCCGCCACGCGGGTCAGGCCCTCGCCCGCACCGGGCAGGAGCGCCTTGTTGAACGCGCTGCTGATCGTGACCCCGCCCTGGTAGATCTGCCGGACCGGCCGACCGGCCGGGTCGGTCGCGAGCGCCGCGCGGAACTCCGGGCCGCCGACGCCGAGCGTCCCCGGCGGGAGCAGCCCGTGCATCTGGGCGGGGTCGGCCCAGGCGATCACCAGGTCGGCGACGGCCGGGTCGAAGGTGTCGCCGGCGAGGAACGGGATGACCGTCGTGGTGCCGCGGAACTCGAACCGCAGCCCCGTGGCCTGGCTGACCTGGTCGAGCGCGGCCCGGACGTCGGGCAGCACGCCGGCGGGCGCCTTCGCGAGGTTGACCTTGTAGCTGATCGTCGCGCACGGGTTCCACCGGCCGACCGGGTCCGGGCTGACGAAGGCGTAGCTGCTCTCCTGGCCGTCCGGGGTGTAGTCGGGGACGACCACGAAGGTCTCCGCCGGCGTCGTGGCCACCTCGCCCTTCGCGTCGGTGATGCGCAGCCGGTAGGACGCGTGCGAGAGGTACGCCGTCGGCAGGCTCAGCGCGAAGCCGCCCGTGCCCGTCACGGGGCTGCTCGCGACGTCGACCCACCGGTCGGCGACCAGCCGCTGCACGGTGGCGGTCCCCTTGGTCGGCCGGCTGTCCAGCGTGCCCCGGATCGACTGCTGGGACCCGACCAGCACCCGGGTGCCGGGCCACGTGACGCTCATCCCCGGGTAGGTCTTCGTGGTCGGACTGTCGGGCTGCCAGACCGCCCGGAGCGTGACCGGGGAGGAGGTGACCGCGGGCGCGCCGGGGACCTTGCCCACGGAGATGCGGAAGCGGCGGGGCTCGTTCACCCGGTGCAGGGTCAGCTCGAGGCCGAAGGCGCCCGCGGCGTCGGTGCGGGTGTCCTTCACGTAGGTCCACACGCCGTCCTCGGCGATCAGCTCCTCGAGGTAGACCCACCGCTTCACGCCGTTGCTGGGCATCGGCGCGGTGCCGGTGACCGACACCGGGCGGTCCTGCAGCGGGGTGAGCGTGCCCCACTTCACCGAGAGCCGGCGCTTGCTCGGGTCCTCGCCCAGGACGCTCGCCAGCCGGTCCTGTGCGGCCGGACCCACCTGGGTGAGGACCGGCAGGCTCAGCGGCACGAGCGAGGTGACCGCCGGCGAGGTGACCACGCCCCCGTCGGCCGCGCTCGGGGGGGTCGCGCCGGGCACGAGCACGGACGACAGGGCCAGTACCACCGTCGCCGTGACGGCGCGGGACCGGTGGGTGCGCAGCGCGCGGGCTGCCGGCTGAAGGCGTGCGGGTGCGCCTCGGCGCATCGTGGACATCCATGTCCCCTTTGTCGACGAAATCCGTTTCGGACGCCCCACAGATCGGCGGAACGGCGCGCGGCTTGAGGAGCCGGGACAAAGTGGTGTGCGGAATCACCCGCGGGGTCCTGGGCGTCGAGACACCAGAACTGGCTGCGCGACCGGCCGCCGGACAGCCAGTTCTGGTGTCTCGACGGGAGACGGGCCGGGCTAGCGGCGGGCGCGCCACTCCTCGGCGAGCAGGGCGTAGCCGTAGCCGTCGAGCCACTCGCCCGACCGGTGCAGCGAGTCGCGCACGGTGTGCAGCTCGCGGCGCATGCCGACGCGCTCCATCAGCCGCCACGAGGCGGTGTTGTCGGCGAAGCACAGGGCCACCACGCGCCGCAGCCGCAGGTCCTCGAAGCAGATCCGCAGCAGCTCGGTGACCGCCTCGGTCGCATAGCCGCGGCCGGAGTGGGCCGGGTCGATCGTCCAGCCGAGCTCGGCCTGGGTCCCGGCCGCGCGGCCGGCGACCTCGCCCTGCGCCCAGGCGTCCTCGACGCGCAGCATCAGGTCGCCCACGACCGCGCCGTCGTGCTCGACCACCAGCGTCGTCGCGAGCCGGTCGGGGGCGAGGAACCGCTGCGCGTACGCCGCGCGGTCCGGCTCGGCCCAGGTGACCCACTCGCCGACCTCGGGGAGCCGGCGGAACGCCCAGGTGGCGTCGAGGTCGGCGGCCGCGGCCGGCCGGATCGTCAGCCGCTCGGTGCGGACGGGCCAGGAGACGGCGCTCAGGTCCTGGGTCACCGGGCCAGTCTCGGGCCCGGCGGTCCGGCGCGTCTCCCGGTTATCGCGCCCGGAGCGGCCGGTGCTGCGGCGTGACGCTTGACACGGACTTATTTTGGGACTAAACAAAGTCCCGAAGTAAGTGGTCCGACCCGAGGAAGCCGATGCCTGCACCGTCCAGCACCCGTGGCGGCGACCTGCTGCCCGCCGCGATCCTCGGCCTGCTCGGCAGCCGCGGCTCCTCCTCGCGCGCCGACATCGCCCGGCTGCTGCGGGTCAGCCCGGCGGCGGTCACCCAGGCCACCAAGGGCCTCATCGGCCGGGGGCTGGTGGCCGAGCTCGAGGCGGAGCCGTCGCGGGGCGGACGGCCGGCCCGCCTGCTCGGACTGGTCCGCGAGGCCGCCAGCGCCATCGGCGTCAAGGTCACCGCCGACCACGTCGCGACCGTCCGGGTCACCCTCGACGGCCTGGTCGAGGCCTACAGCACCCGGCCCTTCGACCCCTCGGCCCCCGACGCCCTGGACCGGCTCGGCCGGCTGCTCGCCGAGGCCGTCGCCGCCCACCCGGGCGCGCTGCTCGGCGTCGGCGTCGGCGTGCCGGGCTCCGTGGACTCGCAGGGTTCCGGCGTCGTGACCGCCCCGACGCTGGGCTGGTCCGAGCTCGCCGTCGGCGCCCACCTGCGCGCCGAGCTGGGGGTGCCCGTGCTGCTCGACAACGACGTCAACACCCTGGCCGCGGCCGAACGGCTCTACGGCGTGGGGCAGGACGCGGCGTCGTACCTCGTCGTCACGATCGGGCGCGGCATCGGCTGCGGCGTCGTCGTCGACGGCTCGATCTATCGCGGCGCCCGCGGCGGTGCCGGCGAGATCGGCCACGTGCCGGTCGCCGACGACGGGCCGGAGTGCGCCTGCGGCGGCACCGGGTGCCTCGAGGCGCTGATCGGGGAGGAGGCGCTCGTGCGCCTGGCCCGCGAGCGCGGCGTGGTCGGGCCGGCCGACGGGATCGCCGAGCTCACCGGAGCTGCCGACGCCGGGTCCGAGGCAGCCACGGAGATCTTCGCGACCGCCGGCCGGCTGCTCGGCCGGGCGCTGGCCGGCGTCGTGCACACCATCGACCCGGGCGTGCTGGTGATCCAGGGCGAGGGCGTCACCGCCTGGCGGCACTGGCAGTCCCCGTTCGAGGCGTCGTTCCGCCGCCACCTGATGCCGAGCCGGCGGTCCCTGCGCTACCAGGTGCACGCGTGGTCGGAGCAGCAGTGGACCCTCGGTGCCGCGAGCCTGGTGCTGGCCGCGCCGTTCGACTCCACCGACACCACCGGCGAGCAGGGCCGCCTGGTCCGCGCCCGGCTCCAAGACACTGCCGACCAGCCCGAGGACGGCGCCTGATGCACCGGGGCCGGTGGCGCACGCTCGGCTGGGCCCTCGTCTTCCTCGGCCCCAGCGCCGTGCCGCTGCTGCTGTTCACCGCGGTGCCGATGGTCTCCTCGGCCTGGGTGAGCCTGCACGAGTGGAACCTGATTTCCGACATGCGCTGGGTCGGGCTCGAGAACTACCGCGAGCTGCTGACCGACCCCGCGACCCGGGAGGTCTTCTGGCACACGCTGCTGTTCGTCGCCGGCTACCTGCCGCTGGTGTACGTCGGCGGGCTGGCGCTCGCGGTCGCGCTCAACCGCCGGATGCCGGCCAACGCGTTCTTCCGGGCCGCCTACTTCCTGCCGGTGGTCACCAGCTGGGTCGTCGTGGCGCTGGTGTGGAAGTGGCTGCTCAACCCGAGCAGCGGCCTGGTCAACCACCTGCTGGGTGCGGCCGGCCTGGGCCAGCCCGGGTGGTGGACCGACCCGACCTGGGCGCTGCCCTCGGTGATCCTCGCCTCGGCGTGGAAGGACCTCGGCTTCGTGATGGTGATCCTGCTCGCCGGCCTGCAGGCGATCCCCGGCGACGTGCTCGAGGCCGCAGACGTCGACGGCGCCACCGGGTGGAAGCGGTTCTGGCACGTCACCTTGCCGTTGCTCTCGCCGTCGACGTTCTTCGTGGTCGTGATCTCGCTGATCAACGGCTTCCAGGTCTTCGACCAGGTGTTCGTGATGACCGGCGGCGGCCCCGCCGGCTCGAGCCAGGTCGTGGTCGGGCAGATCTACGACCTCACCTTCCGCTACGGCCGGGCCGGTGAGGCCTCCGCGCTGTCCTGGCTGCTGTTCGCCGTGATCCTGCTGATCACCGCCGTCCAGATCCGCGGGCAGAGGCGGTGGGTGCACCATGCGTGACCACGCCCGTCACCCCGTGCGCTCCGTCGCCGTGCTCGCCCTGGTCGTCCTCGGCGCCGTGCTGATGCTCTTCCCGTTCCTGTGGACGGTGATCACCTCGATCACGCCCGGCGGGAGCCTGGCCGACGGTCCGACGCTGTGGGTCGAGGACCCGACGCTCGACGCCTACCGCTCGCTCGTGGACGCCGTGCCGATCTGGCGGATCCTGGTGAACTCCTTCGCGATCGCCGTCACCTCGACCGTGCTCCAGCTGGTCACCGGGTCGATGGCGGCCTACGGGTTCGCCCGGCTCCGCTTCCCGGGCCGCAACGTCGTCTTCGGGCTCTACCTCGCGACGATGATGGTGCCGCTGCAGGTCCTCGTGGTGCCGCTGTTCATCGAGATGAAGACCCTGAACCTGCAAGACACCTACCTGGGTCTGCTCGCCCCCTCGTTCGCGTCCGCGTTCGGCGTGTTCCTGCTCAAGCAGGCGGTCGAGACCGTGCCGACCGAGCTCGACGAGGCCGCCACCATCGACGGCGCCGGGCACCTGCGGATCTTCGCCACGATCGTGCTCCCGCTGATCCGCCCGGCCCTGGCCACGGTCGCGGTGTTCGCGTTCATGGCGTCGTGGAACAGCTTCCTGTGGCCGCTCGTGGTGATCCGCTCGCCCGAGCTGATGACGCTGCCACTCGGGTTGGCGACGCTCCAAGGCCAGTTCACCACCGAGTGGGACGTCGTGATGGCCGGGTCGGTCGTCTCGATCGTCCCGATCGCCCTGGTCTACCTCCTCGCGCAACGCCACGTCGTGGCGGGCATCGCGCACACCGGCATCAAGTGACGACTCGCAACCGCTGAAGGCTTCCCCGGTCGCCGACGACCGCGGACGACGAAAGGAACACCGATGAACAACCACCGCAGGCGTCTGACGGCCGTCGCCGTCGCCGGCATCGCCTCCCTCGCCCTGGGCGCCTGCTCCCAGGGCTCGGCGACCTCCAAGGACGCCGACTCCGCCGACGGCAAGACCACGATCACCTACATGGAGTTCTCCTCCAACGGCGGGCATGAGCAGGACCTGGCCGCGATCGTCGACGCGTTCGAGAAGGAGCACGACGACATCGAGGTGAAGGTCGAGACCACGCCGTACGACTCCTACTTCACCAAGCTGCAGACCGCGCTCGCGGGCGGCACGGCCGGGGATACCTTCGAGCTCAACTACGAGAACTTCGTGACGTACGCCGAGAACGGCTCGCTCGCCGAGCTCGGCTCCTACGACGAGGCGGCCTACAAGCCGTCGCTGCTCGAGGCGTTCTCCCGCGACGGTGCGCAGTACGCGCTGCCGGAGTCGTTCTCCGACGTCGTGCTGTTCTACAACAAGGAGCTCTTCGACAAGGCCGGCGTGGAGACGCCGACGTCCGACTGGACCTGGAAGGACGAGGCCGCGGCCGCGGCGAAGCTCACCGACAAGGGTGCCGGCGTCTGGGGCGACTACCAGCCCGTGCAGTTCTTCGAGTTCTACAAGGCGCTCGCGCAGTCCGGCGGGTCGTTCTTCAACGAGGACGGCACCGAGGCGACGTTCGACTCACCGGAGGGCGTCGAGGCGGCCCAGTGGCTCGTGGGCAAGCCGGGCAAGACGATGCCGACCGAGGCCGAGGGCGCGGGCACGCCCGACTTCGACACCAACCTGTTCAAGGACGGCAAGCTCGCGATGTGGCACAGCGGCATCTGGATGTTCGCGGGCCTCGCCGACGTGCCGTTCGAGTGGGACATCGCCGTCGAGCCCGGCAACACCCAGCAGGCCTCGGCGATGTTCGCCAACGGTGTCGCCGTCAACGCCGACAGCGACCACCAGGAGGCCGCCGAGGAGTGGCTGTCGTTCCTGACCTCCTCCAAGGCGATGGCCGACACCCGCCTGAGCACGTCGTGGGAGCTGCCGCCGGTCGCCGACGAGTCGCTGCTCGCGCCGTACCTCGAGCAGGACAAGCCCGCCAACCGGGCCGCGGTGATGGAGTCGCTGGAGTCCGTGGCGCTGCCGCCGGTCATCGCCCGGCAGGCCGAGATGCAGGACGCGATCACCAAGGAGCTCGGCGAGGCCGCGGCCGGACGCAAGAGCGTCGAGGACGCGCTCGCGGACGCGAAGAAGGCCGTCGACGCGCTGCTCGACTGACCGCCGGCACCACCCGACGGGGTGGGCCGTCTCGGCGGCCCACCCCACGATCTCGACGAAGAGAGACCTCTCGCATGTCCTCCCTGCACCCCGACCCGACCACCCTCGACCTGAACGCCCTCGGCCTGCCCGCCGCCGAACGCGACCGGCTCGCCGAGCTCGCGGTCGCGAGCCACCGGATCATCACCGGCCACCAGGACCCCGGCGGCGCCTACCCGGCCAGCCCGGACTTCTCGGCGTACGCCGGCTATGCCTGGCTGCGCGACGGCGCGTTCACCGCCGAGGGCGTGTCGCGGTACGGCGACGCCGACTCGGCCGGCCGGTTCCACGACTGGGCCGCCCGCACCCTGGCCAGCCGCCGTGGCCAGGTCGACGGGCTGCTCGCCGTGGCGGCCGAGGGCCGCACGCCGGCGCGCGCGGAGATGCTCCCGACGCGGTTCACGTTCGCCGGCGAGGACGGCACCGACGAGTGGTGGGACTTCCAGACCGACGGCTACGGCACCTGGCTGTGGGCCGTGGTGACGTTCGCCCGCCGCCACGGCCGCGGCCTGGACCGCTGGCGCGCCGGCATCGAGGTCGCGGTCGACTACCTGACCGCCTTCTGGTCGCTGCCCTGCTACGACTGGTGGGAGGAGCACGCCGAGCACCGGCACGTCTCGACCCTCGCCGCCATCCACGGCGGCCTGCGGGCGGTGCTCGGCGCGGACGTCCTCGACCCCGTCCGCGCCGACGCCACCGCCTCGGTGATCGCCGAGATCCGCGACCTGGTGCGGGCCCGGGGCGTCGCGGACGGGCACCTGACCAAGTGGCTGGGCACCGACGCGGTCGACGCGTCGCTGGTGTCCGCCGTCGTCCCGTTCGGCCTGGTCTCCGACCACGACCCGGTCGCGGCCGCGACGATCCACGCCGTCGCCGCCCAGCTCGACGTCGACGGCGGCGTGCACCGGTTCGCCGAGGACGTCTTCTACGGAGGCGGGCAGTGGCTGCTGCTCTCCGCCCTCCTCGGCTGGAACCTCGCGGTCCGCGGCGAGACCGCCGCCGCGCTGACGCACCTGCGCTGGATCGCCGCGCAGGCCACCGCGACCGGTGAGCTGCCCGAGCAGGTGCCCGGGCACCTGCTGCACGCCGAGCACCGCCAGGAGTGGCTGGATCGCTGGGGTCCCGTCGCCACGCCGCTGTTGTGGTCGCACGGCATGTACCTCGTGCTCGCCGACGTGCTCGGCCTGCTCCCGGGGGAGCCCGAGGAGCGCGCCCGATGATCACGCACCGGCCGCACGGCATCGAGCACCCGTACGCCCACTCCGCCGACCAGCGGGTCCCGGTGCTGCCGCTGGTGGGCACGACCTGCCGGCTCGGTGTCACCGCCGACCCGGCGGTGGTCGCCGTGCGCTGCGAGTGGGAGGACGCGTCGCTCCCCATGCACCCGCGGGAGGTCGACTCGGCCGACGCGGCGGCGCTCGCCGGCGGCGAAGGCCACCTGGCCGAGGCCCAGGCCGGCATGCTCGAGGCGGACGGCGCCTGGACCGTGGAGACGGCCGTGCTGGAGGCGGGCCGCCGCTACCGCTACCGGTTCGTGGGCCGCACCGCCTCCGGGGAGGAGGTCGCCACGCCGGCGTACGACGTCGCCGCCGCGGCCTGGACCACCGACCACCCCGGCCGTCTGGTGGGCGGAGGCGACCGGGTCGTGCCGGGCAGCGTCTCGTGGCTGGTGAGTCCCGACGGCGCGCACCGGGCGCGGTTCGCGCTGGCGCTGCGGCCCGGCGACCACGTGGTCGGTTTCGGCGAGCGGTTCGACCGGCTCGACCAGGCCGGCCACCGCCTCGACGCCGTGGTGTTCGAGCAGTACAAGTCCCAGGGCCGGCACGGCCGCACCTACCTGCCGATGCCGTTCGCGCACGTGGTCGGCGCCGACGGCAGCGCGTGGGGCTTCCACGTCCGCACGTCGCGACGCACGTGGTACGACGTGGGCGCGAGCACGCCGGAGGCGCTGGTCGTCGAGGTGGACCTCGGGTTCGGGCCGGCCGCGGTCGAGCTCGCCGTCCACGAGGGCACCCCCACCGACGTACTGCGCGGCTTCCTCGACGAGGTGGGCCGCGCCGAGGAGCTCCCCGCGTGGGTGCTGCGGCTGTGGGCGTCGGGCAACGAGTGGAACACCCAGCAGCTGGTGATGGACCGGATGGACCGCCACCGCGAGCTGGACGTCCCCGTCGGCGTCGTGGTGATCGAGGCCTGGAGCGACGAGGAAGGGATCACGATCTTCCGCGACGCGACCTACGCGCCGCACGAGGACGGTGCCGCGCACGAGGCGGCCGACTTCGACTACCCGGCCGACGGCGCCTGGCCGGACCCGCGCGGGATGGTCGAGGAGCTCCACGCCCGCGGGATCAAGGTGATCCTCTGGCAGATCCCGCTGCAGAAGACCGACCCCGAGCTCACCGGCCAGGTGCGGATGGACGCCGAGGCGATGGTCCGCGAGGGTCACGCGGTGCTCGAGGCCGACGGCTCGGCGTACCACAACCGCGGCTGGTGGTTCCCGCGCGCACTGATGCCCGACCTGTCGGCGCCGCGCACCCGCGACTGGTGGACCGCCAAGCGCCGCTACCTGGTCGCCGACCTCGACGTCGACGGCTTCAAGACCGACGGCGGCGAGCACGCCTGGGGCCACGACCTGAGGTACGCGGACGGGCGCCGCGGCGATGAGGGCAACAACCTGTTCCCGGTGCACTACGCCCGCGCGTTCGGCGACCTGCTGCGTGCGGAGGGCAAGGCGCCGGTGACGTTCTCGCGCGCCGGGTTCGCGGGATCGCAGGCGCACGGCGTGTTCTGGGCGGGCGACGAGGACTCCACGTGGGAGGCGTTCCGCAACTCGGTGACCGCCGGGCTGACCGCCGCCGCGTGCGGCATCGTCTACTGGGGCTGGGACCTCGCGGGCTTCTCCGGCCCGGTGCCCGACGCCGAGCTCTACCTGCGCGCGGCCGGCGCGTCGGTGTTCATGCCGGTCATGCAGTACCACTCCGAGTTCAACCACCACCGGCCGCCGCTGCGCGACCGGACCCCGTGGAACGTCGCGGAGTCGACCGGTGACGAGCGGGTGGTGCCGGTGTTCCGGCGGTTCGCGCACCTGCGCGAGCGGCTGGTGCCCTACCTGGCCGAGCAGGCGGCGCGGACCGTCGCCAGCGACCGGCCGCTGATGCGGCCGCTGTTCTTCGACCACCCCGGCGACCCGCTGGTGTGGGAGCACCCGCGGCAGTGGCTGCTCGGCGACGACCTCCTCGTCAGCCCGGTCACCGAGGCCGGTGCCACGAGGTGGCCGGCGTACCTGCCGGCCGGTGCGTGGGTCGACGCCTGGACCGGGACGCCGTACGACGGCGGCACGGTCGTGACCACCGACGTGCCGATCGACGTGGTGCCGGTGTTCGTGCGGGCCGAGGCCTGGGACGCGCTGGCGGAGGTCTTCGACCCGGCGCGCTGAGGGAGCCGCCCGGCGCCTCGGTGTGCGAGCATCCTGGCGTGCAGGACGACCGTGCGGACGTGCGGGCCGTCCGCCCGTCGGTGGCGGCGGTCGGGCCGGCGCGGGTGACCGCGGTGCTCGACG
>NZ_DASWVI010000020.1:0-26696 GCF_036401255.1 Nocardioides sp. | reverse complement strand
CACGACCTCCTCGCCGCGCTCGACCGCGGCCCGCTCGAGCAGCAGGTCGCGCACGACGGCGACGAACCGCGGGTCGACGCCGGCGGTGGCGGCGCGGGCGACCGGCAGCCCGAGCCGCTCCGCGGTGGCCATCGCCTCGGTGTCGAGGTCGTAGGCGACCTCCATGTGGTCGGAGACGAACCCGATCGGCACCATCACCACCGCGGGCGTGCCCGCGGCGTGCAGCTGCTCGAGGTGGTCGTTGATGTCCGGCTCGAGCCACGGGATGTGCGGGGCCCCGGAGCGCGAGCAGTAGACCAGCTCGGCGCGGTGGCGGCGGCCCGTCTCCTGACGCACCCGCTCGACGACCTCGTCGGCGACGCTGCGGTGCTGGTCGACGTACGCGTCGCCCTCGGGTCCGCTGGTCGCGGCCATCGACTCCGGCAGCGAGTGGGTGACGAACGCGAGGTGTGCGTCCTCGCGCACCGCCTCGGGGAGCCCCGCGAGCGCGGCGAGCGTCGCGTCGACGATGGGCTCGACGAACCCGGGGTGGTTGAAGTAATGGCGCAGCTTGTCGAGCACCGGAGCGCCCTCGACGTCGGCGACCGCGTCGAAGAGGTTCTCGCGGTACTGCCGACAGCCGGAGTACGACGCGTAGGCGCTCGTCACGAAGCACGCCGCCCGGGTCACGCCGTCGGCCGCCATCTGCCGCAGCGTGTCGGTGAGGTAGGGGTCCCAGTTGCGGTTGCCCCAGTAGACCGGCAGGTCCACCCCGGCGCCGGCGAGGTCGTCGCGCAAGGCGGCGAGGAACGCACGGTTCTGGTCGTTGATCGGCGACCGGCCCCCGAACAGGAAGTAGTGCTCACCGACCACCTCGAGCCGCTCGCGCGGGATGCCGCGGCCCCGGGTGACGTTCTCGAGGAACGGCACCACGTCCTCGGGCCGCTCGGGGCCGCCGAAGGACACCAGCAGGAGGGCGTCGTAGGGACTGGGGTCAGGGGTCATGGAACTCATCGTAGGGACGCCTCGATAACGATTCGTGGGCGGCGCTCCCCCGGCTCTAGGCTCCGGAGCGATGCTCACGTCGTACCGCCGGATCCTGGGTCGTCCCGGCGCTCTCCGCTTCTCGATGGCCGGCCTGTTCGCCCGGCTGCCGATCTCGATGGTCGGCCTCGGCATCGTGCTGCTCGTCTCGGCGGCGACCGGGTCGTACGGCGTCGCCGGGGCCGTCTCGGCGGCGTACATGCTGGCGAACGCGGGCTTCGCGATCCTCCAGGGCCGGCTGCTCGACCGGCTGGGTCAGGGCCGGGTGCTCAGCGTGGCGAGCGGCGGCTTCGGGGTGGCGGTCGCACTGCTGGTCTGGTCGGTGCAGAGCGACTGGCCGATCGTGACGTCCTACGTGTTCGCGGCGATCGGTGGGGCGTTCTTGCCCCAGGTCGGCTCGTGCGTGCGTGCCCGCTGGTCGTTCGTGCTCGAGCGGCCGGCGGACGTGCAGACGGCGTACGCGCTGGAGGCGGTGCTCGACGAGGCGGTGTTCATCCTCGGCCCGATCCTCGTCACGGTGCTGGCCACCGCCTGGCACCCCGTGGCGGGCCTCGCGGTCGCCGTCGTCGCCTGCGTGGTCGGGACGCTGGCGTTCACCGCCCAGACCGCCACCGAGCCGCCCGCGCACCCGAGGTCGGCCACGTCGGAGCCGCGGCCCGCGATGCCCTGGCGCACGGTGGTCGCGCTCGCGATCGTGTGCGCGGCCCTCGGGGTGCTGTTCGGCGCGGCCGAGGTGACGACGGTCGCGTTCGCCGAGGAGCACGGCCACAAGTCGTGGTCGGGTGCCCTGCTCGCGCTGTGGGCCCTGGGCAGCCTGACCGCCGGGGTGCTCACCGGTGCGATCCACTGGCGGCGCGGCCCGGCCGTGCGCGTGCGGTGGGGCGCGCTCGCGATGGCCTGCGCGATGATGCCGCTCACGTTCGTCGGGTCGCTGCCGCTGATGGGGGTCGTCCTGTTCGTGGCCGGCTTCGCGATCGCGCCGACGATGATCGCGACGATGTCGCTGACCGAGGCGACCGTCCCACCCGGCCGCCTCACCGAGGGCATGGCGATCATGCAGACCGGACTGGTCGCGGGCGTCGCGCCCGGCGCCACCCTCAGCGGCCTGGTGGTCGACCACCAGGGCGCGTCCGCGGCGTACCTCGTCTCGGTCGCCGCCGGCCTGGTCGCCGCCGCGGCCGCCCAGGCACTGCCGCGGGAGCGCACTACGATCGCGCCGTGACGGAGTCGGGCGCGTGGACCAACTGGGCGGGCCTGGAGTCGGCGCGCCCGCGACGGGTCGAGGACCCGGCCGACACCGCGGCGGTCGTCGCCGCGGTGGAGCGGGCCCGGGCCGAGGGCACGACCGTGAAGATGGTCGGCACCGGCCACAGCTTCACCGCGATCTCGGCGCCCGAGCACACGATGCTGCGGCCGACGGGGCTCGCCGGGATCACCGCGGTCGACCGGGACGCGATGACGGTGACCGCGCTGGCCGGCACCCGCCTCGCGGACCTCAACCGGGGCCTCGAGGCGCTGGGGCTGAGCCTGCACAACATGGGCGACATCGCCGAGCAGACGCTGGCCGGGGCCACCTCCACCGGCACCCACGGCACCGGCGGCGTCGCCGCGTCGCTGTCGGCCCAGGTCTGCGGCCTCACGATCGTCACCGGCATCGGCGAGGTGCTGAGCGTCACCGAGACCGAGAACGCCGAGCTCCTCGACCTGGTCCGGGTCGGCCTCGGCGCGCTCGGCGTGATCACGACGCTCACCTTCCGGGTGGAGCCGCTGTTCGCCCTGGAGGCGAACGAGACGCCGATGTCCTGGGACGAGGCGCTCGGCGGCTTCGACGAACGGGTCGCGGAGCACCACCACGTCGACACCTACTGGTTCCCCCACACCGACCGGGTGCTGACCAAGACCAACGACCGGCTCGACGCCGACCCGGGCCGGCCCGGCGACCTGGCGCCGCTCTCGCGGCTGCGCGCCTGGTGGGACGACGAGCTCCTCGCCAACCAGGTGTTCGGCGCCCTGCACCTGGTGACCAACCGGGTGCCGGCCGTGGTCCCCACGGTCAACCAGGTCACCAGCCGGCTGCTCTCGGCGCGCACCTACAGCGACGTCGCGCACCGGGTCTTCACCTCCCCGCGCGGCGTGGTCTTCCGCGAGATGGAGTACGCCGTGCCGCGCGCGGCGGGGCTGGCCGCGCTGCGGGAGTGCCGCGCCGCGATCGACGCCTCCGACCTGCGGATCACGTTCCCCGTGGAGATCCGGGTGACCCCGGCCGACGACATCGCGCTCTCGACGTCGTCCGGGCGCGACTCCCTCTACCTGGCGTTCCACACCCACCGCGGCGTCGACCACGTCGAGTACTTCGCGCTGCTCGAGCCGATCCTGCGTGCCCACGACGGGCGGCCCCACTGGGGCAAGGTGCACACCCGGACCGCCGACGACCTGGCCCCGGCGTACCCCCGCTTCGGGGAGTTCCTCGCCCTGCGCGACCGGCTCGACCCCGACCGGGTCTTCGCGAACGCCTATCTGCGCCGCGTCCTCGGCGACTGACCGATGCCGAGTCAGACCGACGCGGGCCCGGTCGGCACCGGCGCCTGCCAGTGCCGCCAGATCGCGAGCAGCCGCCAGACGATGCACAGGCCGCCGCCGGTGACCACCACGACGCCCAGCGGCAGGTCGACGTGGGTGCCGGCGACCACCACGACCGCGCCGGCGAGGGCGGGGGTCGCGTAGAGCTCGCCGCGGAACACCGCGGGCACCCGCGACGCGAGCAGGTCGCGCGCCATGCCGCCGCCGATGCCGGTGAGCATGCCCATCAGCGCCGCCGGGGCCGGCCCGAGCCCGTAGTCGAGCGCCTTGAGCGCACCGGTCACGCAGAACAGCCCGAGCCCGAAGGCGTCGAAGACGTTGACCGCGGGCTCCACCCGTCCGAGCACCGGGTGGTAGAAGAACGCCAGCCCGCCGGCGGCGACCGGCACCAGCAGGTAGCGCCAGTCCTGGAGCGCGGCCGGCGGGGTCGCGTCGATGAGGACGTCGCGCAGGAAGCCGCCGCCGAGTCCCGTGGTGACGGCCAGGACCAGGACACCGAACACGTCGAGGCCCTTGCGGACCCCGACCAGCGCGCCGGTGATCGCGAACACGAAGATGCCCAGCAGGTCGAGGACGACCAGGGTCGTGGAGGGTTCGGTCGATGCCACCCTCGGAGGCTAACCGGCGCGCGGCCTGGCTCCCGGCCCGACGGGCCCGGCTGGCGTAGGCTCGGCGCACCGAAGCCGCACTCGACACGATGGGACAAGGAGCTCGACCACCGATGGCGCACCTCACGCTCGCCGGAGTGAGCGACGACGGGAGGCGCCTGCGCCTGGTGGACCCCGACGGCGTCGAGCACACCGTCGACGTCGACGACCGCCTCCGGGCCGCGCTGCGCGGGGAGACCGCCCGCCGATTGGAGACCAAGATGGACAGTGCCCTCCGCCCTCGCGACATCCAGGCCCGGATCCGCGCCGGGGAGACCCCCGAGGCGGTGGCGCAGGCCGCGCAGACGTCGGTCGACAAGATCATGGCGTTCGCCGCCCCGGTGCTCGCCGAGCGCCAGCACGTGGCCGAGCGCGCCCAGCGCTCGTCGGTACGCCGGACCGATGGAGGCCAGTCCGCGGGCGGTGCCCGCACCCTCGGCGAGGCCACGACCGCCCACCTGCGGTCCGCGAACGTCGACCCCGAGACCGTCGAGTGGGACGCCTGGCGCCGCGAGGACGGGCGCTGGTCGCTGAGCGCGACGTACTCCTCCACCGAGCGGTCCGGCACCGCCGAGCTCACCTTCGACGCCCCGGGCAACTACGTGACCCTCGACAACGACGACGCGCGCTGGCTGGTCGGCGAGCCGGTCGCGGCCGCGCCGGAGCCGCACGACGACCTGCGCCACGTCCGTCAGCGCCGGCTCAGTGCGGTGGGCGAGCTCGACCAGGAGCTGCCGCTCGGCGAGGACGCGATCGGCCTGGTCTCCGAGCAGCCGGTGGAGGCGTTCCTCGACGATGTTCCGCCGAGCGACCCCCAGGTCGCCGTCGAGCAGCACGAGCTGCGCGAGGAGGCGGCCGAGGCCGAGGCCGAGGACGACCTGCACCGCGGCGAGCTGCCTCAGGAGCCGCAGGACGAGGCCCAGCAGGAGCACGAGCACCACGAGCCTCCTGCCCGCCGCCCGGTGAAGAAGACCCGGGGCCGGGCGTCGGTGCCGAGCTGGGACGAGATCATGTTCGGGCCGAGCAGCGGCGACGGCGCGTAGCCGGCCCGTCTCGCCCCCGTCTCGCCCTGTCTCGCCCCTGTCCACCGGGGCGACCCGCGGGTAGCCTCCCGCGCATGTCCTACTTCGTGACCGGTGCCACAGGGTTCATCGGCCGCCACCTGGTCCGCGAGCTGCTCGACCACCGCGAGGGCGAGATCTTCGTGCTCGTCCGCGAGGGCTCGCTGCGCCGCATGGAGGCGCTGATCTCGCGCTGGGACACCGACCGGGTGGTGCCGGTCGTGGGCGACCTCGCGGCCGACCGACTCGGCGTCGACCCCGACTGGATCGAGGACCACCGCGGCGGGAGCGGGCCGGACATCGACCACTTCTTCCACCTCGCGGCGATCTACGACATGACCGCCGACGACGAGACCAACGAGACCCTGAACGTCGGCGGCACCCGCAACGCGCTGGGTCTCGCCGAGGCCCTGGGCGTGGGCTGCTTCCACCACGTCTCCTCCGTGGCCGCGGCCGGCGAGCACCACGGCCCCTTCGACGAGTCGATGTTCGACGAGGGACAGCACCTGCCCTCGGCGTACCACCGCACGAAGTTCGAGTCCGAGCGGATCGTGCGCGAGGAGGCCGTGGTGCCGTGGCGGGTCTACCGCCCCGCGATCGTCGTCGGCGCCTCCGACACCGGCGAGATGGACAAGATCGACGGCCCCTACTACTTCTTCGCGGCGATGAAGCTGATGCGCGACCGGCTGCCGTCGTGGCTGCCGCTGGTCGGCGTCGACCTCGGCGACACCAACCTGGTCCCCGTCGACTACGTCGCGGCCGCGATGGACCATCTCGCCCACCTGCCCGAGCGCGACGGCGAGGCGTTCCACCTGGTCAACCCCGAGCCGCAACCGGTCGTCGACATGGTCAACGCGTTCTGCGCGGCGGCCGGGGCGCCCCGGTTCGCGACGCCGATCGACCGGGGGCTGACCCGGCGGCTCCCCCGCGCCCTGACCCCGGCGGGCCTGCTCAACACCCTGGCCGGCAACGGCGCGGTCCAGTCCACGCTCGACCTGGTCACCAGCCGGGTCGGCATCCCCGCGGAGGTGCTCGCCCACACGTCGTTCCCGGCCGTGTTCGACTCCCGCCGCACCGAGCAGGCGCTGGCCGGCTCGGGCATCGGCGTGCCCGACCTGGAGTCCTACGCCCGCACGCTGTGGACCTACTGGGAGGAGCACCTCGACGAGTCCACCGGCCGCGACCCGCGGGTCCGCGAGCGGCTCCAGGGCAGGTACGTCGTGGTCACGGGCGCCTCGTCCGGCATCGGCAAGGTGACCGCGCTCAAGGTCGCGCAGGCGGGCGGCACCCCGATCCTGGTGGCGCGCGGCAAGGAGAAGCTCGACGAGCTGCGGGACCTGATCGAGGCGCGCGGCGGCACCGCCGTGGTCCAGCCGTGCGACCTGTCCGACCTCGACGCCATCGACGCGCTCTGCGAGACGCTCACCGCCGAGCTGCCCTCGATCGACTTCGTCGTCAACAACGCCGGCCGGTCGATCCGCCGATCGCTGCGGCTCTCCCAGGACCGGTTCCACGACTTCGAGCGCACCATGCAGCTCAACTACTTCGGCGCGGTGCGGCTGGTGATGGGCCTGGTCCCCGCGATGCGCGCCAATGGAGGCGGCCACGTCGTCAACGTCTCCTCGATCGGGGTGCAGACGAACCCGCCGCGGTTCTCGGCGTACGTCGCCTCCAAGGCCGCGCTGGACTCGTGGAGCAACGTGGTGTCCTCGGAGCTGTTCGGCGACGGCATCACGTTCACCAACATCCACATGCCGCTGGTGCGGACGCCGATGATCGCGCCCACCAAGCTCTACGACAAGTTCCCCACGATCTCACCGGCGCAGGCGGCCGACCTGGTGATCGAGGCGATGGTCGAGCGGCCCCACGAGATCAACACCGCGCTCGGCAACGCCGGCGCGATCGCGCACACGCTGACACCCAAGCTGGCGTTCCGGGTGCTCAACATGGCCTACCACGTGTTCCCGGACTCGGCGGCCGCCCAGGGGAAGGCGCAGGGCGAGGCCTCAGGCGGGACCCGGGAGTCCGAGCAGATCATGCTGGCGAAGATGTTCAGGGGCGTGCACTGGTAGACCGCTCGACCGGCCGCCGCGGGTCGGTGATCCAGCCCGACCAGCTGCCCGGATAGAGCGCCGCCCGGATGCCGGCGAGCTCGAGCGCGATGACGTCGTGCACGGCGGTCACGCCGGACCCGCAGTAGACCGCCGTGTCCTCCTCACCGGTCACGCCGGCGGCGGCGTACAGCGCCCGCAGCTCCTCGGGGCTGCGGAACCGCCCGTCGGCGCGCAGGTTGGTCGTGGTCGGCACGTTGACCGCACCGGGGATGTGCCCGGCGACCGGGTCGATCGGCTCGGTCTCGCCGCGGTAGCGCTCCGGCGCGCGGGCGTCGACGAGGACCGGTACGTCGGGCACCCCGTCGGCCTCGACGACCGGCATCGCGCCGGGGCGGGCGGTGAAGTCGCCGGGCTCGGGCGGCACCGCGACCGCCTGGACGACGCCGCCGCTCTCCACCCACGCGGGCCACGCCCCGTCAAGCACCCGGACGTCCACGTGGCCGTGGTAGCGCAGCAGCCACCAGGCCCGGCCGGCCGCGAGGCCCGACCAGTCGTCGTAGACCACGACCGGCCGGTCGTCACGGACGCCCGCCCGGCGCATCGCGGCCTCGAAGTCGGCGGGCGTCGGCAGCGGGTGCCGACCACCCACGCCCGGAGGCGCGGCTAGGTCGGCGTCGAGGTCGACGTACGCCGCTCCCGGCACGTGACCGGCGTCGAACTCGGGGCGTCCGCTGGCCCCGCCCGTCCGGTAGCGCACGTCCAGGACGGTCACCGACCCGAGGGCGTCGGCGAGCTCGGCGGCGGAGATCAGCGGGGAGGCCATGAGCCCATCTTGGCGGAACGGACGGGCGTGACAGGATGCGCCCCGTGGCTGAACTGCACTTCTTCACCGGCACCATGGACTCGGGCAAGTCGACGCTGGCGCTCCAGACCAACCACAACCACTCGGCGCGCGGCCGGGTGGGCCGGCTGTTCACCACCCACGACCGGGCCGGGCAGGCGACGCTGTCGAGCCGCCTGGGCCTGACCCACGAGGCGCTCGAGGTCGACCGCGACTTCGACTTCTGGCGCTACGTCGTGCACTCGCTCACCCAGGGCGGGCGCATCGACTACCTGATCTGCGACGAGGCGCAGTTCTACACCCGTGACCAGATCGACCAGCTCGCCAAGATCGTCGACGAGCTGCAGATCGACGTGTTCGCCTTCGGCATCCTCACCGACTTCCGCACCCAGCTGTTCGAGGGCAGCGCCCGGCTCGTCGAGCTGGCCGACCGGATGAACGTCCTCCAGGTGGAGGCGCTGTGCTGGTGCGGCAAGCGCGCCACCCACAACGCCCGCACCGAGAACGGCGCGATGGTCGTCGAGGGGGAGGTGATCGTGGTCGGCGACGTCGACGCGGTCGACCAGCCGCCCGCCGAGGTGGCCTACGAGGTGCTGTGCCGCCAGCACCACCGCCGCCGGCTCACGGCCGCCCGCGCCAAGGCGGTCTCGCTGGCCCCGGAGCCGCTGCCGTTCGGCTGAACGCGATCCCTCAGCCGGTGATGACGCCGCCGAGCCGGCCGCGAGCGGCGAGGTCGTCGGCGAGGAACTCCCGCAGCAGGTCGACCGCCTGCACGATCTTCTGGCTGCGCAGCCGGTAGTAGACGGTCGTGCCGACCCGCCGGGTCGTCACCATGCCCCGGTCGCGCAGGACGGCGAGGTGCTGGCTGGCGTTGGACTGGCTGATCCCGAGCGCCTCGGAGAGGTCGCCGACCGAGAGCTCACCGTCGCGCAGCTCGTTGATGATCAGCAGCCGCTTGGGGTCGGCGATCGCCTTGCACACGCGGGCGTGCAGCTCCTGCAGCTCGGCTGCGATGTCTCGGTCCACGTGTGCTCCCTCCACCCGCGGCTCGTGCGCCGGTCGATGGGCCAGTCTAGTGCCGTCACTGCGGCGTGGCGGCCACCCCCAGCACGACGGCGACGGCGGCCACGGACAGCAGCACGGTGCCCCAGGCCGTCCACCGCACCAGCCTCGGCCCCATCGGCGTCCCGCCGGAGGTGACCTGCCGGATCGTGTGCTCGTAGCGCCGCTCGACGAGGAGGAGGAGCGCGAGCGCACCGGCGAGCCCGACGACCCCGGGGGTGGCCAGCGCGATGCGGCTCTCCGCGTCGTGCACCAGCAGCGCCGACACCCCGCCCAGGCCGAGCGCCGTGCGCTGCCAGGCCATCGCGGTGCGCTCGGGTTGCAGCCCGGTGTCCCGCCCGGCGCCCAGCCCGGCCCCCTGCTCGGTCACGACCCGGCCATCTCGACGACCGTCAGCGCCAGCGCGACGGCGGCGGCCAGGGTCAGCACGCCCGCGACCAGGCGCGGGATCGGCGAGCGCGGGAGGTCCGCACCCACGCGCATCGCGCGCTCGGTGCGCTCCCAGTGCCGGTAGGACACCCCGGCGAGCACGCCGCCCAGGAGGATCATCAGCAGGCCGAGTGCGTGCCGCACCAGCGCCGGGCCGGGGCCGTACTGCACCAGCGCGACCCCGGCCGCCATCAACGCCAGGGCGGTGCGCACCCAGGCCAGGAACGTGCGCTCGTTGGCCAGGGTGAAGCGGTAGTCGGGCGCCTCCCCGACCTCGCTCAGCGGGAGGCGGTCGGCCGACCCGGACGACGCCACGGACTCGGACCGTCTCACAGCAGCGACGTCGAGGCCGCGCACTGGTTGCGGCCGACGTCCAGGACGTCGATCTCGTCCTCGGGCGGTGCGACCTGGCCGGCGTTGACGCGCCGGATCACGTCGTAGGACTCCGGCGCCGCGGGCAGCGAGGTGACGATCTCCTCGACGAACCTCTCCATCGCCCGCTCGTTGAGCAAGGTGGCGGTGAACACGTCCTCGAGCGTCGTCACGACCAGGCCGTCGGGGTTCACCTCCTCGGCGCTCGACCAGTGCGCGGGGGCGATGAGGGTCTGCGGCGGCAGCGGCCGCAGGCGTTCGTGCACGCTGCGGAACAGGTCGCGCGCGAGCTCCTCGGCCTGACCGGTGAGGTCGGGGCGTCCCAGGCCGCGGACGAAGACGGTGTCCCCGACGAGCAGGACGCTGTCGCTGACCAGCAGCGCGATCGTGCCCGGGGTGTGTCCGGGCAGGTGCATGCTCAGCACCCGCACCTCGGCGTCGCCGAGGTCGAGGACGTCGCCGTCCTTGAGCGGCCGGTTGGGGAACGGGACGACCCCGCCCGCGTCCTCGGGCGGCAGGTGGTACTCCACCCCCAGCTGGGCCGCCAGCGCCGGCCCGCCGCTGACGTGGTCGGCGTGCACGTGCGTGTCGACGACGTGGGCGACGGTCATGTCGTGCTCGGCCGCGAGCTCGAGGTAGGCCTCGGGCTGCCGGGTCGGGTCCACGACGATGCAGCGCTGGCCGGGCACGCCGACGACGTAGGACAAGCAGGCCTTGGCCGGGCGCAGGAACTGCCAGACCCGCACCGGTCCGGGCAGGTCCGCGATCTCGAACGGCACCAGCAGCCGGTTCCAGGCGTCGGTGCCGCCCTCGAGCGACCGGGCCCGCCGGCCGAGACCCTCGAACTCCTCGGCCACCAGCTGCGAGCCGTTGCCCTGGCCGCAGACCACGATCGCGTCCTCGACGGTCCGCTGGGCCTCGGCCTCGAGCTCCTCG
Source organism: Nocardioides sp. (assembly GCF_036401255.1). Classification (GTDB taxonomy): domain Bacteria; phylum Actinomycetota; class Actinomycetes; order Propionibacteriales; family Nocardioidaceae; genus Nocardioides. The sequence continues at coordinate 15,691 of NZ_DASWVI010000020.1, read as the reverse complement.
AAGACGCGGTAGACCGGGACGTTGCGCGTCGGAACGGGCCGGTGTGCCTCGACCTTGCTGAGCTCGAACTCGTCGATGTTGCGGACGTCGAGGATCTCGACGACCTGTCCCGCGTTGATCGCGTGGAACAGCTCCAGGGGGGTGATGGGTTGGGTCACGCCAGCTCCTACAAGTCGGGGATTCGGGAGTCTTGTTATATGCGCAATCACGAATGTAGTGTCCTGGCTCACACCACGCAATGGCCGGTCACCGCCCATCCCCGCCGGTGGCCCCGCAGGCGAAAGGACGCCGCCGATGAGCGACGAAACGCCCGAGAGCATGACGATCGTCGCCTGGAGCGGCGACCTGGACCGGATGTGGCCGACGCTGATCCTGGGCTCGACCGGGGCGGCGTACGGCATGCGCACCACGATCTTCTTCACGTTCTGGGGACTCTTCCCGCTCGTGCGCGACGACGTCCGGATCACCGGCAAGAACGCGATGACCAAGGCGCTGGCCGGGATGAACCGCCCCGGGATCAGCCACATGAAGCTCTCCAAGCTCCAGATGGCCGGCGCGGGCGCCTGGATGATGAACAAGCTCGCCCGAGACGACAAGGTCGCCAGCCCCAAGGACCTCCTCGAGATGTGCCTCGAGCTCGACGTCAACCTGTGGCCCTGCGAGATGACCATGGAGATGTTGGGCCTGCGCCCCGATCAGCTCATCGACGGCGTCGGCACGCCGGTGGGCGCCGCGACCGCCCTGTCGGAGATGAGCAGGTCCCAGGTCAACCTCTTCATCTGACCCCAGCCGCCCCCTAACCGACCCAGCACCCCATCCAGCACCCACCCCGCCCCGCCCCGCATCCCACAAGGAGCACACCCCATGGAGCACCAGGTCACCCTCACGATCGACGCCAAGGGCAAGAAGTGTCCGATGCCGGTCCTGCTCACCTCGAAGGGGATCAAGGAGATCGACGCCGGGCAGATCATGCTCGTCGAGGCCACCGACGGCGGCTCGAAGAGCGACATCCCGTCGTGGGCCAAGGACACCGGGAACGAGCTGCTCGAGGCCAGCGCCGAGGACGGCGTCTACCGCTACTACATCCGGAAGGCGTGAGCAGGGGGTGCAGTACGGCTTCGCCATCGACCAGCGCACCTGCATCGGCTGTCATGCCTGCACGGTCGCCTGCAAGACCGAGCACGAGGTGCCGCTCGGCCAGTTCCGCACCTGGGTGAAGTACGTCGACAGCGGGTCGTTCCCCGACACGACCCGCTCGTTCGGCGTGATGCGATGCAACCACTGCACCGACGCCCCGTGCGTGAAGATCTGCCCCACCCAGGCGCTCTTCAAGCGCGAGGACGGCATCGTCGACTTCGACAACGACCGGTGCATCGGCTGCAAGTCGTGCATGCAGGCCTGCCCGTACGACGCGATCTACATCGACGCCGACACCCACACCGCGGCCAAGTGCAACATGTGCGCGCACCGGGTCGACGAAGGGCTCGAGCCCGCGTGCGTCGTCGTCTGCCCGACGCACTCGATCTGGGTCGGCGACCTCGACGACCCGACCAGCGGCATCGCCCGGCTGGTCGCCACCGAGGAGACGACCGTGCGGTCGCCGGAGCAGGGCACCGGCCCGAACGTCTTCTACCTCGGCGCCGACCGGGCGGTCCTCGATCCCCTGGCCGCGCCCGTGGACGACACCTACCTGTGGGCCCGGCCCGACGCCCAGCGGCTCGCGATCCAAGACGACGTGGACCGCGACCACGTGACCGGCGCCCGGACCACGCTCAACACCGCCCACCCGCGGCCCTGGGGCTGGAAGGTCGTGACCTACCTGTGGACCAAGGGCGTCGGGGCCGGCGCGCTGGCGCTCGCGCTGCTGGCGCACCTGATGGGGGTGGAGCTCGGCGCGCTCGGCGACCGGGTCGCCCCGGCCCTGGGCCTGTTCGGCGCGGCGACCACCGGGGCGCTGCTGGTCTGGGACCTCAAGCGACCGGAGCGGTTCCTGTTCATCTTCTTGAAGTCGAACTGGACCTCCTGGCTGGTGCTCGGCGCCTACGTGCTGTCGGCGTTCTCGGGCGGTGCGATCCTCTGGGCCCTCGCCGCGGAGCTCGACGTCGGCTGGGCGATGACCACGCTCGCGTGGCTCGGGATCCCGGTCAGCGCGCTGATGGCCGGCTACACGGCGTTCCTGTTCGGCCAGGCCGAGGGCCGCGACCTGTGGCAGTCGCCGCTGCTGTTCTGGCACCTGCTCGTGCAGGCCGTGATGGTCGGCAGCGGCGCGCTCGCGGTCGCCGGCCTCGCGCTCGACCTCTCCGACGAGGCCTGGGACCTGCTGGCCGTCTCGTTCGTCGTCGCGACGGCCGCGCACCTGCTGATGCTGGCCCTGGAGTACGCCGGGCGGCACGCCAGCCGCCAGGCGGCCGTGGCCGCCCACATCGTCGCCCGGGGCCGCTACGCGCCGCTGTTCCGGCTCGGGGCCGTCCTCCCGGCCGCGGTGGCGCTCCTGCTCGGCGCCCTCACCTGGGGCGACGTCGGCACCGTGCCGCTCGCGATCGCGGGCCTGCTCGTGCAGCCGGCGCTGATCGCCTACGAGAGCGTCTTCGTGCGCGCCGGGCAGGACCCGCCCCTCTCATGACCCACCCGAACGGAGCACGCGTGAACCCCGAAGTGAACCTGCCCGGTGCCCGCCGCCACGAGCGGCTGCGCAACTACCCGCCGGTCGAGGAGTGGGACCACCACGTCGAGTACGACGCCAAGGCCCATCCGCGGAAGGTGCCGCACACCTACTCGCTGATCCCGACGATCTGCTTCAACTGCGAGTCGTCCTGCGGCCTGCTCGCCTACGTCGACCACGAGGACCTCTCGATCAAGAAGTTCGAGGGCAACCCCGCCCACCCGGGCTCCCGCGGCCGCAACTGCGCCAAGGGCCCGGCGACGATCAACCAGGTGCACGACCCCGAGCGGATCCTCCACCCGCTGCGCCGGGTCGGCGAGCGCGGCTCCGGCCGGTTCGAGCAGGTGTCCTGGGAGGAGGCGCTGGCCGACATCGCGGGCCGGATCCGCGCCGCGATCGTCGAGGGCCGCCGCGACGAGGTGATGTACCACGTCGGCCGCCCCGGAGAGGACGGGTTCGTCGAGCGCGTGCTCCAGGCCTGGGGAGTCGACGGCCACAACAGCCACACCAACGTGTGCTCGTCCGGCGGCCGCTCCGGCTACACCCACTGGATGGGCTACGACCGGCCCTCGCCGGACTACGCCAACGCCAAGACGATCGTGCTGCTCTCCTCGCACCTGGAGACCGGGCACTACTTCAACCCGCACGCCCAGCGGATCATGGAGGCCAAGCAGAACGGCGCGAAGGTCGCCGTGCTCGACCTGCGGCTGTCCAACACCGCCTCGCACGCCGACCTCTGGATCGCCCCGTGGCCGGGCAGCGAGGCGGCGATCTTCCTCGCGGTCGCGGCGTACCTCCTGCGCACCCGCCGGATCGCGACCGACTTCCTGCGCCGGTGGGTCAACTGGGAGGTCTACCTCGAGCGGCTGCACCCCGATGCGCCCCGCGACTTCGAGGTGTTCCTCGACCGGCTGACCGAGGACTACGCGAGCTACACGTTCGAGTTCGCGGCGTCGGTCGCGCACGTCCCCGTCGAGCAGGTGGAGCGGCTCGCCGCGATGGTCGCGGACGCCGGCACCCGGCTGGCGACCCACACCTGGCGCTCCGCCGCGGCCGGCAACCTCGGCGGGTGGCAGATCGTCCGCAGCCTGTTCTTCCTCAACGTGCTGACCGGCAGCGTCGGGACCGAGGGCGGCACGCACCCCAACGGGTGGGACAAGTTCATCGCCCACTTCCCCGACATGCCCGAGGCCAACGACACCTGGAGCGAGATGCTCTGGCCGCAGGAGTACCCGCTCACCACCAACGAGATGTCGATCCTGCTGCCGCACCTGCTCAAGGACGGGCGCGGGCACCTCGAGGTGTACTTCAGCCGCGTCTACAACCCGCTGTGGGTCAACCCCGACGGGTTCACCTGGATCGACGTCCTCAAGGACGAGTCGAAGATGGGCCTGCACGTCGCCCTCACGCCGACCTGGAGCGAGTCGGCCACGTTCGCCGACTACGTGCTGCCCATGGGGCACGCCTCCGAGCGGCACGACACGATGTCCTTCGAGACCCACACCGCCAAGTGGCTCGCGTTCCGGCAGCCGGTCACCCGGGTCGCCATGGAGCAGCGCGGCATCCCCTACCGCGACAGCCGCGACACCAACCCCGGCGAGGTCTGGGAGGAGAACGAGTTCTGGTTCGAGCTGTCCTGGCAGATCGACCCCGACGGGTCGCTGGGCATCCGGCGCTACTTCGAGTCCCAGGAGCGTCCGGGCGAGCGGATGACCCAGGACGAGTACTACGAGATCCTGTTCTCCCGGAGCGTCCCCGGCCTCCCCCAGGCCGCCGAGGCGCAGGGCCTGACGCCGCTGCAGTACATGCGCAAGTACGGCGTCTTCGAGGTGGCCAAGGACCTCTACCGGCTCGACGAGCGGCCGCTCACCGACGCCGAGCTCGCCGACGCCGTGCCCGACGAGCACGGCGTGCTGCGCAAGCCCGTGACCCTCGACAGCCAGCCCCCGCTCGTCGGCGAGGCCGGCGCCGTCGGCGTCCGGCACGAGGACGGCACCGCGACCGCCGGCTGGCTCTCGCCCTCGCGCAAGCTCGAGCTCTACTCCACCACGCTCGCCGACTGGGGGTGGCCGGAGCAGGCGACGCCGGGCTACATCGAGTCGCACGTCTCGGCCCGCAACATCGACCGGGACGCCTCGGAGTTCGTGCTGATGCCCAACTTCCGTCTGCCGACCCTGATCCACACCCGGTCGGGCAACGCCAAGTACCTCAACGAGATCGCGAACACCCACCCGCTGTGGTTCAACCGGGCCGACGCGGCCGCGATGGACGTGCACACCGGGGACCTGGTCCGCGTGACCACCGAGATCGGCCACTTCGTGGTCCGGGCCTGGGCGACCGAGGCGATCCGGCCGGGCGTCGTGGGCCTGTCCCACCACATGGGCCGCTGGCACCAGGACGGCCACCCCGGCAGCCGCTGGGTGATGGGCAAGGTCGACCTCGACCGCAGCGAGGACGGCATCTGGCGGCTGCGCTACCTCGAGGGCGTCCAGCCGTTCACCAGCGAGGACCCCGACTCGGAGCGGATCTACTGGGACGACCCGGGCGTCCACCAGAACCTCGCGTTCCCGGTGCAGCCCGACCCGGTCTCCGGCATGCACTGCTGGCACCAGAAGGTGCGCATCGAGAAGGCCCGCCCCGAGGACCGGTACGGCGACGTCGAGGTCGACGTCAACCGGTCGCGCGAGGTCTACCGCCGGTGGCTCGCGATGGCGCGGCCGGGCCCGGGCCCCGGCGGCCTGCGCCGGCCGGAGTTCCTCATGCGGCACGTGACGCCCAAGCGCTCGGCGTACGTCGCCGCCGGCCGGACCGCCGACGGCGCCGCGCGATGAGCCTGCTGTCGGGCCGCCGCCCCCAGGTCGACGTCGCCGCGGTCCGATCGGCGTTGGCGGTGGTCGAGGACCCGGAGCTGCGGCTGCCGCTCGACGAGGCCGGCATGCTCGGCGGGATCGAGGCCGGGCGCGACGGCAGCGTCCGGGTGACCGTCCGGCTCACGACGCCGTCGTGCCCGCTCAAGGACACGCTCGCCCGGGACGTCACGGCCGCGGTCGGCGCGGTCGCGGGCGTGGGCCGGGTGGACGTGGCGTTCGCGGCGATGAGCGAGCCGGACCGGATGGCGCTCGCGTCCCGGCTGCGCGGCAGCCGCGGGTCCGGGCACCCCTTCGGGCCCGGCTCGACGACCGCGGTCTACGCGGTGGCCAGCGGCAAGGGCGGCGTCGGGAAGTCCACGGTGACGGCCAACCTGGCCGTGGCGCTCGCCCGGCAGGGCAAGCGGGTCGGGGTGCTCGACGCGGACGTGTGGGGCTACTCGATGCCGCACCTGTTCGGCGTACGCCGGGCACCGGTCGCCCTGAAGGGGCTGATGCTGCCCGTCGACGCCCACGGCGTCGCGCTGATGTCGGTCGGCTTCTTCGTCGACGACGAGGAGCCGGTCGTGTGGCGCGGCCCGATGCTGCACAAGGCGATGGAGCAGTTCCTCGGCGACGTGCACTGGGGCGATCTCGACGTGCTCCTGCTGGACCTGCCGCCCGGGACCGGCGACGTCACGATCTCGCTGCTCGAGCTGGTGCCCGACGCGCAGCTGATCGCGGTGACGACCCCACAGCCGGCCGCGCGGACCGTGGCCGAGCGGGTGGGCCGGATGGCGCTGAACGCCCGGATGCCGATCGCCGGCGTGGTGGAGAACATGTCGGCGCTCGTGTGCGGGTCCTGCCAGGAGAGCACCGCCCTGTTCGGCTCCGGTGGCGGCGAGGAGCTCGCGGCCGCGGTGGGGGCGCCGCTGCTCGGGCAGGTCCCGCTCGACGTCGCCCTGCGGGAGTCCGGCGACGCCGGCGTGCCCGCGGTCCTGGCGGCCCCCGGCTCGCCCGGGGCCCGCGCGCTGAGCCGGGTGGCCGCGGACCTGCCCGTCGTACGCCGCAGCCTCGTCGGCCGCCCACTGCCCCTCAGCGTGGTCGGAGGGTGAGCGCACCGAGGGTTTCCCCTCTTCCGCCCTACCGCTCGGTAGCCCTAGTCTCCGTGATCGTGGTCACACTCCGGGCTCGGACCCGCCTCCTCAGCGTCCTGACCGTTCTCGCCGCCGCCCTCGCCGGGCTGCTGTTCGCGGCCCCACCGCAGGCCCGGGCCGACGGGCCCGGCGTCGGCACTCCATGGGTCGTCACGCTCGGCGACTCCTACATCAGCGGCGAGGCCGGCCGGTGGGCCGGCAGCAGCAACGCCTCCTCCAGCCGCGCCGACGCGCTGGGCTCCACGGCGTACTACGACAACGCCGCGGGCACCGGCGAGACCATCAACCGCTGCCACCGCAGCAAGGCCGCCGAGGCCTACATCGGCGGTGGCGTCAACGGCCTCAACCTCGCCTGCTCCGGCGCGAAGACCGCGACGTCGAACGGCGACAACTTCAAGCCCGGTCTCGACTTCTTCGACGACGGCGCCGGCAGGCTCGGCCAGGCGAAGATGCTCCAGCAGTTCGCCGCCACCCACCGGGTCGGCATGGTGGTCGTCTCGATCGGCGGCAACGACTTCAACTTCGCCGACGTCGTCACCTCGTGCGTCTCGGACTTCTTGACCTCGCCGACCTGGTGGAAGGACTACTGCTACGACGACAGCTCCGTGAAGGCCAACTTCACCGCCAGCAACGTCGCCGCGGTGCGGGCCCGGATCGCCGGCGCGCTGCGCAACGTCGCGGCCGCGATGCGCAACGCCGGGTACGCCGACTCCCAGTGGACCCTGCTCGTGCAGAACTACCCGAGCCCGATCGCGCGCGGGTCCGGCTTCCGCTACTCCGAGAGCGGCTACACCCGGCAGAGCACCGGCGGCTGCGGGTTCTGGAACAAGGACGCCGACTGGGCCAACGACTCGGCGCTGCCGACGATCAACGGCGCGGTCTTCGGCGCGGTCGCCGACTCCGGCCTGACGAACACCCGCACCCTCGACCTGTCCTCGGCCTTCAACGGCCGACGGCTGTGCGAGAACACCGTCGGGCTCTACGAGGAGAAGGGCATCGCGAACTGGACGTCGCCGGGCGCGGTCGACCAGACCGAGTGGATCAACCAGATCCGGACCGTGAGCACCTGCTGCTCGGGCAGCCCGTACTACATCCAGGAGTCCCTGCACCCGAACTACTGGGCGCAGCTGGCCACCCGCTCGTGCGTGCGCCAGGCGTGGAACGGCGGCGCGCCGCGCAGCGGGAAGTGCGCGATCGCCGGCACCGGCCTGCTCAACGGCGAGCCGCGGATGCGACTGGGCTGACGCCGGCCTGCGGGGGCCGGCGACCCGGCCCCCGCATCGCCGCATGCAGCCCGGGTGCGGCGTACCGGACCGCCTCGTCGACCGACATCGACGCGACGGGCTCCATCTGCAGCCAGTAGCGCATCACGATGAGCCCGGCGATCTGGACGGCGACCGCGCCGGCCCGCGCCGAGGCGTCCGCCCCGCCCAGCGCGTCGGCCAGCGCCCCGGCCATCTCGCTCTGGACCACCTCGCGCAGCAGCCGGAGGACCTCGGGCTCGTGCGCCGCGCTGGCGACCAGCATCCGCAGCGGTCGGCCGAGATCGGGGTCGTCCCAGACGGTCAGGACCGTGCGGAGCACCCGCTCCGGGAACGTCGCGAGGTCGCCGGCCAGCACCGTCCGCATCATCTCCGGCGGGTTCACCGTGAGGGCGAGCGCCGCCCCGAACAGGCCCTTCTTCGAGCCGAAGTAGTAGGCGACCAGGGCCTGGTCGACACCGGCCTCCCGCGCGATGCCACGCATCGTCACACCCTGGTAGCCGTTCTCGAGGAACAGCCGCCGGGCCACCTCCAGGATTTCCGCGCGGGTCTCCGGCTTGCCGGCCCGCCGGCCGCGCCGCGACCCCTCGGCCGCGCTCATCGCTCCGCGCCTCCGGTCCCATAATTCATCACCCTTGAAATCTAGCCGGCGCGGGCGGGACCGTGAACCCATCAGCGACGAGATCCGAGCACAGGAGGCCGAGATGAGGACGACGACACGACCGGCGGGCACCCAGGAGGGGTCCGGCCGCGGGGTGATGCCGGTGATCGTGGTGGCGCTCGCCGCCGTGGTCTCCGCGATCTCCGCGCTCAACCTGGCGGCACCCTCGATCGCCCGCGACCTGAGCGCCGACCAGACCCAGATCGCCTGGGTCGTCGACGCCTACGCGCTGACGTTCGCGGCCCTGCTGCTGCTCGCCGGCGCCATCGGCGACCGCTACGGCCGCCGCCGGGCCCTGCTCGCCGGGCTCGTCGTCTTCGTCGTCGGCTCCGGGGTCGCGATGCTCGCCCAGGACCCCGGCCAGCTGATCGCCGTGCAGGCCGTGCTCGGCGCCGGCGCCGCCCTGGTCATGCCGGCGACCCTGTCCACGATCACCAGCACGTTCCCACCGGAGCGCCGGGTCCGCGCGGTCGGCACCTGGGCCGGCGTGGCCGGCGCCAGCGCGATGCTCGGGCTGCTCGCCACCGGGCTCCTGCTCGAGGCCTGGTCGTGGCGGTCGGTGTTCGCCTTCAACCTGGCGATGGGGCTGATCGCCCTCGTCGGGACCGTCGTCGCCGTGCCCGAGTCGGCCGACCCGGACGCGCCCCGTCTCGACCTGGTCGGCGCGCTGCTGTCGGTGGCCGGCCTCGGGCTCGTCGTCTACTCGATCATCGAGGCGCCCACGGAGGGCTGGGACAGCGCCCGCACCCTCGGCGGCCTCGGCGCCGGCCTGGTCGTGATCCTCGGATTCGTCGCCTGGGAGCTCACGCGTCCGAACCCGCTGCTGGACCCCCGGCTGTTCCGGCTGCGCGGGTTCGCCACCGGCACCGTGACGATCACCGTGCAGTTCTTCGGGTTCTTCGGCTTCATCTTCCTGATCGTGCAGTACCTCCAGCTGGTCCTCGACCGCAGCGCCCTGATGGCCGCCCTGAGCGTGGTGCCGCTGGCACTCGTGATGATGCCGTCCGCCCGCGGCCTGGCGCCCCGCGTGGTCGCCCGGCTCGGCGCCCGGCCGGTGATGGCCGGCGGGCTGCTGCTGGTCGCGAGCGGCTTCGGCGTACTCTCCCGGCTGGACGCGGACAGCTCCTACCTCCCGCTGCTGTGCGGCCTGGTGCTGCTCGGGGCCGGGATGGGCCTGGCGATGACGCCCGCGACGAGCTCGATCACCGACGCGCTCCCCCCGGCCCAGCAGGGCGTGGGGTCGGCGGTCAACGACCTGGCGCGCGAGCTCGGCGCCGCCCTCGGGATCGCCGTGCTCGCCAGCGTCCTGCAGTCGGTCTACCGCGACGAGCTGCGGCTCCCCCCGTTGCCGCCGGCCGCGGCGGAGCAGGCCCGATCCTCGTTCGGCGCCGCGAGCCACATGGGCGACGCCGTCGCGGGACCCGCCCAGCTGGCCTTCGTCGAGGGCATGCAGACCGCGCTGGCCTGGGCGGCGTGGACCACCGGGGCGATGCTGCTGGTCGTGCTCGCCCTCGGCGTGCTCCTGCGCCCCCGGACCGCCACCGACACCGCGCCGGCGGTCAGCTCAGCAGCAGCGGGATCAGCATCTCCTCGGCCGTGAGCGAGCCGTGCAGCCCGACCAGCTTGGCCTCGTAGGGGAACGCCGAGGTGGACAGGATCGCCAGGTCGCCCCGGCAGGCGACGACCACGTCGCCGAGCCGGGGCAGCACCGACGGCGAGACCGGGCCGAACCAGCCCCGCCCGATCGCCGTCGCACGGGACATCACCTCCGCGCGGTCGCCGAGCACCTCGGCCCAGGTGGCCACGACGTCCTCGACCGCCCCGCCGTGGCAGTACAGGTGACGGAAGCGGGCCTCACCGCCGAGCAGCGCTACCCCCGAGCGCAGGTCGGCGTGGTCGTCGACGTCGACGCGGCTCGCGGGCGGTGAGTCCACCATCCCGTGGTCGGCGACGACCAGGAGCCGGACGTGGCCGGGCAGCGCCTCACGCAGCTGCTCGGCCTCGGCGTCGATCATCGCGAGCTGCTGGAGCCACTGGCTCGAGGCGACGCCGTAGCGGTGGCCGGTCCAGTCGAGGTCGCCGTCGTACAGGTAGGTCAGCGAGGCCGGCTCCGCCGACGCCGCGACCGCCGCGGCGATCCGCTCGCCGACCTTGTCGGCGCCGACGTACTCCGCCCCGCGGTGCGCCGCGACCGTGAGCCCGCTGCGCGCGAACTCGCGCTTGTTGACCACCGTCACCGTGCCGCCGGCCTCGCGCAGCCGCGCGAACGCGGTCGGGTGCGGCTGCCAGGCCACGGGGTCGACGTCCTTGTCCCACATCAGCGCGTTGAGCAGCCGGTCCGTGCCGGGCACCCGCGAGGTGAAGCCCACGAGCCCGTGCGCACCCGGGGTGAGCCCGGTGCCGAGCGAGGTCAGGCTGGTGGCCGTCGTCGACGGCACGCCGGACGTGCCCGGCGGCTGGGCGGTGAGCTGCCCGGCGAGGAACGGCGCCGCGTGGGAGTAGCGCTCCAGCAGCCGGGCGCCGAGCCCGTCGACGAGGAACACGACGTACGCCGGGGCGGGCGGGAGCTCCATCCCGGTCGGCGTCCCGTCGGCGAGCCGGAGACCGAGCGCGGCGGCCACGGCCGGCACCACGTCCCCGAGCGAGCGGTCTCCGTAGGCGGGATCGAGGAACGCCACCTCAGTGGTCGCGGGAGTCCGCGTGCGTCAGCGCCGAGAGCTGCTCGGCGAAGGACAGCAGGCCCGCCACGGCCTCGGCGCCGTCGGCGGCGGCCGAGACCCGCAGGGAGAAGTCGTCGGAGGCCAGGACGCCGGTGTAGCCGTGGTCGGCGTCGCACTCGGGGTCGCTGCACCCGGCCGGCTCGAGGTCGACGCGGCTGACGCCGCCCCAGCCGATCGTCATCACGGCCTCGGCCGGCTGGCTCGGCCCCGAGGTCGGGTTCGCGATCATCCGGGTGACGACGACCGACTTGACCGCCGAGAGTCGGATCGCCTCGGTGGAGGTCGACGTATACGGCTCCGGGAGCAGGTCGTCACCCTCGTGCTCGTCGGTGTGGGCCAGGATCAGCCGGCTCGGTGTCAGCACGACCACGGACAGGTGCCGGCGCACCTCGTCACGCTCGAAGGTGGGCTCGTGGTGCACGAAGAACGACACGACCTGCTCGCCCGCCACCGCTCCGGCCACGCCGTCGGCGACGACCTCGGGGTAGTAGCCGGTGCGGTCGATCGCGTCCCTGAGCTCGACGGCCCGGTCGTGGTCCTCGCTGATCCTGCTGCTCCGCATGCGTGCAGTCTGTCACGCGTCCCGGACGCTCAGCCGGGCAGCGTGTCGCCCGCGGGCGTCGGCATCCGGCGCACGAACCAGTCCGAGCGCGGGTCGGCGACCGGGTCGACCCGGCCCGCGGCGGTCAGCACGGTCGCGCCGTCGGCGCCGGCGAGCACCAGCGACAGCTCGAGCGCGCTGACCTGCGGGAGGTCGTTCTGCAGCTGGGCGACGCGCTGGATCAGCCGCTCGATCTCGGCGACGTCGACGACCTCGCTGCCGCGATAGCCGAACAGCATCGGTGAGGACTTGATCTCGCGCACCATGGCCGCGGCGTCGCGCGCGCCGAGCGGCGGGATCCGGAACGCCTTGTCGGCGAGCAGCTCGGTCAGCGGCCCGGCGATGCCGAAGGAGACCACGGGCCCGAACAGGGGGTCCTCGATGCTGCGGATCGCGACCGGGACCCCGGGCGAGGAGTTCTTCTGCACCACGAAACCGGCCCGCTTGGGGTCGGTGATCACGTGACTGAGGGAGTCCCAGGCGTCGCGCATCTCCTCGACGTTGTCGATGTTGCGCCACACGTGGGCGAGGTCCGGCCGCTCGCGCAGGTGCTCGGCGGTCGCCTTCAGCACCACGTCCCAGCCCAGCTCCGCACCGGCGGCCACCGCCTCCTCGCAGGTCGCGACCGGCCGGGCCTGCCACAGCTCGATGCCGTACGCCGACAGCAGCGCGGTGACCGTCGCGAGGTCCAGGTCGGCGCCCTCGGGGTGAGCGGCGAGCGCCTCGTTGACGAGCCGCTTGGCGGCCGCCGTGTCCACCTCCGCCGGGTCCAACGGCTCGCCGTCGGGGGTCCGCAGCCACACGGCGTACTCCACGACGCGCGCCAGCGCCCGGACCGCCGCCTCCACGCCGGGGTACGACGGCACCGACCCGCGCCCCGCCGTCGAGCCGGCGACGTCGGGCACGCGCAGCAGCTCGGGGACGCCCTCCGCGCCGAGGAACGACGACACCAGCGGCTTGTCGGACTGCTCCCCCACGGCCGCCAGCACGTTCGCGACGTCCTCGCCCGAGACGTTGATCGGCGGCACGTAGACCGCGACGACCGAGTCGACGTCGGGGTCGTCGATGGCGGCGTCGAGCGCATCCTCGAAGTCCTCCGCGCTCGCGTCGGCGCCCAGTGCCGTGGACTTGTTCACGACCAGGCCGACGGCGGCCGCCGCGTCCGCCGCGAGCAGGCCGAGGGCGTCGGAGTTGCCGACGATCGCGACGCGACGTCCCCGCGGCAGCGGCTGGTGGGCGACCAGCTGGGCGACGTCGAACATCTCCTCGAGCGTGTCGACCTGGATCACGCCCGCCTGGCGGAACATCGCGTCGACGGCGGCGGGGGGCGCGACGATCTTGCGCACCGCGTGGCCCATCGGGACGCCCTGGGTGGTGCGTCCCGACCGCACCGCGATGATCGGCTTGCGCAGAGAGACCCGGCGGGCGATCCGGGAGAACTTGCGCGGGTTGCCGATGGACTCGAGGTAGAGCAGCACGACCTCGGTGGAGTCGTCCTCCTCCCAGTACTGCAGCAGGTCGTTGCCGGACACGTCGGCGCGGTTGCCGGCGCTCACGAACGTGGAGAGCCCCAGTCCGCGGTTGTAGACCTTCTCCAGGATCGCGGTCCCGAGCGCACCGGACTGGCAGAAGAACCCCGCCCGGCCGCGCGGGGGCATCAGCGGCGAGAGGGACGCGTTGAGCGAGACCGACGCGTCGGTGTTGATGATGCCCAGCGCGTTGGGTCCGATCAGCCGCAGCCCGTAGGAGCGCGAGAGGCCGACGAGCTTGCGCTGGCGCAGCCGGCCCTCCTCGCCGGTCTCGGCGAAGCCCGAGGAGATCACCACCAGGCCGTGCACGCCCTTGGCGGCGCAGTCGAGCACGACGTCTTGCACCGCCTCGGCCGGCACCGCCACGATCGCGACGTCGACGTCGTCGGGGATGTCCGAGACGGTCTTGAACGTCGGGAGCCCGGAGACCGCGCTCGAGCTGGGGTTGACCGCGTAGACGCGGCCGGCGAAGTCGCCGAGCACCAGGTTGCGCACCAGCGCCTGGCCGATCGTCTCCTGACGACGGCTCGCGCCGATGACCGCGACCGAGCGGGGGTTGAAGAACTTCTCGATCGAGGCCGCCTCGGCCCGGTGCTCGCGGCTCATCATCACGCCGATCGCGGTGTCGGTGGGGTCGATGGAGAACTCCAGCTGCAGCACCCCCTCGTCGTACTCGCTCACCACGCGGTAGCCGGCGTCACGGAACGTCTGGATCATCCGGGTGTTGTCGGGCAGCACCTCGGCGACGAACCGCTCGATGCCGCGCTCGCGGCCGGCCTGGGCGAGGTGCTCGAGCAGCAGCTGGGCGATGCCGCGACCCTGGTGCTGGTCCTCGACGAGGAACGCGACCTCCGCCTCCCCCGGCTTGACCAGGTCGTAGCGCCCGACCGCGATGATCTGGCCCTGGAGCGTGAGCACGAAGGCGACCCGGCCGATGTGGTCGACGTTGGTGAACCGGTCGAGGTCGCGCTCGGAGAGCCGCGGCATCGGCGAGAAGAACCGGTAGTACTTCGACTCGTCGGACACGCGGGCGTAGAACTCGACGAAGACCTCGCGGTCGTCGGGCCGGATCGGGCGGATGTGCGCCGTCCGGCCGTCCCGCAGCAGGACGTCGGCCTCCCAGTGGGCGGGGGCGTTGGTCGGCGCTTCCTGCTGGGTCACAGCGAGAAATCTACCGGCCCGGGCCCCCCGCGGCGTGCCCGCGCCGGATCCGTCGGCGAGGGCAGGGACAATGGCGGGCATGGCACGAGGCAAGACGACGAGCGAGCTCCCCGACGACTTCGAGGAGCACATCCTCGACACCGACATCAAGCAGGAGATGGAGTCGTCCTTCCTCGAGTACGCCTACTCGGTCATCTACTCCCGGGCACTGCCGGACGCCCGCGACGGCCTCAAGCCCGTGCAGCGCCGGATCCTGTTCACGATGAACGACATGGGCCTGCGGCCCGACCGCGGCCACGTCAAGAGCGCCCGCGTCGTCGGTGAGGTCATGGGTCGTCTGCACCCCCACGGCGACGGCGCGATCTACGACGCGCTGGTCCGGATGGCCCAGCCCTGGGCGATGCGGATCCCGATGGTCGACGGCCACGGCAACTTCGGGTCTCCCGACGACTCCCCGGCGGCCATGAGGTACACCGAGTGCCGGATGGCGCCGCCGGCGGTGGCGATGACCGCGTCGATCGACGAGGACACCGTCGACTTCAAGCCCAACTACGACAGCCGCGAGTTCGAGCCGGCCGTGCTGCCGGCCGCGATCCCGAGCCTGATCGTCAACGGCACCACCGGCATCGCGGTGGGCATGGCGACCAACTGCGCGCCGCACAACCTGGTCGAGGTCGTGCAGGCGCTGCGCCACCTGATCACCCACCCGTCGGCGTCGGTCGACGACCTGATGCGGTTCATCCCCGGCCCCGACCTGCCGACCGGCGGCAAGATCGTCGGCCTCGACGGCGTCCGCGACGCCTACGAGACCGGCCGCGGCACGTTCCGGATGCGCGCCACCGCCCGGGTCGAGAACGTCACCAACCGGCGCAAGGGCATCGTCGTGACCGAGCTGCCCTACGGCGTCGGCACCGAGAAGGTCATCGAGCGGATCAAGACCCTGGTCCAGGGCAAGAAGCTGCAGGGCATCTCCGACATCAAGGACCTCACCGACCGCGACAACGGGCTGCGGCTGGTCATCGAGGTCAAGAACGGGTTCGTCCCCGAGGCGCTGCTCGAGCAGCTCTACAAGCACACGCCGATGGAGGACAC
>NZ_DASWVI010000019.1:0-4562 GCF_036401255.1 Nocardioides sp. | reverse complement strand
CCCCGAGCGGCTCGGGATCCTGCGCGGTCTGGGCGCGCCCGGTGGCGGGCTGCTCGCCGCGGCGGCGGGAGCCTTCGCGACGGCGGCACCCGTGCTGCTCGAGACCATCCGCACGGCCGTGGCGGCCGGCGACCAGCTCGGGTTGCGGCGGGCGGCGCACGAGATCGCCGGCACCGCCGCCAACCTCGGCGCGGCGCGGGTCGCAGACCTCGCGCGGCAGATCGAGGGCGCCGCCGCGGGCGGCGTGGACACCGGTCTCGTCGATCGTCTGGAGGCCGAGCTCGCGGACGCCAACGACGCACTGACCGAGGCGATCAGAGCGTGACCGCCGCCCGGTGCTCGTGCGGGGCGCCGAAGAGCTGACCCAGGGCGTGCGCCCGCTTGAACACCAGGTGCGCGTCGTGCTCCCAGGTGATCGCGATCCCGCCGTGCAGCTGGATCGTCTCCGCGGCGATGTGCGCCAGCGCCTCGCCGCAGTGGGCCTTCGCCACGTGGGCGAGCCGCTCGGCGTCGTCGGTGCGATGGGCGACGGCGTACGACGCCGCCCACGACGCGGAGCGCGCCATCTCGAGCCGCACGTACATGTCGGCCATCCGGTGCTTGAGCGCCTGGAAGGAGCCGATGGGCCGGCCGAACTGCACCCGCTCCTGCGAGTAGGACACGGTCATCTCCAGCCCCCGCGCGGCGCAGCCGACCGCGAGCGCCGCGCACCCGACCGCGCCGACCAGGCTGGCGCGGTCGCGGGCGGCCGGACCGTCCCCGATCCGCGTGCCCGACGCGAGATCGGTGCGCACCCTCGCCAGCCGCAGCGTCTGGTCCATCGACGGCGTCCACGCGCGCTCGGCGTCGCCCACCTCGAAGAGCCCGTCGTCCGTCGCGATCACGAGCACCGACGCGAGGTCGCCGTCGAGCACGTCGCGGGCGTCGGTGCCCTCGGCGAACGCCGCCACCTCGCCCGCGGCCAGCCGGGGGAGCAGCCGATGCCGGGCGTCCTCCGAGGCGCCGGCCAGCAGGGCCTCGGAGGCCACCAGCGACGACAACAGCGGGGAGGGGGCCAGCGAGCGGCCCACCTCCTCGAGCGCCACGAGCGCCTCGAAGAGCGAGAACCCGGCCCCGCTGTACTCCTCGGGGATGCCGAGCGCGGCGACCCCGATCTGCTCGCAGAGCATCCGCCAGAGCGCCTCGTCGTAGGTCTCGGCGCGCGGGTCGGCGCGCTTCGCGAGCAGTGCCCGCACCGTCGCGGCGAGCTCCTGCTGCTCCTCGGAGAGTGCGAACTCCATCAGCCCACCAGCCCCTCGAGCAGCCGGGCCCGGTGGTGGGCCGGCGTGCCCCAGGCCGTGACGAGGGCGCGCACCTTGGTCAGCCAGATGCTCAGGTCGAGCTCCTGGGTGTACCCGATCGCGCCGTGCACCTGCAGGCCCGTGCGCGAGGAGAGGTACGCCGCGTCCGCGCACGCGACCTTGGCCGCCGAGGCCGGCACCTCGCCGAGCGCCGCGCCCAGCACCAGCGGCCGGGCGAAGTCGAGCGCGATCCGCACGTCGGCCAGCGCGTGCTTGATCGCCTGGTAGGAGCCGATCTCGCGACCGAACTGCCGGCGCTGCTTGGCGTAGGCCACGGTGTCGGCGAGGATCCGCTCGCCGGCCCCGAGCAGCTGGGCCGACACCGCGAGCACCGCGAGCTCGAACGCCGGGTCGTGCACCTCGCCCGCCCCGGCCACCTCGAAGAGCCGTCGCGTCGGGTCGACCGAGCGGTGCCGCCGCCCGATCGACCGCGCCGGCGCGGACCCGAGGTACACCTGGTCGGCGACGTCGGCGTCGAGGGCGTAGGGCACGACCGGCGGCAGCGCGACCGTGGCCATGCCCTCGACCTCGTGGCCGAGCGCGACCGGGAGGTACGCCGCGGACTCGACCCACGGGCCGGGCACGGCGTGCCGGCCGAGCGCCTCGAAGGCGATCACCACCTCGACCGGGGTCGCGTCCGTGGCCAGCGACGGCACGCCGAGATCGGCGAGCCGGGACCACAGCTTCACGCCGGGGTCGTGGTCGCCGTCGGCCCAGGCCCGGGCGATCGCGGCGGTGCCGGCGGAGGAGAGGAGAGACTCGAGCGCGGACGCGAAGTCGCGCTGGTCGTCGTCGAGCACGAACCTCACTGCCGCACCCCCTTCTGGGCGCCCTGCTGGGCGCCCTTGGGCTCACGCGGGAGACCGAGGATCCGCTCGGCCACGATGTTGCGCTGGATCTCGTTCGTGCCGGCGTAGATCGGCCCGGAGAGCGCGAACGTGTAGCCGTCGAGCCAGGTCGACTCGACCTCCGCCTCGGGGCCGAGCAGGTCGAGAGCGGTCTCGTGCAGGGCGATGTCGAGCTCGGACCAGAAGACCTTGTTCACCGAGCCGGCGGCGCCCATCTCGCCGCCGTCGGCCAGCCGGGTCACCGTGCCCCAGGTGTAGAGCCGGTAGGCCTGCGCCTCGATCCAGGCGTCGACCACGCGGTCGGCCGCGCCGGCCGGCGGCTGCGGCGTACGTCGGTAGAGGTCGAGCAACCGGTCCGCGGCGGCGCAGAACCGGCCGGGGGAGCGCAGGGACAGTCCGCGCTCGTTGCCGGCCGTCGACATCGCGACCCGCCACCCGTCGCCGGGCGCGCCGAGCACGTCGGCGTCGGGGACGAACACGTCCTCGAAGAACACCTCGGCGAAGCCGACCTCGCCGTCGAGCTGGGCGATCGGGCGGACCGTGACGCCCTCGGCGTCCAGTGGGAACAGGAAGTAGGTCAGCCCGCGGTGCCGCTCCTCGTCGGGGTCGGAGCGGAACAGCCCGAAGCCCCAGTGGGCGAAGCTGGCCCGCGACGACCAGGTCTTCTGGCCGTTGAGGATCCAGCCGCCGCGCTCGGCGTCGCGCCGGGCGGTGGAGCGCAACGACGCGAGGTCGGAGCCGGCCCCGGGCTCGGACCAGCACTGCGCCCAGACGCGCTCACCGGTCGCCATCGTCGGCAGGAACCGGTCCTGCTGCTCCGTGGTGCCGTGGTCGAAGATGATCGGCGCGAGCAGGAAGATGCCGTTCTGGGAGACCCGGCCGGGCGCCCCGGCCCGGTAGTACTCCTCCTCGAAGATCACCCACTCCACCAGCGACGCCTCGCGGCCGTGGTACCGCTCCGGCCAGGACACCACCGCCCATCCGGCGTCGGCCAGCCGTCGCTCCCACTCCTGGTGGGCGGCGAAGCCGTCGGCGGTGTCCATCGACGGCAGCGGATCGGCCGGCACGTTCGCGGCCAGCCACGCGCGCGCCTCGTCGCGGAACGCGACCTCGGACTCGGACAGGGTGAGATCCATCAGGAGCCTCTCAACTGGGTCTTGAGCACCTTGCCGGACAGGTTGCGCGGCAGCCCGTCGACGACCTCGACGTGGCGCGGCACCTTGAAGTTCGCCAGCCGTTCCTTCGCGAAGGCGATCACCTCGTCGGGGGCGACCGAGCCGACGACGTACGCCTTGCCGACCTCGCCCATGCGCTCGTCGGGCACGCCGACGACCGCGACGTCGGTGATCCCGTCCATCCGAGCGAGCGCCTGCTCGACCTCGGCGGGATAGACGTTGAAGCCACCGGAGATGTACATGTCCTTGAGCCGGTCGGTGATCGAGAGGTTGCCGTGCTCGTCGAGGACGCCGACGTCGCCGGTGTGCAGCCACCCGTCCTCGTCGATCGCCGCGGCGGTGGCCTCGGGGTCGTCGAGGTAGCCGAGCATCACGTAGTCGCCGCGCACGAGGAGCTCGCCGTTCTCCTCATGGATCCGCGCCTCCATGCCGGGGATCGCGCGGCCGCAGGTGGTCGCGACCGTCTCCGCGGAGTCGCCGTCGCGGCACATGGTCACCACGACGGCCTCGGTCATCCCGAACGCCGTGACGACCTGGTCGATCTGCAGCTCCTCGCGCATCCGCTCGATGAGCACGACGGGCACGACGGCCGCCCCGGTCACCGCGAGCCGCAGCGAGGACAGGTCGCGGTCGGCGCGGCCCGGTGCACTGAGCAGCGACTGGTAGATCGTGGGCGCGCCGGGCAGCACGGTGATCCGTTCGGACTCGATCAGCCGCATCGTCTCCTCGACGTCGAAGGTCGCCAGCGGGTAGAGCGTGGCGCCGGTCAGCAGGCCGACGACGATGCCGATCTTGTAGCCGAAGGAGTGGAAGAACGGGTTGAGCACCAGGTAGCGGTCGTCCTGGCGTACCCCGCCCAGCTCGGCCCACGCGCGCGCGACGCCGATCGTCTGGCGGTGCGCGCTCATTGCGCCCTTGGAGCGCCCGGTGGTGCCGGAGGTGAAGAGGATGTCGGCGACGTCGTCCGGCGCGAGGTCCTCGTGCCGCATCCCCTCCGAGCGCTGGGCGCCGGCCCTGAGGTCGGACAGCGTGGTGATCAGGCGGTCCTCGACCCCCGCGTCGCGCAGCTCGCGCACCTGGTCGCGGCCGAGGAACCCGTCGTGCACCACGACCATCGCGGCGCCGGTGCGCCCGACGACGTCGGCCACCTCCGCGCCCACGTAGCGCGAGTTGACCGGCACCAGCACCGCGCCGGCGTA
>NZ_DASWVI010000018.1:0-16668 GCF_036401255.1 Nocardioides sp. | reverse complement strand
CCCAGTCGGTGGTGAGCTCGGCGTCGTCGACGAGCAGCGCGCCGCCGGCCTCGACGACGGGCTTGGCGTTCAGGGTCTGCTCGCCGTTGCCGATCGGCAGCGGCACGAACACCGCGGGCAGGCCCACGGCCGCGGCCTCGGTGACGGAGTTGGCGCCGGCGCGGCACACGACGAGGTCCGCGGCGGCGAAGGCCAGGTCCATCCGGTCGATGTACTCGACGACGACATAGGGGACGGTCCCGGACTCCGGCCGCGCCGGATCGGCGCCGCCGTGCTTGCCCTCGGCGTGGAGGACCTGCACGCCCGCGGCCGCGAGCGCACCGGCCGCCCCGGAGACGGCCTGGTTGAGCCGGCGCGCGCCCTGCGATCCGCCGGTGACCAGCAGCGTGGGGCGGTCCGGGTCGAGCCCGAAGAACGCGCGGGCCTCGGCCCGCAGAGCCGCCCGGTCCAGGCCCGAGATCATCGGCCGGATCGGCAGGCCGACGTACTCGGCGTTGCGCAGGGGCGTGTCGGGGAAGCTCACGAGCACCCGCTGGGCGAACCGCGCCCCGGCCCGGTTGGCCAGGCCGGGCACGGTGTTCTGCTCGTGGATGACCAGCGGGACCTGCCCCTTGCGGACCGCGAGGTAGAGCGGCATGGAGACGTAGCCGCCGTAGCCGACGACGACGTCGGGACGGACCCGGTCGAGCACGGCCCGGGTCTCGCGGACCGCGGCGCGCAGCCGGGCCGGGACCTTCGCGAGGTCGGCACCGGGGCGGCGCGGCAGCGGCACGGGCGGGATCAGCTCGAGGGGGTAGCCGGCCTCGGGGACCACCTTGTTCTCCAGGCCGCGGGGGGTGCCGAGGCAGGTGATCTCGACGTCGGGCTCCAGTCGGCGCAGGGCGTCGGCGGTGGCGAGCAGGGGCGAGGTGTGTCCGGCGGTGCCACCACCGGCGAGGAGAACGCGCATCGCGGCAACCTTAGAGGAGCGCTTACAGGTGGCCCGCGGAGAGCCCGGCCGAGCGAGCCCGCTTGCGCTGCGCCAGCGCACGGGCCGCTTCGGGCTCGCGGCGCGCGAAGCCGATCAGCAGGCCGAGCGCGACCAGGGAGGGCACCAGCGCGGACCCGCCGTAGGAGACCAGCGGCAGCGGGATGCCGATGACCGGGAGCAGGGCGAGCACCATGCCGACGTTGATGATCATCTGGCCGAGCAGCCACACCACAATGCCGAAGGTCGTGTAGCGCACGAAGCTGTCCTCGGTGTGCGTGGCGACCCGGATCGCGGCGTAGGCGATCGTGAGGAACAGCGCGATCACCAGCAGCGTGCCGACCAGGCCCAGCTCCTCGCCGAGGACGGCGAAGATGAAGTCGGTGTGTGCCTCGGGCAGGTTGCCCCACTTCTGCTGGCTGGCGCCGATGCCCTGCCCGAAGACACCGCCGTGCGAGAGTGCGTAGAGCCCGTGCGCCGGTTGCCAGCCCGCGTCGTGGAAGTCCTTGAACGGGTCGGCGAAGTTCGTCAGCCGCTCGCGCCGCTCCGAGCTGGTCGAGGCCAGCCAGATCGCGACGACGCCGATGACCGTCAGCGTCACGGAGAACAGCCGGCCCGGCGCTCCCACCACCCACAGCATCGCGAGCAGGATCGCCATCAGCACCAGTGCGGTGCCGAGGTCGTGGCCGAGCACGACCAGGGCCACCACCAGCAGCATGCCGGGCACGACGGGGACGAAGACCTCGTGCAGGCTGCCGAGCCGCTTCTCCTTGCGGGCGTAGACGTGCGCCGCCCACAGCACGATCGACAGCTTCGCGATCTCGGCGGGCTGGACGACGAAGGGGCCGACGCCGAGCCAGTTCGTGTTGCCGTTGACGGTGCGCCCCAGACCGAGCTGGGTGAGGGCGAGCAGCACGATCGAGACCAGCAGGGCCAGCCACGCGAAGCGGCGCAGCACCGAGTGCGGCAGCCGGGAGGCGATCCAGGCGGCGGGGATGCCGATCAGCACCCAGAGCAGCTGGCGCTCGACGATCGCGTAGGAGCTGCCGTTCTTCTCGAAGGAGTACACGCTCGAGGCGCTCAGCACCATGATCAGGCCGATGGTGAGCAGCAGCCCCGAGGCGCCGAGCAGCAGGTAGTACGCCGTGAGCGGCCGGTCGAGCGCGTGCCGGACGGTGGCGAACCAGCCGCGGGGCGACCGTCCGGCCGCGGGATGGGCGGCCCGGTCGACGGGGTCGAGCGGGTTCGCGGTCGTCACGCCCCACCCCTCCCCTCGGGTCGTCGGCTCCTACGGTCTGCGTCGGACGGCGTCGCCGAACGCGTCACCGCGCTCGGCGTAGTCGGTGAACATGTCCATGGAGGCGCAGCCGGGCGCCAGCAGGACCGTGTCGCCGGGTCGGGCCAACTCGGCTGCCGCCCCGACCACGCGCTCCATGGCACGTCCACCGTGATCGCCCTCAGTCTCGTCGGCGTCGACCACGATGACCGGCACATCCGGCGCGTGTCGCGAAAGCGCCGCCGCGATCACGTCGCGGTCGCGGCCGATCAGCACCACGCCGCGGAGTCGCCCGCGCACGGCGCGGACCAGGTCGTCGAAGTGGGCGCCCTTGGTCAGCCCGCCCGCGACCCACACGACCGAGTCGTAGGCCTGCAGCGAGGTCTGGGCGGCGTGCGGGTTGGTGGCCTTGGAGTCGTCGACCCAGGTGACGCCGTCCCTCTCGGCGACCACGGTGATCCGGTGGGGACCGGGCCGGAAGGAGCGCAGCCCGTCGCGGACGGCCGCCTGGGACACGCCGTGGGCTCGCGCCAGGGCCGCCGCGGCGAGCGCGTTCGCGACGTTGTGCGGGGCCGCCCCGGCCGGGGAGCCCAGCGTCAGGTCGGAGATCGTGCAGAGCTCGGCCGCGCTGGTGTCGCGCTGCTCGATGAACGCCCGGTCGGCCAGGATGTCCTCGACCAGGCCGACCATCCCGACCCCGGGCATGCCGAGGGTGAACCCCACCGCCCGCGCCCCCTCGACGACGTCGGCCTCCCGCACCAGCCGCTCGGTCTCGGGGTCGGCGACGTTGTAGACGCAGGCCCGCTGGACGCGTTCGTAGATCCGGCCCTTGTCGGCCGCGTAGGCGGCCCGACCGCTCGGACCGGCGTACCAGTCCAGGTGGTCCTCGGCGACGTTGAGCACCGCCGCCGACTCCGCGCTCATCGAGTCGGTGTAGTGCAGCTGGAAGCTGGACAGCTCCACGGCGAGCACGTCGTACGGTTCGGGGTCCATGACCGCCTCGACGATCGGCAGCCCGACGTTGCCCACGGCGATGCTGCGCAGGCCGGCGGCGCGCAGGATCGCGTCGAGCATCAAGACGGTGGTGGTCTTGCCGTTGGTGCCGGTGACCGCCAGCCACGGCGTGTGGTGGTCGGGGTCGCGCAGCCGCCAGGCCAGCTCGACCTCGCCCCAGACCGGGACGCCACGGGCGAGTGCTTGCGCGATCAGGGGCGCGGTGGGCTTCCAGCCCGGCGAGGTCACGAGCACGTCGACCTCGTCGGGCAGCGTGTCGGCGCTGCCGGGACCCAGGCGTACGTCGGCCCCGAGCACCTCGAGCAGCTCGGCCTTGGCCGGGCGGTCTCCCGCGTCGGACTCGTCGACCGCGACGACGCTCGCCCCGAGGTGGTTGAGGTTGTCGGCCGCGGCGAAGCCCGAGGCGCCGAACCCCGCGACGACCGCGCGAACGCCCTCCCAGGAGTCGTGCCGGCCCAGGCCCAGGGGCGTCATCCGATGCCCGCGACCCACTCGGCGTAGAACACGCCCAGCCCGACGGCGACGCAGATGCCGGTGATGATCCAGAAGCGGATCGTCACGGTGACCTGCTCCCAGCCGAGCATCTCGAAGTGGTGGTGGATCGGCGCGATGCGGAACAGGCGGCGGCCCGTGCCTGTCAGCCGCTTGGTCACCTTGAACGTGCTGACCTGCAGCATCACCGAGACCGTCTCGAGCACGAACAGGCCGCCGAGGATGATCAGCAGCAGCTCGGTGCGGGTCAAGATCGCGAGGCCGGCGAGCGCGCCGCCGAGGGCCAGCGATCCGGTGTCGCCCATGAAGATCGCGGCCGGCGACGCGTTCCACCACAAGAACCCGAAGCAGGCGCCGGTGATCGCGGCGGCGACGACCGCCAGGTCGAGCGGGTCGCGCACCTCGTAGCAGAGGTTGACCTGGTCGAGCCCGGTCTGGCCGCACCACTGGTTGTTCTGCCAGATGTTCACGAACATGTAGGCGCCGAAGACCATCACGCTGGCGCCCGTGGCGAGACCGTCGAGGCCGTCGGTGAGGTTCACGCCGTTCGAGGTGGCCGCGATGATCAGCCAGATCAGCAGCAGCACCACGACCGTCGGCAACGTGATCCACCCGATGTCGCGGATGAACGAGAGGTGCTTGGACGCCGGCGTCTGGCCGCGGTCGTCCTCGAGCCACGGCGAGAGCGACAGCGCGCCGAAGACCAGCGCGACCACCGTGAGACCGATCATCTTCGCCTTGCTGCGCAGGCCGAGGCTGCGCTGCTTGGAGATCTTGATGAAGTCGTCGAGGAAGCCGACCAGGCCGGTGCCGACGAGCAGGAAGAGCAGCAGCAGCGCCGAGGCCGTCGGCATGTCCTGGGTGAACAGCTTGGCGCCGAAGTAGCCGATGACGGTCGCCAGGATGATCACGACGCCGCCCATGGTCGGCGTCCCGCGCTTGGTGTGGTGGCTGGTCGGGCCGTCGTCTCGGATCTCCTGGCCGTAGCCCAGCCGCGTGAACTGCTTGATCGCCACCCGCGTCCCGAGCAGCGAGACGAGCAGCGCCAGCCCGCCTCCGAACAGGATGGCTCTCATGACTCGGTTCGGTCCTCCTCCGGATCGGTCTCGAGCAGTGCGTCGGCGATCTCCCACAGGGCGACCCCGTGGGACGCCTTGACGAGGACCACGTCATCGGGCAGGACATTCTCCCGTATCCACTCGATGGCCTCGTCCATCTCCTCCGCGACGACGCCGTCGCCGCGCCAGGCGGCCACCGCCTCGAGCCCCTCGACGATGCCGCCGGCGGCCGCGCCGACCACCACGACGATGTCGGTGCCGAGCCGGGCGGCGGCCCGGCCGACCTGGACGTGCCCGGCGTAGGACTGGCGGCCGAGGTCGAGCATCTCGCCGAGCACCGCGACCGTACGCCGGTGCCGGCGCCGGCCGATCACCGAGAGCGACTCGAGAGCGGCCGTCACCGAGGTGGGGTTGGCGTTGTAGGCGTCGTTGACGACGATCAGGCCGTCCGCGCGCTCGTGGATCTCCATCCGCATCGGCGAGGCCGCGGTCGCCTGCGACAGCCGGGTCGCGATGAGGTCGAGCGGGACGTCGACGGCCAGTGCCATCCCGGCCGCGGCGAGCGCGTTCTGGGCCTGGTGGAGGCCGCTCTGCTGCAGGTGGACCGGGTGCCACTCGTCGGCGTACCCGATCTCGAACGACACCCGTCCGAGGTCGTCGACCTCGCTCCCCCGCTCGGTGACGTCCGCCTCGCCCGCGCCGAACGTGATCACGCGTGCGGCCGTGCGGGAGGCCATCGCGGCGACCAGCGCGTCGCCGGCGTTGAGCACCGCGGTGCCGTCCCCCGGGAGGGCCCCGATGATCTCGCCCTTGGCGAAGGCGATCGAGTCCTTGCTGCCGAACTCGCCGATGTGGGCCGTGCCGACGTTGAGGACCGCGGCGACCTTGGGTGGCGCGATCTCGCAGAGGTGCTTGATGTGGCCGATCCGCCGGGCGCCCATCTCCAGCACGAGGAACCGGGTCTCGGCGTGGGCGCGCAGCACCGTGAGCGGCAGGCCGATCTCGTTGTTGTAGCTGCCGGCGGTGGCGACCGTCGAGCCGGCCGCGGCGAGGATGTGGGCGAGGTAGTCCTTGGTGCCGGTCTTGCCCTGGGACCCGGTGAGGGCCAGCACGGTCGCGTCCAGCCGTCGCACGACGTGGGCGGCGAGCTTGCCCAGCGCGACCACGGGGTCGCGGACGACGACCGTGGGCGCCTCGGTCGCCCGGCTGCCGAGCACGGCGTGCGCGCCGGCCGCGTAGTCGTGGCCGTCGACGTGCTCGCCCTTGATCGCCACGAACAGGCCACCGGGCACGGCCTGGCGGGAGTCGACGTACGCCGGAGCGTCCACGAGGACGTCCGGGTCGCCGGCGACCGTCCCGCCCACCACCTTGGCGATCTTGCCCAGCGTCATCTCAAGCACGCGATCTCCTCTTTCACTACCTCGCGGTCGTCGAACGGGTGCACCACGCCTGCGACTTCCTGTCCCGTCTCGTGTCCCTTGCCGGCGACCAGCACGATGTCACCGGTCCTGGCCAGGCGCAGCGCCTCGCGGATCGCGGCCCGCCGGTCCCCGATCTCGAGGACCTCACCCGAGCCGGTGCCCGAGCCAGTGCCTGACGGCACCCCGGAGAGCATCTCAGACCGGATCGACGCCGGGTCCTCGGTGCGGGGGTTGTCGTCGGTCACGATCAGCACATCGGCCAGCCGCGCGGCGATTCCAGCCATGATCGGCCGCTTGCCGGGATCGCGGTCGCCGCCGGCGCCCAGCACGACGATCACCCGACCCGTCGTCAGCGGGCGCAGCGTCCGGATCGCCGCCTCCACGGCGTCCGGCTTGTGCGCGTAGTCGACGACGACCTCGAAGTCCTGGCCCGCGTCGACGCGTTCGAGCCGCCCCGGCACCCCGCCGCCCGCCGCGATGCCCGCGGCGACCGCAGCGGCGTCCAACCCGGCCTCGCCGGCGGCCGCGACGGCCGCGAGCGTGTTGGCGACGTTGAAGTCCCCGGGCAGCGGGCACCGCGCGGTGATCCGCGTGCCACCGGGCCCGACGACCACGAAGTCCGAGCCGTCGGCCCGCGGCGCCACCTCCTCCGCACGCCAGTCCGCCGCCGCCCCGGCCGCCGAGAACGTGCGCACCGGCACGGTCGTCTCGGTGAGCAGCCGCCGGCCGTGGGCATCGTCGACGTTGACGAGCCCGAGCCGCGCCCGCCCCGGGGTGAACAGGGAGGCCTTCGCGGCGAAGTAGTCCTCGACGTCGCGGTGGAAGTCCAGGTGGTCGCGCCCCAGGTTCAAGAACACCGCGACGTCGAAGACGACCCCGTCGACGCGGCCCATCACCAGCGCGTGGCTGGAGACCTCCATCGCGCAGGTCTCGACCCCGCGCTCGCGCATCATCGCGAACAGGCCGTGCAGATCCGGTGCCTCGGGGGTGGTGAGGGTCGTCCGCACGTCCTCGCCGGCCACCCGGGTGCCGACGGTGCCGATCACGGCCGCGGGGAGCCCCGCCTGCTCCAGGCCGCCCTCGAGCAGCCTGGTCGTCGTGGTCTTGCCCTGGGTGCCGGTCACGCCGATCATCCGCATGGAGGCCGCCGGGTCGCCGTAGATCCGGGCGGCGAGGCTGCCGAGCACGGCTCGTGGTCGCTCCACGACCAGGAGGGGTACGCCGAGTCCGCTGGTGGCCGCCGCCCCATCCGGGTCGGTGAGGACGGCGACCGCGCCCGCCCCGACCGCCGCACCGGCGTAGTCGATGCCGTGGGCGCGGCTGCCCGGGAGCGCGGCGTACACGTCACCGGGCCGCACCCGTTGGGAGGAGAGCGAGATCCCGGTGACCTCGACGCCGCCGCCCTCGCCCCGGATCTCGGCACCGGCCCATCCCGCCACGGTCGCGAGCGGGGTCCGCGAGGGCCGCGCGGGCCGGGTGGAGTCGCTCACCACGCGAGGCTATCGCTGCGCCCGGCTACCACTCGACCGGGAGTCGGGAGGGCGAGGTCCCGGTCGGGGGGACGGCGTAGCGCTGGAGCGCGTAGCTCATGATCTTCGCGAACGCCGGGCCGCCGACCGAGCCGCCGCCCCCGCCGTTGCGGGGGTTCTGGACCACGACGTAGACGGTGAACCGGGGGTCGTCGGCGGGGGCGAAGCCGGCGAACGAGACCGTGAACGAGCCGTCGTAGCACCCGCACTCCTCACCGACCCGCTGCGCGGTGCCGGTCTTGCCCGCCACCCGGTAGCCCGCGATGGCGGCGCCGGGTGCGACGCCGACGTCGGGGTCGACCACCCGCTCCATCATCCGCATGGTGTCGCGCGCGGCGCGGGCGCTGATCACCCGGCGCTTGGTGGCGGTGTCGGTGCCGACGACCGCTCCGTCGTCCGTGGTCGCCGTGCCCTTGATCAGGCTCGGGGAGACCCGCACGCCGCCGTTGGCGATCGTGTTGACGGCGGCCGCCATCTGGACGCCGTTGACCGACAGCGACTGCCCGAACGCGATGCGGTCCTGCATCTGGTGGGTCCAGGCGCTGGCGTCGGGCAGCAGGCCCTGGGTCTCGCCCCGCACGCCGATGCCGGTGCGCTCGCCGAGGCCGAAGTCGCGCAGGTAGTCGTAGAGCTGGCCCTGCTGGAACTTGTCGGCCGCGAGCACCGTGCCGATGTTGGAGGACTGGGCGATCACCCCGGCGAGCGTGAGGTGGAGGGTGCCGTGGGTGAACCAGTCGTTGATCGGCCGGTCCTCGCGGCGCAGCTGGGACGGTACGACGATCTTCGTCCGGGGCGTCACCAGTCCCAGGTCGATCAGGGAGCTGACCGTGAGGACCTTCTCGACCGAGCCGGGCTCGTAGACGTCCTGCATGGCCCGCGAGCCCAGGTCGGCCTTCGGCGAGGCGGTCGGGTCGTTGGCGTCGAACGTCGGGTAGTCGGCGACCGCGAGCAGCTCACCGGTGCGGCTGTCCATCACGACGGCGAACCCGCTGTCGCCGCGCGCGTTCTCGACCGTCTGGCCGAGCACCCGCTGCGCGTACCACTGCAGGTCGAGGTCGATCGTCGTGCGCAGGTCCTGGCCGTCGACCGGCTCGGTGACCGTGCTCTCGCCCAGAGGGATCCGATGGCCGCCACCCACCTCGTAGCGGGCCGAGCCGTCGCGTCCGGCGAGCTGGTGGTCGAAGGTCCGCTCGAGGCCGGCGAGCGGCTCGTCGGTGCCCATGAAGCCGACCAGGTTGGCCGCGACGTCACCGGCCGGGTAGTCGCGGACCGGGTCGCGGCGGGTGTCGAGGCCCTCGAAGCCGAGCTTCTCGGCCGCGTCGACGACCTCCGTGGCCTGCGTGGCCGGCACCCGGCGGGCGATGTACTCGAACCGGCTGCCCTGCTCGCGCAGCTTGTTCAGCGTGTCGACGTAGTCGATGTCGAGCCGCCGGTACAAGAAGCGCGCCAGCTCGGGGGCCCGGTCGGCGGTCATCGACGGGTCGGCGACGATCATCAGCCCGTCGATCGAGCCGGCCAGGGGCTTGCCGTTGCGGTCCACGATGTCGCCGCGCGTGGCGGGCAGGACCACCTGGTCCACGCCCTCGGCGGCGGCCATCGCCGCGTAGGAGTTGGGGTCGACGCCCTGCAGCTGCACGAGCCGCGCGCCGAAGACCGAGAGCACCATCGCGATCACCACGAACCCGACCCGCAGCCGGAGATGGGGGGCGCCGCGCAGGGAGCCGCGGGGCGGGCGAGGCTGGCGCATCGGGTCTCCGTGGGTGCGGTGGGTGCGGTCGGGGTCGGTCGGGATCGGTCGGTCAGTGGCGCGGCTGCTGTTGCTGCTGGTTCTCCTGGGACTGCTGGGTCTGCTGGGTCTGCTGGTGCTCCTGGTTCTTCTTACCGTCTCCCCCGCCGTTCCCGGCTCCTCCGCGGCCCGTGTCGCTGCCCGGGTCGCGGCCCGGGTCGCTGCCCGGGTCGCTGCCCGGGTCGTTGCCGGTGTCGTCGGCGGGCACGCGCACCACGTTCGGCGCGGGGTCGAGGACGGCGGGCTTGACCGGCGCCGGCGGGTCGATCCGGAACGGGACGCTCCCGTCGGCCGCGCACGGCTGACCGGTGACCGTCCCGGTGCCGAGCCGGAGGAACGCCGGGCCGCAGGCCTGCACCATGCCCAGGTGCTGGGCGGCCGTGGCGATCCGCTGCGGGTCGCGCAGTCGGTCCAGGTCCATCTGCAGGCTCTGCTCGCGGGCGGCCAGGGTGGTCGCCTGGCTCTCCAGCGCGGTGGCCGCGAACGAGGACTGCTGCATCGAGGTGTTGAACAGCAGCAGCCCGACGACGCCGCCGAGCAGCACCATCGTGACGAGCGCGACGAACGGCATCCGCGCCGCCTGGGCGCGGGTGCGGGGCACCACGGTGAGCCGGGCCCGCTCCACCGCCACCTCGGCGATGCGCGGGATCCGGGTCCGGGCCTGCGGGGTGGGACTGCTCATGCTGCGGCTCCCTCACTCAGGCGCTCGATCGCGCGCAGCCGGACCGAGGCGGCGCGCGGGTTGTGGGAGATCTCGTCGGGGCCGGCCTTCTCGGCCCCGCGGGTGACCAGGCGCAGGGCCGGCTCGTGGCCGGGAGGCACGAACGGGAGGTCCTCGGGGACGTCGAGGCGGGTGGCGGCGGTGAACGCCTGCTTGACCAGGCGGTCCTCCAGGGAGTGGTAGGACTCGACCACGACCCGGCCGCCGACGCCGATCGCCGCGATCGCGGCGGGGATCGCCCGCCGCAGCACCGCGAGCTCGTCGTTGACCTCCATGCGGAGCGCCTGGAAGGTGCGCTTGGCCGGGTGCCCGCCGGTACGCCGGGCCGGCGCGGGGATCTCGGCGTAGAGCAGCTCGACCAGGCGCCCGGAGCGGGTGAACGGCTCCCGGGAGCGCTCGCGCACCACGGCGGCGGCGATCTTGCGGGCGAACCGCTCCTCGCCGTACTCGCGCAGCACCCGGGTCAGGTCGTCGACGTCGTAGGTGTTGAGCACGTCGGCGGCCGTCGGGCCGCTCGTGCCGTCCATCCGCATGTCCAGCGGGGCGTCCTCGGCGTAGGCGAAGCCGCGCTCGCGCACGTCGAGCTGCATGGAGGACACCCCGAGGTCGAAGAGCACGGCGTCGACGCTCGCCAGCCCGAGCCCGGCCAGGACGTCGCGCAGCTCGTCGTAGACCGCGTGCACGCCGGTGAACCGCTCGCCGAACGGGGCCAGGCGCTCGCCGGCCAGCGCGAGGGCGTCCGGGTCGCGGTCGATGCCGACGACCCTGGTCGCGGGGAACCGGGACAGGACCGCCTCGCTGTGACCACCGAGGCCGAGCGTGGCGTCCACCAGGATCGAGCCGTCGCGCTCGAGCGCGGGGGCCAGCAGGGCGACGACCCGGTCGAGCAGCACCGGGACGTGGGCGGGGGCGGCCATGTCAGGCCTGACGCGCCAGGAACGCGAGGACCAGGAAGCCCAGCGTGACCGCGATCGAGGTCGCGGCCGAGAACGCCATCACCGTCGCCGCGTCGCGGGCCTGCTGGCGCACGCGGCGCGGCGGCGCCTCGAACGGCGCAGGTACTGGCGCGATGCTCATGGGTTCGACCCTCGTGTCCCGACTGGATGTGCTGGTGCTGGTGCTGGTGGTGGTGGAGAAATGCGGCGATCCGCCTGACCAGGTCCCTGCCCGCTCCCGGGTGTGAGAAGGGGAAGTGCCGTCTGGAACCGGGGAAGGTGCCCCAGATGGCCATGGGAGCGGGCTCGAGACCTCGTCCTGCGGATCGCTGTGCTGTTGTGTGGTGCGCTGTTGTGGTGGTGCCGGTGCTGCTAGTTCGGGCCGGGTGCCGGTTGCTCGTCGAGCTCGGCGAACTTCGCCTGCGCGCCGGCGGAGTACTCCCGCCAGCGGGCCGGGTCCCAGATCTCGATGCGGTCCATGACGCCGATGACGACGACGTCGCGGTCCAGGCCGGCGTACTCGCGCAGCGGTGCCGCGATGCCGATCCGGCCCTGCTTGTCCAGCGACCCCTCGTCGGCGCCGGCGAACAGGACGCGGGCGTAGTCACGCGCTCCGCGCACCGTCATCGGCGTCGCCTGGGCTCGGCGGGCCTCCTCCATGAACACGTCGGTGGGCCACACGACCAGGCAGTTCTCCTGACCTTGGGTCACGACGAGTCCCTCCGCGAGTCGGTCCCTGAACTTGGCCGGGAGGAACAGTCGCCCTTTCTCGTCGAGCTTCGGGGTGTAGGTGCCCATGAAGAACATCGGGCGCCTCCCACTCCGGCCCTCGACGGACCCTTCCTCCACTGCGCTCCACTTTACGCCACTTTGCCCCACCGTCAACCACATCGCGCATGTCGCCCGCGGGAATCCGGCCGGTTCGACGCCGCGACCGCGCTCTCCCGCCGGCGTACGCCGCCGGTGGCGTCGCGCCCGCGATCTGCGTTTGCGCAGGTCAGCGGGGTGCCGGGGCCGCACCGGCGAGCGCGGGTGGTGCGTAGGTGGGGAGGATCCGCCGGTGGTGGGGCGTGGTGGAGGACGGCTCGCACGCCGCGCCCGCGCTCGCCTCGAACCGGGACCGCAACCAAACCGTGACTCCGGGAGTCGGATCCACCGAGGACCGGTGCCCGTAGGTTTCCGGCACGACTACGGTGGGGCCATCCGGTGACACGGGTCACGCGGGAGGGGAAGGGACGCAGACGTGAGAACTGAAGCGGGGGGCGCGGACCTCCAGACGCTGGCACGGGTGGTCGGCCGGGTGCGCGCGAACATCGAGCGGGTCATCGAGGGCAAGCCCGATGTCGTCGACGCCTCCCTCGTCGTGCTGCTCGCGGAGGGGCACCTGCTGATCGAGGACGTCCCCGGCGTCGGCAAGACCCAGCTGAGCAAGGCTCTGGCCCGCAGCATCGACTCGTCGGTGCGCCGCATCCAGTTCACGCCGGACCTGCTGCCCTCCGACGTCACCGGCGTGTCGGTGTTCAACCAGAACACCCGGGAGTTCGAGTTCCGCCCGGGCGGGGTGTTCGCGAACATCGTCGTGGGCGACGAGATCAACCGGGCCTCGCCGAAGACGCAGTCGGCGCTGCTGGAGTGCATGGAGGAGCGCCAGGTCACCGTCGACAACACGACCTACCAGCTCGAGCAGCCCTTCATGGTGATCGCGACCCAGAACCCCATCGAGATGGAGGGCACCTACGCGCTGCCGGAGGCGCAGCGCGACCGGTTCATGGCCCGCGTCTCGGTCGGCTACCCGGTCGAGGCGGCGGAGATCGCGATGCTGAACTCGCACACGAGGGCCAACCCGCTCGACGACCTCGAGCCGGTCACCGACGCCGCGGAGGTGCGCAAGCTGATCGCGATCGTCGGCCAGGTGCACGTCTCGGACGCCGTGCAGCGTTACGCGGTGGCGATCACCGCGGCCACACGCCGCTCGGAGGAGCTGACGCTGGGCGCGTCCCCCCGGGCCACGCTGCACCTGGTCCGCGCGGCCAAGGCCGTCGCGGCGATGGCGGACCGCGACTACGTGCTCCCCGACGACGTGACCCGGCTCGCGCGGCCCGTGCTCGCCCACCGGCTGCTGCCCGGCGTCGAGGCGGCGATGAGCGGCCGCTCGACCACCGCGATCCTCGACGCCGTCCTCGCCACCGTGCCCGTGCCCGACGGCCAGCACCGCTGAGGGTGCGCGAGAGCTGCGAGCGAGCTGCGAGAGGGATGCGATGAGGGAGGCACTGGCGGGGCTCACCGTCCGCGGGCGGGCGTTCCTCGCCGCCGGAGTGACCGCGGTGGTGTGCGCGATCGTGCTCGACCAGTCGGCGCTGACCCGGGTCGGCGTACTCGTGCTCGTGCTGCCCCTCCTCACCGCCTGGGTGGTGGGTCGCAACCGCTATCGGCTGGCGCTGGTGCGCACCGTGACGCCCCAGCTGGTCGCAGCCGGCCAGCCGGCCCGCGTGTCGCTGGCCCTCAGCAACGAGGGCCGCAGCCCCAACGGCGTCCTGCTCCTCGAGGACCACGTTCCCTACGTCCTCGGCACGCGGCCCCGGTTCGTGGTCGAGGGCATCGGCAGCGGGTGGCGCCAGAGCGTCTCCTACCAGGTGCGCTCCGACGTCCGTGGCCGGTTCGAGATCGGGCCGATGTCGGTGCGCGTCACCGACCCGTTCGGCCTGGTGGAGCTGGGCCGCACGTTCCGCACCACGGTGCCGCTGATCGTGACACCGCGCACCGTGGCACTCCCCCAGATCCCGCTGGGCGGCGCCTGGACCGGCTCGGGTGACAACCGGCCGCGGGCGTTCGCCACCGGAAGCGCCGAGGACGTCACGGTGCGCGAGTACCGCCAGGGCGACGACCTGCGGCGGGTGCACTGGCGCAGCTCGGCCCGGCTGGGCGAGCTCATGGTGCGCCGCGAGGAGCAGCCCTGGCAGTCGCGGGCCACGCTCGTGCTGGACAACCGGCTCCAGGCCCACCGGGGACAGGGCATCGCGTCCTCGCTCGAGGCGGCGGTCTCGGCCGCCGCATCGATCGCGGTGCACCTGAGCCACCGTGGCTTCGCCGTACGCCTCGTGACCGCGCTGGGCGAGGATCCCGCGTCCAACGCCTGGCACCTGCGCGACACCGACCTCAACACCGGCCCGCTCCTGGAGGCGCTGGCGGTCGTCCAGGCGATCCAGCAGCCACACCTCGACACCGGCTGGCTCGCCGAGGGTGCCCACGGCGGACTCACCGTCGCCGTGTTCGGAGGTCTGGGCGCCACGGACCTGCCGGTGCTGCGCCGGATGCAGCACCAGGCCGGGTCCGCGCTGGCGATCGCGCTCGACGTCGACGCCTGGCTCGGTGCGCCGGCCGGCGAGGGCGCGACCCGGGCGCTCGGTCAGCAGGGGTGGCGGGCGGTCCCGCTCGGCCCTCGCGACCGACTCGACGCGGTCTGGCAGGAGCTCGGGCACACCAGTTCTCACAGCTCGCGCGGCGCGACGCGTCCGGCCTCGGAGGCGACCGCATGATGCGCTCGATGACCCGCACGCGAGGCAGCCTGTCCGCCGGCATCACGCTGGCGTCGGTCGCGGCCGCGACGACGCTGCTCGCGTTGTACGGCTGGCGCGGCTTCGCCGAGGTCCCCGGCGGCTTCCTCAACCCGCTGCTGCTGCTCGGCGTCGTCGTGGCCGCCACGGGCGCCGCGACCCGGTGGTGGCGGTGGCCCGGCCCGGCCGTCGTCGCCACCCAGGTCGCCCTCGCGGGGTGGGTGGCCTGCCAGCTCATCGCCGGCTCCTGGCTGCCGACCTCCGACACGCTGCCGGAGGTGCGAGCGGCGATCGCCTCGGCACTCGACAGCTCGCGGGAGTTCGCGGCGCCCGTCCCGGCATCGGCGCCACCGATCGACCCGCTGCTCATCCTCAGCGGGCTGGCCTGCCTGCTGCTGGTCGACCTGCTCGCCTGCACCCTGCACCGGGTGCCGCTGGCGGGGCTGCCGCTCCTGGCGGTCTACACGGTCCCGGTGAGCATCATCGAGGCCCCGATCGCCTGGTGGGTCTTCGTCGGCACCGCCGCCGGGTTCTTGGCCATGCTGTTCCTCGAGGAGAACGAGCACGTCAGCCGGTGGGGCCGGCCGATCGCGGAGGACCGCGAGACCGGCGACCCGATCTCGCTGGGCGCCGGAGCGCACGCCGTACGCCGCACCGCCACCGGCCTCGGCGGCGCCGCGACCGCGCTCGCGATGGTGCTCCCCCTGCTCGTGCCGAGCACCGGGGTCAGCCTGTTCGACTTCGGCCCGGGCCACGGCGCCGGCGACGACATCCGCGTCGACAACCCCACCGCGGACCTGGTCCGCGACCTGCGCCGCGGCCGGGACACCGACCTGGTGCGGATCACCACCACCGATCCGCGCCCCTCCTACCTGCGGATCCTGACGCTCACCCGCTTCACCGACGTCGAGTGGACGCCGGGCGACCGCGACGTGCCCGCCGACCACCGCGCCGACGGACAGCTGCCGCCGCCGTCCGGTGTGGACGCCGAGGTGAGCCGCAGCGAGCTGCCCTACGACGTCACGATCCTGCCGGGGTTCGACTCGACGTGGCTGCCCACGCAGTACCCGGTCAGCAACGTCAAGGCCGAGGGCGACTGGCGCTTCGACGGCACCACCATGGACTTCCTGGCCGTGCCCGACGACCTGACCACCGCCGGGCTCCACTACACGATGAGCAGCCTCCAGCTCGACCTCACCGCACAGCGGCTCCGGGGCGCGGGCTCCTCGGTCGGCAAGGTCGCCGAGTCCTACACCGACGTCCCGCCCGACCTGCCGCCGATCGTGCGCCAGCTGGCCGCCGAGGTCACCCGCAACCAGACCAACCGGTTCGACAAGGCCGTCGCGCTGCAGAACTGGTTCCGCTCGACCGGGGGGTTCACCTACTCACTCGACACGGCGGCGGCCGGCAACGGGTACGACGCGCTGACGCAGTTCCTCACCGAGGGGTCGGGCGGACGCACGGGCTACTGCGAGCAGTTCGCCTCCGCGATGGCCGTGATGGCGCGCGTCCTCGGGATCCCCGCGCGGGTCGCCGTCGGGTTCCTCTCCCCCGACCCGGACGGTCCGAACACGTGGGTCTACAGCTCCCACGACATGCACACCTGGCCCGAGCTCTACTTCCAGGGATCAGGATGGGTGCGGTTCGAGCCCACCCCGGCCGACCGGGCCACCGGAGTCCCGTCGTACACCGTCCGCGGTCTCCCGCAGGACAACGGCCCCTCCCAGCCGACCGCGACCCAGTCCAGCGCGGGCGTCTCCGGTCCGTCGAACCGGGCGACGCAGACCGCGGACTCCTCGGCGGAGACGCCGCAGGACGAGGAGCGCAGCGCGGGCGTCGCGTGGGGCCGGGTGCTCGGCGGCGCGGCCGGCGTGCTCGTGCTCGCGGCGGCGCTGCTCCTGCCGAGCCTGGTGCG
>NZ_DASWVI010000017.1:0-8338 GCF_036401255.1 Nocardioides sp. | reverse complement strand
GCCCTGCTGCCGCGGCCCGGCGACGACGAGGCGATCGACCTGAACTGCGCGGCGCCGTCCGCCCCGGCGGGCCTGGCGAAGGCGTACGCCGAGGCCGCGGCCGAGCTGCCGGCGTACCTGGGCGGGCACGGCTACTTCCCGGCCGGCCTGCCCCAGCTCCAGCAGGCGATCGCCGCGACCTACGACGCGCGCGGCCTGCCCACCGGCCCCGACCAGATCATGGTCACGCCCGGCGCGTTGAGCGCGGCGTCGATCCTCGCGCAGGCGTTCACCGCCCCAGGCGATCGGGTGCTCGTGGAGTCGCCGGTGTACCCGAACGCCACCGACGCGCTGCGCCACGGCGGCGCCCGGCTCACGCCCGTGCCGGTCGACCCCGAGGGCTGGGACCTCGCCGCGGTGGGCGCGGCGCTGCGGCAGACCGCACCGCGTCTGGCCTACCTGATCCCGGACTTCCAGAACCCCACGGGACACCTGATGACCGACGAGCAGCGCGAGGAGTACGCCGGGCACCTGCGCCGCGCGCACGTCACGGCGATCGTCGACGAGGCCCACCAGTGGCTCCCGCTCGAGGGCCAGGACATGCCGCGCCCGTTCGCGGCGTACGCCCCGGACACGATCACGATCGGCAGCGCGAGCAAGGGGTTCTGGGGCGGACTGCGACTGGGCTGGATCCGGGTGCCGCCGGGGCTCATGGACCGGCTCACCCGCGCGCGGGTGAGCATGGACCTCGGTGCGCCGGTGATGGAGCAGCTGGTGCTGGTCCGGCTGCTCGCCGACCCCGCCGGCGTGCTCGCGGACAACCGCGCCCGGCTGCGCGTGCAGCGCGACGCCCTGGTCGGCGCCGTGCGTTCACAGCTCCCGGAGTGGTCCTGCCGGGTGCCGAGTGGCGGGCTGGCGCTGTGGTGCCGGCTCCCCCAGGCCCTCGGGTCGGCGGTGTCGGCCGAGGCCGAGCGTCGCGGGGTGATCGTGCCGCCCGGCCCGGTGTTCGCGGTCGAGGGCGGCCTCGACCGGTTCGTCCGGATCCCGTGGACCCGCCCGGGCGAGGACCTGGTCGAGGGCGTCGCCCGGCTCGCCGAGGCGTGGGCCGTCGTACGCGAGCGGCCGGTGCCCGGGCCCGGCGGCACGGGACGGGTGATGGTGGCGTAGGACGTGCCGGCCGCGACACGCCGACCCAACATCTGGTTCCCGCCCCCAGGGCGCCCCACTACATATGGTGTTCAGCGCAGCTGGTTCGACGTCCCAGCCAGGGGCGCCGAGGCAAGAGGGAACCCGGTGTGAGTCCGGGACTGCCCCGCAGCGGTGAGTGGGAACGACCGCCGTCATCAGCACTGAGCGCCCCTCGTGGGCGCTTGGGAAGCGACGGCCAGTAGGGGTCGAGCCGGCACGTGCGTGCCGGAGCGACGCGCCCGCGAGTCCGAAGACCTGCCAGCGCACCGCACCCGTCGGGTGCGGTGGTCCGAGGCCTCGTGGGACGGCCGACGGCTGGCACTCCCGCGTGCGCCGCTCGCGCTCGGGACGACACCGTCTCCTCCTCGTGGCCCCCGGTCCTTCGAGACCGATCTCGCGAGGAGAGAGAAGTGACGGTCACCGAGACCCCGACGCGCACCTCGATGCAGGTGCGCAAACGCAACGGCGACAGCGAACCCGTCGACGTCAACAAGATCGTGCGCGCGGTCGACCGCGTCAGCGCGGACCTGTCCGACGTCGACCCGATGCGGGTCGCCACCCGCACGATCAGCGGCCTGTACGACGGCGCGACGACCGCCGAGCTGGACCGGCTGTCGATCCAGACGGCCGCGGAGATGATCGGCGAGGAGCCGCAGTACTCCCGGCTCGCGGCCCGTCTGCTGGCCGGGTACGTCGAGAAGGAGGTGCGCAACCAGGGCGTCGCGTCGTTCAGCCAGGCGATCGCGCTGGGGCACGCCGAGGGCCTGATCGGCGACGCGACGGCGGCGTTCGTCAAGGACAACGCCCGCAAGCTCGACTTCGCGATCGACCCCGACGGGGACCGGCGGTTCGAGTACTTCGGGCTGCGC
Source organism: Nocardioides sp. (assembly GCF_036401255.1). Lineage (GTDB taxonomy): Bacteria > Actinomycetota > Actinomycetes > Propionibacteriales > Nocardioidaceae > Nocardioides. The sequence continues at coordinate 6,302 of NZ_DASWVI010000017.1, read as the reverse complement.
ACGGTCTACGACCGCTACCTGCTGCGCCACCCGACGACCCGGCTGGTGATCGAGAGCCCGCAGTACTTCCTGATGCGGGTCGCGTGCGGGCTCGCGCAGAGCACCAGCGAGGCGATCGGGTTCTACCGGCTGATGTCGTCGCTGGCCTACCTCCCCAGCAGCCCGACGCTGTTCAACTCCGGCACCCGGCACACCCAGATGTCGTCGTGCTACCTCGTGGACAGCCCCCGCGACGACCTGGACTCGATCTACTCCCGCTACGGCCAGGTCGCGAGGCTGTCGAAGTTCGCCGGCGGCATCGGCATCGCGTTCTCGCGGGTGCGCTCGCGCGGCGCGCTGATCCGCGGCACCAACGGGCAGTCCCACGGCATCGTGCCGTTCCTGCGCACGCTCGACTCCTCGGTCGCCGCGGTCAACCAGGGCGGCCGGCGCAAGGGCGCCGCGTGCGTCTACCTCGAGCCGTGGCACCCGGACGTCGAGGAGTTCCTCGAGCTGCGCGACAACACCGGCGAGGAGGCACGGCGCACGCACAACCTCAACCTCGCCAACTGGATCCCCGACGAGTTCATGCGCCGGGTCGAGGCCGACGAGCCGTGGTCGCTCATCGACCCCGACCAGGTGCCGGAGCTGCCCGACCTGTGGGGTGAGGCGTTCGATACGGCGTACCGGCAGGCCGAGGCCGACGGCCGCTACGTCCGGCAGGTCCGTGCCCGCGAGCTGTACGGCAAGATGATGCGGACCCTGGCCCAGACGGGCAACGGCTGGATGACGTTCAAGGACGCGGCCAACCGCACCTGCAACCAGACCCAGGACGCCCCCGGTGGCCCGGTGGTGCACCTGTCGAACCTGTGCACGGAGATCATCGAGGTCTCCTCCGACGGCGAGACCGCGGTCTGCAACCTCGGCTCGGTCAACCTCGCCCAGCACCTGCGGTCCTCGGGCGGTGTCGCGGGCATCGACTGGGACAAGCTCCGCGAGACCGTGCGTACGGCGGTGCCCCTGCTCGACCGCGTCATCGACATCAACTTCTACCCGAGCGCCGAGGCCGCTGCGTCGAACCCGCGGTGGCGACCGGTCGGCCTCGGCCTGATGGGGCTGCAGGACGTGCTCTTCGCGCTCCGGCTGCCCTTCGACTCCGATCAGGCCCGCGAGCTGTCCACGCGCATCCAGGAGGAGATCCACCTGACCGCGCTCGAGGTCTCGTGCGAGCTGGCGCGGACCCACGGGCCACACCCGGCGTACGACGCCACGAGAGCCGCCCGCGGCGTGCTGCAACCGGACCTGTGGGGCGTGTCGCCGACGCAGGCCGAGCGCTGGTCGGCGCTGCGCGAGCAGGTCGCCGAGCACGGCCTGCGCAACTCGCTGCTGATCGCGATCGCGCCGACGGCGACGATCGCCTCGATCGCGGGCTGCTACGAGTGCGTCGAGCCGCAGGTGTCCAACCTGTTCAAGCGCGAGACGCTGTCGGGTGAGTTCCTCCAGGTCAACAACGCCCTGGTCCGCGAGCTCAAGGAGCGGGGCCTGTGGACCGCCGAGGTGCGGGAGGCGATCAAGCGCGCCGACGGCTCGGTCCAGGGGGTGACGCAGCTGCCCGAGGACGTGCGCACCCTGTTCCGCACCGCCTGGGAGCTGCCGCAGCGGGCCCTGATCGACCTGGCGGCCGAGCGTGCGCCGTACGTCGACCAGAGCCAGTCGCTCAACCTCTTCATCGCCGGGCCGTCGATCGGGAAGCTCTCGTCGATGTACCTGCACGCCTGGAAGTCCGGGCTGAAGACGACGTACTACCTGCGTTCGCGCCCCGCGACGCGCATCCAGCAGACGACCGTCTCCGCGGTCGCCCCGACCATCACCACCGTCGACCAGGAGGCGCTCGCGTGCTCCCTGGAGAACCCCGAGAACTGCGAGGCCTGCCAGTGACCATCACCCACGAGAACACCACGATGCTGCTCGACCCGGGCATGAACCTGACCCTGCGTCCGATGCGCTACCCGCACTTCTACGACCGCTACCGCGACGCGATCAAGAACACCTGGACGGTCGAGGAGGTGGACCTGCACTCCGATCTGAAGGACCTGCCGCGGCTCAGCGACGCCGAACGACACCTGGTCTCGCGGCTCGTGGCGTTCTTCGCGACCGGCGACACCATCGTGGCCAACAACCTGGTGCTGAACCTCTACCAGCACATCAACTGCCCCGAGGGCCGGCTCTACCTGTCCCGCCAGCTGTTCGAGGAGGCGGTGCACATGCAGTTCTACCTGACGCTGCTCGACACCTACGTCCCCGACGAGGCCGAGCGGCACGAGGCGTTCGCGGCCGTCGACAACATCCCCTCGATCAAGACCAAGGCCGACTTCTGCTTCCGCTGGATCGACTCGGTCTTCGACCTCGACGCCCTGGAGACCCCGGAGCACCGGCGGAGGTTCCTGCTGAACCTGATCTGCTTCGCGGCCGTGATCGAGGGCCTGTTCTTCTACGGCGCGTTCGCGTACGTCTACTTCCTGCGCTCCCGCGGCCTGCTCAACGGGCTCGCGTCCGGCACCAACTGGGTGTTCCGTGACGAGTCGATGCACATGGCGTTCGCCTTCGACGTCGTGGACACCGTGCGCGGGGAGGAGCCCGAGCTCTTCGACGAGGAGATGGCCGCCCAGGTGCGCCAGATGCTGATCGACGGCGTCGACGCGGAGGCACAGTTCGCCGAGGACCTGCTCGGCGGTGGCGTCGCCGGCCTGTCCTCGGCCGACATGCGCTCCTACCTCGAGCACGTCGCCGACCGCCGCATGGAGCGACTCGACCTGCCGCCGATCTACGGCTCGAAGAACCCGCTGGCGTTCATGGAGCTGCAGGATGTCCAGGAGCTCTCGAACTTCTTCGAGCGCAAGGTCTCCGCCTACCAGGTCGGGGTCAGCGGGACGGTCGGCTTCGACGAGGACTTCTAGCGACCGACGCCGGGGCGCCGACGCCACTCGGCCGGCGTCCCGGCATCTGCGCTCAGCCGGGGACGACCACCACCTTGCCGAGCGCGTGGCCCTCGCCGACGTGGGCGAGCGCGGCCGGCACCTCGTCGAGGGTGAAGGTGCGGTCGACGTGGCACACCACCTCGCCGGCGGCGCACAGGTCGCCGAGCGGGCCGAAGTGCTCGGGGCCCTGCCGGACCGCGAGCACGCCGATGGACCGGCGGGTCACGGCGCCGAGCAGCGACCCGGCCGTGAGCACGCTGAGCATCGTGGGCACCGAGCCGCCGACGCAGCGGTAACGGCCGTGGCGGGCCAGGGCGCGTCGATAGGCGAGCACCGACCGGTGGGCGACGAGGTCGACGACCAGGTCGAAGCCCTGGCCGGTCCGGGTGAAGTCGTCCCGGGCGTAGTCGAGCACCTCGTCGGCGCCCACGGAGCGCATGAAGTCCTGCTTCTCCGCGTTGTCGACGCCGGTGACGTGGGCGCCGGCGCGCTTGGCCAGCTGGATTACGAAAGCGCCGGACCCGCCGCCGGCACCGTTGACGAGCACCCGCGCGCCCGGCGTGGCCCAGCGCGTGCCCTGCAGGGCGATCGCCCCGGCCTGTGGGATGGTCGAGGCCGCCACGAGCCCCAGACCGTGCGGCTTGTGGGCCAGCGCCGACGCGGGGACCACGGCGTACTCCGCGAAGCCGCCCTTGAGGGCGAGGTTGTCGCCGTACACCTCGTCACCGGCCCGGAACCGGGTGACGCCCTCCCCCACGCCCTCGACCACGCCCGCGATGTCCGACCCCAGCACCCTCCTCGCCGGTGAGCGCAGGCCGCCGATGCGGGCGTACGCCGGCGACCCGCGCAGGCACTCCCAGTCGCTGAGGTTGACCGAGGTCGCCGCTACGCGCACCAGCACCTGCCCGTTGCCGGGGGCGGGTGCCCGAACCTCCTCCACCCGGAGCACCTCCGGCCCGCCGTACCGGTCGTAGACCACCGCCCTCATCGGCCCTCCTCCGCTCGCGGTCGCTCCATGGTCTCGCGGCGGCCGCTGGTCAGGCCCGAGGCGGCCGGGGTGGCCGGGGAGCGTTCAGGCCGAACCGCACGCCGAGCATCCGGAGGGCGAAGCACGCAACGGCCGCTGCGATCGCGGCGGGGAGCCCGTAGGAGTCGGTGCGGCTGGCGATGACCGTGATGGTGGCGCCCAGGAGGGCCGGGATGGCGTAGAGCTCGCTGCGCAGCACGGTGGGCACCCGTTGGATCAGGACATCACGGATGGTGCCGCCGCCGGCGCCGGTGATCGCTCCGAGGATCACTGCCTGGACCGGCCCGATCCCGAGGTCGAGGGCCTTGCTCGCGCCGGTGACTGCGAACAGGCTCAGCCCGGCAGCATCCAGGAGCGTGATCGCGCCGGCCCACCGGTCGAGCCGGGATCCGAGACCGAAGGCGAGCAGACTGCCGGCGGCGGCGACGGCCAGATAGCGCCAGTCGCTGAACGTGGCCGGAGGCAGTGCGTCGATGACGATGTCGCGGACGATCCCGCCGCCGATCGCGGTGATCACGCCGAGGGTCAGCACACCGACGATGTCGAGGCGCACCACTCGCAGCGCGGTCAGAGCGCCGTTGAGCGCGAAGGCGAAGGTGCCGCAGAGGTCGAGGACGAGCAGCAACGTCGGCTCGGTGCTCACCGGACTCGGCTACGCCTTCGAGCCGGCCTGGTCCGCACCGCCGACCGGCGTCAGCCAGGCGAGCGCCGCGACGACGAGTGCAGTGGTGCCGGTCTCGAGGGTGGGTTCGATGACCGGGCCGAACTCGGCGGAGTGGTTGACCGGGAGGTCCTGGGCGATCCGGCCTGCAGCCTCGGCCTTGCCGTAGAGGGCCGGGTCGATCCCGCCGATGCCCCAGTAGGTGTAGGGCACGCCGAAGGCGGTCGGGATGTCGCTGAAGTCCTCGCTGGCGGTCTGCAGTGGCAGCTCACCGGCTCGGTCGCCGAAGTGGTCGGCGAACGCCGCGGCGACGCGCTCGGTGACCTGGCGGTCGTTGTCGGTCACCGGGAACCGGTCGAAGAGCTCGAACTCCGCGGGCGCCGGCGATCCCGAGGCGGCGCACTCGGCGTTCACGATGCGCTCGACAGCGTCCAGGATCGCCGTACGTGTCGCTTCGCCGTAGGTGCGGATGTTGAGCAGGATCGTGGCGGAGTCGGGGATGACGTTGCTCTTCGTCCCGGCCTGGATGCTGCCGACGGTCACCACGGCGGGATCACCTGGTCGGACCTCACGGGCCACCACCGTCTGCAGGCGCACGACGATCATCGCCGCGAGGACGACCGGGTCGACCGCGGCATGGGGCATCGAGCCGTGTGCTCCGCGCCCGTGGACGGTGATCCGCATGCTGTCTGCGGCCGCCAGGGTCGGGCCAGGCCGGGTGGCGACGTGCCCGGCGGGGAAGGGGAGCACGTGCTGGCACAGGGCCACGTCGACGGGGCCCACGAGGTCGACCAGGCCGTCCTCGATCATGCCGCGGGCGCCGTCGGCAACCTCCTCAGCGGGTTGGAACACCGCGACCACGGTGCCGGCCCAGTGCGACTGCGTCCGTGCCAGCACGTCGACCGCGCCCAGCAGGCAGGCGACGTGGACGTCGTGGCCGCAGGCGTGCATGACCGGCACCTCGGCGCCGTCGACCGTCGCCTTCTCGACGCTCGCGTAGGTCAGGCCGGTCGCTTCCAGGACCGGCAGCGCGTCCATGTCGGCACGTAGCAACACCACCGGGCCGTCGCCGTTGTGCAACACGCCCACGACTCCGGTGCCACCCACGCCTTCGTGGACCTCGCAGCGGGACTCCGTCAGGCGGCCGGCCACCAGGCGTGCGGTGCGGTGCTCCTGATGTGAGAGCTCCGGATGGGCGTGCAGGTCGCGGTAGAGCTCACCCTGCCAGCCACGAACGCCGTCCAGACAGGCAAGGACCGATGAAGATGAGGCTGACATGGTGCAGGCTCCTGGGTCGGTGGTTCGTCGCGCTCCGAGAAGTGCCGGACCAGTCCTCCGTACCCCGTTGCTGGCCTCGCACCGCGCCGCTCTGCGGCCGATTCGGGCCGTCTCGAGCGGCCCGGGGACTGACCTGCGCTCAACAGCGAGGCCGCGAACGGGGACCCTTCGAGTGGCTGTCTGGAGGTCGAGGTCACGGCCGCGTTGAAGACGCTGCGGACGCCCACCTCGCGCATCCTGGACCTGCTCGCGAATGGAACGCCGGAACAGCGCCGTGGCGCGGCGTCTGCGTTGAAGCGGCTGCAGGACCCCGATACCTTGCCGCCGCTGCTCCAGGCAGCGGACGATCCAGACCCCGCTCTGCGGGGCCGAGCCATCG
>NZ_DASWVI010000016.1:0-2640 GCF_036401255.1 Nocardioides sp. | reverse complement strand
GAGCAGCCCCGTCGACGCCTACCGGGAGCGCCGATGATGAGGCACCCGGTCCGACGACAGCGCGACGAGCGCGGCGCCATCAGCGTCTGGTTCGCCACCGCGTCACTGGTGATGATCATCCTGGTCGGGATGACCGTCGACGTCGGCGGCAAGGTGCACGCCCAGCAGCAGGCCCGCAGTGCCGCGGCCCAGGCCGCCCGCACCGGCGCCCAGGAGGTCCAGGGCTCGACCGCCATCCGCGGCGAGGAGCTCCGCGTCGACATCAACGCCGCCAAGTCCGCCGCGCAGGGCTACCTCAACGCCGCCGGCGTGGAGGGCAGCGTCACCGTCGTCAACGGCGACACCCTGATCGTGCGCACCACCGACACCTACGACAGCAAGTTCCTCGGGATCATCGGGCTGGACTCGATGAGGGTCACCGGGGAGGCGTCTGCACGGCTCATCCGCGCCCAAGGAGGCATCGAACGATGACTACGCCCACCCAGCGCCAGCGGCTGACCGGGCTCCTCGCCACGGTCGCCGTCCTCGGCATCATCATCGGCCTGCCGGCCCTCTTCCTCGCGATCGGAGCCAACCCGATCCCCGACCAGACGCCGACCCTGCAGAGCGTCAAGGACGCACTCCTCGCACCCGACGACGGCACCCTGATCCTGGGCCTGTTCAAGGTGATCGGCTGGGCCGCGTGGGCCTTCATGACCCTCAGCCTGGTGGTGGAGACCATCGCCAGGCTCCGCAGGGTCGAGGCGCCCAAGCTGCCGGGTCTTGGTCGCCCGCAGGCCGCGGCCCACGGACTGATCGGACTCGCTGCCCTGCTGTTCATCGCAGCGCCGATCGCCGCACAGGCCGCCAACGCCGGCCCGGCCGCCGCTTCCGCGCCGGCGGCGGTGGGACATGTCCAGGCCGGGACCGTCGACCAGACGCCCGCCCAGCACGGCGTGAAGGTCGAGGCGGAGCAGGAGCGCGCGACGGTCGATCACTCGGTCAAACCGGGGGAGAGCCTGTGGTCGATCGCTGAGGACCACTTCGGTGACGGCGCGCGCTACAAGGAGATCGCCGAGCTCAACCGCGACCTCCTCGGCTCCCGGCCCAGCTTCCTCGAGCCCGGCTGGGTGCTCAAGCTGCCAGCCCCGGGCGGCGGAGCGCCGGCGCACGCGTACACCGTGCAACCCAACGACACACTCAGCGACATCGCCCGCGACGAGCTCGGCGACGCCGACCGGTGGCCGGAGATCTACAAGGCCTCCACCGGCATCACCCAGCCCGGCGGCGCCCACCTCGCTGACCCCGACGTGATCGACGTCGGCTGGAAGCTCAACATCCCCGGAGCCCAGACACCTGCCGGTCACGACGACCGGCAGCCGCAGCCTCGCGAGGACAAGCCCGAGACCCCCGCCGAGCCCAAGGACGAGCAGCAGCCGGTCAACCCGCCGGCCGAGGAGACTCCGCCGGTCCCCGAGACCGAGGCCCCGGAGACCGCCGCGCCCGAGGTCCCGCAGGCCGAGGAGCCGACGGCGCCGGCCGCCGACGTCGACCAGGTCGACGAAGCCGACGACTCGATCCTCGAGGCGCCTTGGGTCCTCGCCGGTCTCACCGGCGGGGGCGTGCTGCTGTCCGGGGCACTGCTGATGGCGCTGCGGTCTCGTCGGCGCTCGGCCTACCGGAACCGGCCGCCGGGTCGAGCGATCGCCGCCCCGCCGCCCGAGCTGGCGCCGGTGGAGATGACGCTGAACGCGACCGGTGCCGCCGCGGCCGCCACCGTGGAGTTCGCCGACGAGGCCCTGCGGCGTCTCGCGGCCGCGGTCGGAGCCCAGGGCACCACGATGCCGCCGCTGGCGGCCGTCGAGCTCGCGAAGGGCAAGCTGACGATGCACCTGAGCGCCCCGGCCGCCGTCCCGGGTCCCTGGGTGGGCAGCCCCGACCAGACCCACTGGCACGTCAGCACGGACATCGCGGTGGAGGACCTCGGTCCCGACACCGGCAACGTCGAGCCGCCCTACCCGCTGCTGGCCACCATCGGCATGAGCGACACCGGCGAGACGTGGCTGCTGAACTGCGAGGAGCTCTCCACGCTGACAATCAGTGGCGACCCCACCTACGGCCGCGACTTCGCCCGCCACCTCGCTGCTCAGCTGGCCGTCAACCCGTGGTCGCGCCGCGTCCAGGTCGACTGCATCGGCGTGGCCGAAGAGACCGTCGCCATGGACGAGCGGATCACCTACTACCCGACCGGTGCGGCCGGGACGCCCGCGACCGCGGAGATCCTCGCCGCCGCGGTGACCACGGTCGACCGAGCGAAGCGACACGACACCGATGTGTCCACGGCCCGCACCGGCAGCGCCGACGACGACACCTGGCCCGCCAGGATGCTGCTCCTCGATGCCGCAGCCGGAGACCCCGACGACCTCGAGCAGCTGCTGCAGCTGGTCAACGATCACGTCGGACAGTCCGCGACCTCCATCGTCGTCGCCGGCGAACGGCCGAACACGCCTGGCGCGGTGTTGCACATGACCAACACCGGTCGCGTCGTCCTCGAGCACGTCGGCCTCAACCTCATCGCCGTCGGCCTCACCAGCGACGAGGCCAGCGGCTGCGCTCTGGTCTACGCCCAGAGCGAGACCCCGGAGTACGTCGACACGCCCG
>NZ_DASWVI010000015.1:0-3167 GCF_036401255.1 Nocardioides sp. | reverse complement strand
AGGAGCAGCCAGTATGAGAGCGGCAGAGAACCCGTGCCGGTTCAAGGTGCCCGCGGCGAGTGCGCCGGTGCAGTAGTTGGCGGTGAAGTTTGCGGTGCCGGCGGTGGAGTAGCCGCCGGTGAGCTTGATCGGCACGAAGCTGTACTTCGTGTATGCGTAGGAGGAGCTCCCGCCGCTGACGATGTAGCAGACCTCCTTGTACTTGCCGAGCTCGCTCTCCAATGTGTAGGAGCGGTTCGCCGCGGACGCATCCCAGCTGGCGGTGAACGAGCTCGACCGAGAGACGGTGCCGCCCGCCTTCCAGCCGACGCTGTCGGTGCTCACGTCGAACGCGGTACCGAGGGAGACCGACTGCGACGACGAGTACGTCATCCACGCGGTCTGCTTCCAGTCAGGGTCTGGCTGTCCCCGATCTCCGCGCTCCTCAGGTAGCCGCGGCTCAACAAGGTGGTGCTGCACGTGAGGTAATCCTTGGGGAACTCGGTACCGGGCTGGGAGACCTGCTTCTCGTCGGCCTTGACGGTCGCGACACCGCGTGGCTTGTCCGGGGTCGGCGAGGAGAAGGTTCTCACGTCGCTCTGGCCGGCGTTCTCCCCGTCCCAGACCACGATGACCAGGTCGACCTGGCCATCCGGGCCGCGGTACTCCGCGGGCAGAGAGTCGATGTTCGCGCGAAGCGTGAACCCGCCCGAGCCGTCCACGGCACCGCGCGCGACCGGGACGTTGTTGAACGAGTCGCCCGGCGCCATCGCGTCGAGGTATGCCTCGCCGGGCGCCGCGGATGCGAAGACCTGGACACCGCTGCCGTGGTCGACGAAGTCCACCGCGGTCCCCGTGGCGATCACAGGAGCCTGCGACTGAGCGCTGTCCGGCAGCTCCTGCAGAGCGGCCGCACTCACGTTGACCGGGACCGGCCCGGGTGAGGCCGCTGACGCCGGTGCCGCCGTCACCGCGACAGCGGCGCCAAGCGCGACCGCCAAGGCGCCCGCGACGCGTCGCCGACCCGAGAACCCGCCTGCCCTAGCCTGCTCCAGGCTTCGACCGTGGCGGTGACTGAGTACACGAAGAGTGCTACTCACAACCCCTCCATCGATGCGATGGGGCTCCCCTGTCTGGAGTCCCTGTAACCACGCACGTTCCTCTTCGACCGCCCGGTCAGGAACACGATCCACACCAAACTTTACGGGCTCATCACAGTTCAGGGTGTAGCGGCTGGTGCGGGGGCCGAGTCCAAGTAGGGGTCGAGGTCTCCCGATGATGGAGGTTCCTACGCCGTCCATCCAGAAGACCTCGACGTGTCTGACGCTACCTTCGCTTCCCCTGACCTGACCACGTTCTGCCGCCTCGAGGAGCTCGGCCTCGAGGTCACCGGCCAACGACTCGAGCCGGACCGGGCCGTGCTGGCCTGCCGTGTGGTCGAACCCGACCAGTGGTGTCGCCGCTGCGGCTGCGAAGGTCTCCCGCGGGACACCGTGACCCGGCGGCTGGCGCATGAGCCGCTCGGCTGGCGCCCGACCACGCTGGAGGTGACGATCCGGCGCTACCGGTGCACCGGGTGTGGGCACGTGTGGCGCCAGGACACGAGCCGCGCGGCCGAGCCGCGGGCGAAGCTCTCCCGGCGCGGGCTGCGGTGGGCGCTGGAAGGGATCGTGTGCCAGCACCTGACTGTCGCGCGGGTCGCCGAGGGCCTTGGGGTGTCGTGGAACACCGCGAACGACGCGGTCCTCGCCGAGGGCAAGCGGGTCCTGATCGACGACCCGGCCCGGTTCGACGGGGTCAGCGCAGTTGGGGTGGATGAGCACGTCTGGCGGCACACGAGACGCGGGGACAAGTACGTGACTGTGGTCATCGACCTGACCGGGATCCGCGACGGGACCGGGCCGGCGCGGCTGCTGGACATGGTCGAGGGCCGCTCGAAGCAGGCGTTCAAGACGTGGCTGTCCGAACGTGAGCAGTCCTGGCGCGACGCGGTGGAGGTCGTCGCGATGGACGGGTTCACCGGGTTCAAGACCGCCGCCGTCGAGGAGCTGCCAGACGCGGTCGCGGTGATGGATCCCTTTCACGTGGTCCGTTTGGCCGGTGACGCCCTGGATCGCTGCCGGCGCCGGGTCCAGCAGGACATCCACGGTCACCGCGGCCGTTCGGGCGACCCGCTCTACACGGCACGCAGGACCTTGCACACCGGCGCCGACCTGCTCACCGACAAGCAGACCAGCCGCCTGCAGAACCTGTTCGACCGCGAGGAGCACGTCGAGGTCGAGGCGACCTGGGGCATCTACCAGCGGATGATCGCCGCCTACCGCGAACCCGACCGGACCCGCGGGCGCGAGCTGATGGCCGCGGTCATCGAGTCGGTCAGTTCCGGTGTCCCCGCCGCGTTGACCGAGCTGATCACCCTTGGACGCACCTTGAAGAAGAGGGCCGCCGACGTGCTGGCCTACTTCGACCGGCCCGGCACCTCCAACGGCCCCACCGAGGCGATCAACGGACGCCTCGAGCACCTCCGCGGCTCCGCCCTCGGGTTCCGCAATCTGACCAACTACATCGCCCGATGCCTACTCGAGGCCGGCGGATTCAGACCCCAACTACACCCTCGTCTGTGATGAGCCCCTAAACGGCAAAGGGGCCGGGCCAAGGCGAATATGGTTCGCCAACAGAAGCCCAGCCAGTCGAAGGACGGGCCGACGCGGCAAAGGAAAGCGTCTCAAGAACGATTGGATTGGAATCCGCACTCAGGTCGATTGAAAGGGTGATGCCCGATTCGGCGTCATTTATCCACCGCCCCGAGTCCGTTCGGAACTCCGTCGCTGGACGTCCAAGGTAAGTCGTTGTTGCGCTAACCCCTTCGAGCGACGCATCGGTCCACGCGAGAGCTGCGCGGATCGACGGAAGAGCGAGCCGCTCGGGTAGGAGATCGCGGCATATTGCACCACTTTCACGAGGCGCAACCCACAGAGGCCCGCCCAGCGACTCTCGCCAGTACACCTGGACGGCGCTATCCAGCCTCACGAGTCGCTCATCACAACTTATCCGCCACTGACGCAGGTCCGTCATGTACTCCACCGTGCGCAACTCAGCTCCACCAGAGGCCAGCACGTATTTCCCCACGAATAGGCGGTCCGTGGAGGGCGCGGCGCCATCGCCCGTGCCGAACGTCCAGCCAGACG
>NZ_DASWVI010000014.1:0-1638 GCF_036401255.1 Nocardioides sp. | reverse complement strand
CCAGCCGCCCGCGCCGGTCCCGGCGCCGGGGATGCTGGGGGCGGCCCACAAGCCCGGCGCGATGCCGTTGCGCCCGCTCGCGCTCGGCGACATGTACGACGCGGCGTTCCGGATCATCCGCTTCAACCCGAAGGCCACCGTCGGCTCCTCGGTGCTGGTCGCGGCGGTGTCGATGGCGGTGCCGGTGCTCGTCACCGCACTGCTGACCGTGCTCGTCGACCTGTCGGCCGCCCAGTCCGGCGAGGACCTGTCGACCGCCGAGGCGGTGGGCTACGCGGGGTCGCTGGGCTCGCTGTTCCTCGGGACGATCCTGCAGTCGATCGGCTCGATCCTGGTGACGGGGATGATCGCCCACGTCACCGCCGCCGCGGCGATCGGCCGGCGGCTCTCGCTGGGCGAGGCCTGGGCGGCGACCCGGGGCTCCCGATGGCGGCTGGTCGGTCTGACGCTGCTGCTCGGCCTGATGCTGACGGGCCTCGTCCTCGGCTACGGCCTGCTGTGGCTGCTGGTCGCCGTGCTGCTGCCGACCTGGGCGATCGTGCTGTTCGGCGTGGTCACGGTGCCGGCGTTCGTGGCGTTCGCCTGCTGGTTCTGGATCCGGGTGTACTACCTGCCGGTCCCGGCGCTGATGATCGAGCGCACCCGGGTCCTCGCCGCGATCGGTCGGGGGTTCCGGCTCACGCGCCGGCAGTTCTGGCGCACGTTCGGCATCGCCCTGCTGACGCTGGTGATCGGTGCCATCGCCGGCAGCATGCTCTCGGCGCCGTTCACGATCGCGGCCCAGGTGCTGCCGCTGGTGATGGCCGAGTCGCGGTACGCCGTGCTCCTGCTCGTCGGCCTGACCGCCCTCGCGACCGTCGTGCAGACGGCGTTCGTCACCCCGTTCGCCTCGGCGGTCACGAGCGTGCAGTACCTCGACCAGCGGATCCGCAAGGAGGCGTACGACGTCGAGCTGCTCGCCCAGGCCGGGATCACCGCGTCGTGACGGGCTCCCTCGCGCCGATCCTCGCGCTGACGCTCGCGCGGGCCGAGCCACCGCTCGATCCCTCACCGGACGACGCCGGCTCGCTGCTGCGGCGCGAGCTCCTGCACCCGGCGTACCACGACCGCGACGTCCTCCAGCAGATCCTGGACTGGATCGACCGGCTCGTCACCGGCGTCGTCGACGCCGCGGCCGGCACGCCGCCGCTCTCGACGTTCGCGGCGATGGTCGCGTTCCTGCTGCTGGCCCTCGCCCTGGGCGCCCTGGTGTCGCGGGCCCGCCGCACCGCTCGCCGGGCGCGCGACCGGTCGGTGCTGCCGGCCGACCGGAGGCTGACCGCCGCCGAGCTGCGGGCTCGCGCCGAGCGGGCACTCGCGGAGGGCCGCGCCGCGGACGCGGTCCTCGACGGCTTCCGCGCGCTGACCGTGCGACAGGTGGAGCGCGGCCTGCTCGACGACCGTCCCGGCGCGACCGCGCACGAGGTCGCCACCGCGCTCGCGGCCGCCCACCCCGAGCAGCGCCCGCTGGTCGCCGGGACCGCGAGCCTGTTCGACGAGGTGCGGTACGGCGACCGTCCGGCCTCCGCGGACCAGGCCCGGCAGGTGCTGGACCTCGACGAGGCGCTGGCGGGCCGCTCGTGAGCGGCGGAGCCCTGC
>NZ_DASWVI010000013.1:0-4648 GCF_036401255.1 Nocardioides sp. | reverse complement strand
CGGAGCCGCCGGCGGCCGGCGGACGCCCGGGTGGCGTGTCGACGCTGGCGCGGCCGCAGGCAGCGGCCCCCCGCCGGTCCCGCTCGCGCACCTCGCCCACCGCGGTGGCGGTCGTGGCGCTGCTCGTCGGCCTGCTGACCGGCTTCTTCGGCGTCGGCGGCGGGTTCGTGGTCGTGCCCGCGCTGGTCCTCGTGCTCGGCGTGCCGATGCAGCAGGCGGTCGGCACCTCCCTGCTGATCGTCGCGCTCAACTCCGGGACCTCGCTGCTGTCTCGGATCGGCGGCCCGGAGGTCGACTGGACCGTGGTGCTGCCGTTCGCGGTGGCGGCGATGGTCGCCGCCGTCCTCGGCAAGCGGGTCGCCGACCGGCTGCCCGCCCGCCGCCTGGCCGTCGGGTTCGCGGTACTCCTGATCCTGGTCGCCGGCTACACGAGCTGGCAGAGCCTCGCCGGCATCACGGGCTGAGCCCGGGGCCGAACAGCGGCGCGTCGGATGACTCGGCGGACCCGGCCTCCAGCACCTCCTGAGCGATCCGGAACGCGGTGTTCGCGGCGGGGACGCCGCAGTAGATCGCGGCCTGGAGCAACACCTCCTGGATCTCCGTCACCGTGAGGCCGATGCGCAGCGCGGCGCGCAGGTGCATCGCGAGCTCCTCGTGCTGGCCGCCGGCGACCAGGGCGGTCAGCGTGACGATCGACCGGCTGCGCCGGTCCAGGCCGGGGCGGGTCCAGATCTCACCCCACGCGTAGCGCGTGATCAGCTCCTGGAAGTCCCGCGTCAGGTCGGTCGCGTTCGGGAGGTCGACGTGGTCGTCGCCGAGCACCTCGCGGCGTACGGCGAGCCCGGCGGCGTACCGCTCGTCGGTGGGCGCGGGCGCGGCCGCCGCGGGCGGCTCACCCAGGAAGTGGCCCCGCAGCAGCGCCGCGACCTCTTCGGGTCGCTCGGCGGGTGCCAGGTGACCGGTCTCGCCCAGCTCCGCGTAGCGGCCCCCCGGCACGCCGTCGGCGATCGCGCGCAGCAGGTCGGGCGGGGTCACGACGTCCTCGGCCCCGGCCACCGCCAACACCGGGGCGTCGATCTCGCCGAGCCGGTCGCGTACGTCGAAGCCTGCGAGCGCGCCGCAGACCTGCACGTACCCCGCGTCGAGCGTGTCCTGCAACGCCTGCAGCAGCGCCGAGCCACGGTCGGGCTCGCGCTCGAGGAACCCGGAGGCGAACCAGCGCTGGGACGAGGCGGCCACCTGGCCCGAGGTGCCCGCGGCGCGCACCTGCTCGACGCGCTCGGCCCAGGACTCCGGCGTACCGAGCCGCGCGCCCGTGCACAGCAGCGCGGCGGCGCTCACCCGCCCGGGCTCGGCGAGGAGCAGCTGCAGGCCCACGGCGCCGCCGACCGAGTCGCCGGCGTAGCAGAACGCCCCCCGCGGCTCGCCCCGCTCCGCCGCGACGTCGTCGACGATGCGCAGCACGCCCGCGGCGAGATCGGCCAGCGTGAAGTCCTCGGCGGCGGCCGAGCGGTTGTGGCCGTGGCCGGGGAGGTCCCAGGCGAGGACGTCGAACGCATCGGCGAGGTGGTCCGCGCAGGCACGCCACAGCGTGGCCGCGGTGGTGCCGAGTGCCGGTCCGAGCACGAGCAGCGGCAGCTGGGATCGGTGCCGCGCGAGGGTCATCCGGACGGCGGTGACGGTGGGGATCATCGTGACGAGGGTACGGCGGACCGGGGCGCCGGTGGCTCGCGCCGAGGTGGGGCGAGGCCTGGCGGCGTCGTAGCCTCGACGCATGGCCCGTCACCTGACCCGTCGCAGCCGTGCCCTCCCGGCGCCCGTCCTCAGCCTCGGCCTCGCCCTCGCTCTGGCTCTCGGCCTGGCCCTGCCACCGGCCGCGAGCGCGAGCACCGCGGTCGAGCAGGCGCCGGCGTCCGGTCCCCGCGCGCGGGCCGGCACCGACGTCAGCCAGCTGCTGGTGTTCGTGGTCGAGAACCACTCCCTGCAGCAGATGCGCGAGTCGATGCCGTTCACCGCGCGGCTCGCGCGCCGCTACGGCTACGCGACCCGCTACCGGGCCACCACCCACCCGTCGCTGCCGAACTACCTCGCGATCGCCGGCGGCGCCACCTTCGGGGTCAGCGACGACGCCGCGCCGTCCGCGCACCCGCTGCGTGGGGCGAGCGTGTTCGGTCGCGCGGTCCGCAAGGGCAGCACCGCGCGGCTCTACGCCGAGGCGATGGGCTCCCGGTGCCAGCTGGAGAGCTCCGGCACCTACGCGGTCAAGCACAACCCGTGGGCCTACTTCGCCGACGAGCGCGCGCTGTGCCGGCGCGACGACGTGCCGCTGCGGCGGTTCAACCGCGACGTCGACGCCGGGCGGCTGCCCGCGGTCGGCATGGTGATCCCCGACCTGTGCAACGACGCCCACGACTGCGACCTCGGCCGGGCCGACGCGTGGCTGCGCAAGCGGATCCGGCGGGTGCTGAACGGTCCGGACTGGGCGGCCGGCCGGCTCGCGGTCGTGATCACCGCCGACGAGGACGACGGCGCCCACGGCAACCGGGTCCTGACCGTCGTCGCGCACCCGGGCGTGCGGCACCGGGTCGTGCGGACCCGGCTCAACCACTACTCGCTGTCACGGTCGTACGCCGAGGTCGCCGGCGTACGACCCCTGCGGCACGCCCGCGACGCCCGACCGCTGCTGCAGCGCTTCGGGCTCACCCCCGCCGGCTGAGGCACCGGCGCGGGCCGAAGGTCCCGCCAGGTCCGCCCTTTCTGCCCGGGCGGCGATGCTTCGCGCCCGGCTAGGTTCCTTCTCACGGGGCGGTGGCCGGCCGGCGCTGGAGTAGACGTCGCCATGTTCCTCTGAGCACGCCGGCGCCGCCCCCTTCAGTCGGCCGCCGACCGCGCCACGACAGGGGACGGCACGGTCGGCGGCACGCCCGCGCATGCCTCTCCGCGCACTGCCTCTGCGTCGGCCCCGGGCGGATCAGCCGACCGGACGCCGCCAGGTGATCAGCGTGCGGGAGGGCTCCTCGGCGACCACGGTGATCGTGGCGCCCGGGCGCAGCGTCCGCGGGCCGAGGGCCTCGACGTCGGTGCCGACCGGGCCGTCTTCGCGGCGGCCCCCCTCGACCGCCACGACGGCCTCGAGCAGCCCCTCGGCCACCCGGACGTGCACGGCGAGGCCGTCCGGGGCGTGCCGGGCCGCCGCGGCGAGGATCTCGCTGAGCGCGCCGAGCAGCTCGTGGGCCACCTCGGGCGCGAGGTCGTCGACCGGGCCGTCGAACCGGACCGGCCCCCCGGACCACAGCTCGACGACGTAGCGGACCGCTCCGCAGGTCGACCCCGGCTGCGACTCCACGATCAGGTGCCGCACCGACCCCCGGAGCGCGTCGACGGTGCGGGCCAGCTGCTCGAGGATCGGGGCGGCCTCGGCGGTGGCCGTCTCCGGGTGCCGCACCATCCGGTCCAGCTGCAGCCCGATCGCGAAGAGCTCCTGCATCGCGGAGTCGCTGGCCCCTGCGGCCCGGGCGTTGCGCTCGGTCAGGAGGGCGGAGTGGACCACGCTCGCGGCGTGGCCCTTCTCCGCCTCGACCCGCCGGGTGATGTCGGTGACCAGCACGAAGCACCCATCGGGGTGGTCGTCGTGGGTGCGGGGCACCATCTCGATCAGCGCGTGCTTGACCCGACCGTCCGGGAGCGGGAGCGAGCGCTCGAAGCGCTGGGTCCGTCCGGCGAGCGCCGCGGCCAGGTGGTCCTGGGTGGTCGCGCAGCCGGCCTCGTCGAGCAGGTCGCGCACCGACGCCCCGAGCACCTCGTGCGGTGGCCGGTCCAGCCAGGTGCGGCACGCGTCGTTGGCGTAGCGCAGCACGCCCGCGGCGTCGACGTACGCCACGAGCGAGGGCAGCGCGTCGAGGACCTCGCCCAGGTCGTTCGCGTCGAACCCGGTCGGCAGCTCCATGTCGGCCCCCTTGCCGGATGGTCCGGAGGGCCCGGACCCCGACACCTCAGGGTCGCCCCCGGCGGGCCTCGCCACTCAGGGGCGCGGGCCACCACTCGCGGGGACCTTGTCCCCGGCGTGACCCGGGCCACGCGGCACGGTCCTCCGCCGCCGCCCGGGGGACCAAAGCCTCTGCCCCGAAGCCTCTGCCCCGGGCCGGGCGGCTAGGCGGGGACGGGGTCGACGACCAGGACCGGGCAGGTCGCGTGCCGCAGCACGGCGCGCACGACCGAGCCGAGGTGCGGACCGAGGGGGATCGTGTGCCGGTGCCGTCCGACGACCAGCAGCGAGGCCCGCTCGCACGCGTGGATCAGCGCGTCGGCCGCCCGGTCGTGCACGATCTGCAGCTCGACGGGCACCCCCTCCGCCTCCGCGAGCACGCCCGCGAGCCGGTCGGCGAGCATCCGGCCGCGCTCGTCGCTGTGGGCCTCGGCCGCGGGCTCGTCGAAGACCAGGTCGTCGTAGGGATCGCGGTAGTGCCAGGCGTTCAGGACGCGTACGCCGCAGCCACGGGCCCGGGCCTCCGCGAGCGCCGCCGCCACCACCGCCGGCGCCCCGCCCCCGTCGTCAGCGCCCGCGATCACCAGGCCGGGCCGGTCCTCCCGCCACCCGGCCGGCACGGCGACGACGGGCACGTCTGCGAGCGCGACGACCGGGTTGGTC
>NZ_DASWVI010000012.1:0-3386 GCF_036401255.1 Nocardioides sp. | reverse complement strand
CCATCGACTCGAGGTAGAGCTCGTTCATGGTGTTCGCGCTCGACGTCGGGTCGTCGAGGGTGAGGGTGACGATGCCGTCGGCGTCCTTGTCGTAGCGGACGGCGGTCTGCTCGGTGGTGCTGGTGCTCATGGAAGTCCTGTTCTGGAAGATCCCGGTGGTTGAGGTGCGAGGCGCGCTAGCGCCGAGCCTCGAAACCACCTGTGGAGTTGTGATGTCTCGGGAGACCGACTGGGTCTCGATACGCGGGTCGCGGCTTCGTTCCTCAGCCGCGCCGCTACTCGACCTGGCGCCCGGACGAGCGCCGCGCTCGTGCCTCGCGCGGCACTCGGGCGCTCAGCTCAGACCACCTCGACGATCGTCGCGATGCCCATGCCGCCACCCACGCAGAGCGTGGCGAGGCCGCGGCGCAGGTCGCGGCGCTGGAGCTCGTCGACGAGGGTGCCGAGGATCATCGCGCCGGTGGCGCCCAGCGGGTGGCCCATGGCGATCGCGCCGCCGTTGACGTTGGTGATCTCGTGGCTGATGTCCAGGTCGCGCATGAACCGCATCGCGACGGCGGCGAAGGCCTCGTTGATCTCGAACAGGTCGATGTCGCCGACCTCGAGGCCGGCCTTGGCCAGCGCCTTGCGCGCGGCCGGTGCGGGGCCGGTGAGCATGATCGTCGGGTCGGCGCCCGAGACCGCGGTGGCGACGATGCGGGCCCGCGGGGTGAGGCCGAGCTCGGCGCCGATCTCCTCGGTGCCGATCGCCATCAGCGAGGCGCCGTCGACGATGCCGGAGGAGTTGCCGGCGTGGTGCACGTGGTCGATCCGCTCGACCCAGTGGTACTTCTCCAGCGCGACGTCGTCGAAGCCCGCCTGCGCGCCGATGTCGGCGAAGCTCGGCTTGAGGCCGGCCAGGCCCTCGGCCGTCGTGTCGGGGCGGATGGTCTCGTCGTGGTCGAGCACGACCAGGCCGTTCTGGTCGCGGACCGGCACGATCGCGCCGTTGAAGTAGCCGTTGGCCCAGGCCTTGGCGGCCCGGTGGTGCGACTCCGCGGCGTACGCGTCGACGTCCGCGCGGGTCCAGCCCTCGATCGTGGCGATCAGGTCGGCGCCGATGCCCTGCGGCACGAAGCCGGTCTGCAGCGCGGTGGCCGGGTCGGAGGCCCAGGCGCCGCCGTCGGAGCCCATCGGCACCCGGCTCATCGACTCCACACCGCCGGCGAGGATCAGGTCCTCGAACCCGCCGCGGACCCGGGAGGCCGCCTGGTTGACCGCCTCGAGGCCGGAGGCGCAGAACCGGTTGAGCTGGACGCCGGCGACGGTCTCGGGGTAGCCCGCCTTGAGGGCCGCGGTCTTCGCGATGTCACCGCCCTGCTCGCCGATCGGGGACACGACACCGAGCACGACGTCGTCGACGCGCGCCGGGTCCAGGGAGGGGTTGCGCTCCTTGATCTCGTCGAGCAGCCCGACGATCAGGTCGACGGGCTTCACCTCGTGGAGGGAGCCGACCTTCTTGCCCTTGCCGCGGGGCGTGCGGATGTGGTCGTACACGAATGCCTCAGCCATGGACCGATTGTGACACTATTACTGTCACCGTCAAGGTCGAGTGTTGTGAGGAGGGTCATGGACGAGGACAAGGGCGGCGACGTGGAGGGCCCGGAGTCGCCGGTCGATGCGGTGCGGGAGCTGCTGACCCTCGACGAGCTGACCAACCGGGTCGGCATGAGCGTGCGCAACATCCGCTTCTACACCACCAAGGGCCTGGTGCCGCCGCCGATCCGGCGGGGGCGGTCGGGCTACTACAGCCCCGACCACGTCGCGCGGCTCGAGCTGGTGCAGGAGCTGCAGGCCCACGGCTTCACGCTGTCGGCGATCGAGAAGTACCTGGCCGGCATCCCCACCGACGCCTCGCCCGAGGACATCGCGCTGCACCGCACGATGCTCGCCCCGTGGCAGGCCGACGTGCCGGTGGAGATGTCCCGCGCGGAGCTGGAGAAGCGCACCGGGCGCTCGCTCACCGAGGACGACCTCGCGACGCTCGCCGCGCTCGGCATCGTGTTCCGCACCAAGCGGGGCCGCTACGAGGTGGCGGTCTCACAGCTCTCGGTCGGCCTCGGCCTGCTCGACCTCGGCTTTCCGATGGAGGCGGCGATCGCGGCCGGCGAGGTGTACGCCGAGCACGGCCGGCAGATCGCCAAGGAGCTCAACGAGCTGTTCCGGACCGTGGTGTGGCCGGTCTACAAGGAGTCCGGAGCGCCGCCGCAGAAGCTGCGCGAGGTCGTCGAGCGGCTCAAGCCGCTGTCGATCGCCAGCCTGGTGGCTGCGTACGAGGCGGCCATGGACGAGACGCGCCGCGAAGAGATCGCCGCGCGGAGCCGGCGTACCCCTCGCAGCCGCACGCAGGATTGAAGGGCGGGCCAACCGGCCACAGAGCCTGCATGAGCGAGCCCCTCACCGTCCTGGTCACCGGCGCCACCGGATTCGTCGGCAGCCGGCTGGTGCCGGCTCTGGTCGAGGCCGGGCACACGGTGCGCGCGATGACCCGGCACCCGGAGACGTACGACGGTCCCGGCGAGCCGGTCGGCGGCGACGTCAGCGACCCCGGCACGCTGGCCGCGCCGCTCGACGGCGTGGACGTAGCCATCTACCTGGTGCACTCGCTCGACGACGACGACTTCGAGAACAAGGACGCCGACGCGGCCCGGTCGTTCGGGCTGGCCGCGGCCGCCAGCGGCACCCGGCAGATCGTCTACCTCGGCGGGCTCGGCAAGGACGACGACACGCTGTCGGCGCACCTGCGCTCGCGGCGCGAGGTCGAGCGGCTGCTGGGCGAGTCCGGCGTGCCGGTGACCGTGCTGCGGGCCGCGATCGTCGTCGGCGCCGGCGGCATCTCGTGGGAGATGACCCGCCAGCTGGTGAAGAACCTGCCGGCGATGGTGGTCCCGAAGTGGGCCGCGACCCGCACCCAGCCGATCGCGCTCGACGACGTCGTGCGTTACCTCGCCGGGGTCGTCGGCCTCGAGGAGGCGTTCGGCCGGGCGTTCGAGATCGGTGGTCCCGATCAGCTCAGCTACGTCGAGATGCTCCAGCAGGCGGCCGAGGTGATCGACGGCCACCGGGTACCGATCATCACGGTCCCGGTGTTGACGCCGAAGCTGTCGTCGTACTGGATCTCGTTCGTCACCAACGTCGACGCCACCACCGGCCGCAACCTCATCGACTCGATGGGCACCGAGGTGATCGTCACCGACCACGCCATCCGCGACCTGGTCCCCGGCGAGCCGCTCACCTACCGCGAGGCCGTCCGCCGCGCGGTCCGCGAGAGCTGATCCCCGCCGAGTCGGCGCCAGTTTCCCGCAAGTCAACGCCGAGTCGGCGCCAGTTTCCAGCGCCGGCGGAAA
>NZ_DASWVI010000011.1:0-1967 GCF_036401255.1 Nocardioides sp. | reverse complement strand
CAGCTCGTCGTTGGTGCGGCGCACGAACTCCGACCAGGTGAAGTCGGAGTCCTGGTTCTCCGGTCCGGCGGCGGCCACGAAGTAGCGGAACGCGTCGGGCTGGTAGCGGCTGAGCAGGTCACGGACGTAGATCACGACCCGCTTGGAGGAGGAGAACTTGCGGCCCTCCATCGTGAGGAACTCCGAGGAGACGACCTCGGTGGGCAGGTTCAGCTCGCCGTACTGCCGCGGCGTGCCGCCCTTGGCGCCCTTGCCGGAGTACGCCAGCAGCTCGGCCGGCCAGATCTGGCTGTGGAAGGTGATGTTGTCCTTGCCCATGAAGTAGTACGACAGGGCCTCGGGGTCGTTCCACCAGTCCCGCCACCGGTCCGCGTCGCCCAGCCGGCGCGCCCACTCGATCGATGCCGACAGGTAGCCGATCACCGCGTCGAACCACACGTAGAGCTTCTTGGTCGGGTTCTCCCGCCAGCCGTCGAGGGGCACGGCGATGCCCCAGTCGATGTCGCGGGTCATCGCCCGCGGCCGGATCTCCTTGAGGATGTTCTGGCTGAACCGGATCACGTTCGGCCGCCACGTGCCCGAGGCCTCGCGCTCGTCGAGCCACTCCCCCAGCGCGTCGGCCAGGGCCGGGAGGTCGAGGAAGATGTGCTGGGTCTCGATGAACTCCGGGGTCTCGCCGTTGATCTTCGAGACCGGGTTGATCAGGTCGGCGGGGTCGAGCTGGTTGCCGCAGTTGTCGCACTGGTCGCCGCGCGCGCCGTCGTACCCGCAGATCGGGCAGGTGCCCTCGATGTAGCGGTCGGGCAGGGTGCGGCCCGTCGAGGGCGAGATCGCCCCGTGCGTGGTCTGCTCGACGAAGTAGCCGTTCTCGTAGACCCCGAGGAACAGCTCCTGGACCACCGCGTGGTGGTTGCGCGCGGTGGTGCGGGTGTAGAGGTCGTAGGTGAGGCCGAGCGAGACGAGGTCCTCGGCGATGATCCGGTGGTTCCTGTCGGCGAGCTCCTGCGGCGAGAGGCCCGCCTCGTCGGCGGCGATCAGGATCGGGGTGCCGTGCTCGTCGGAGCCGGAGACCATCAGCACGTCGTGGCCCGCCATCCGCATGTACCGACTGAAGACGTCGGAGGGCACGCCGAACCCGGCCACGTGGCCGATGTGGCGCGGGCCGTTTGCGTACGGCCAGGCGACGGCGGACAGGACACGACTCATGGGGGCAATCCTAGAGATGGGGGCGAGCGGGTTCGCCGGCGCGGGCGCGGTAGCGTCGATCGCGTGGAGATCCTGATCGCCGAGGACATGCTCCTCCTGCTGCTCGACGACGAGAGCGGCAAGCTCACGCTCACCTCCTATCCGCAGACCGTGCTGGGCGGGGCGCTCCTCGTGGAGCTCGCGGCCACCGGCGCCGTCGAGGTCGAGGAGAAGACCGGCTTGTGGCGCTCCGCGAAGGTCCGAGCCGTGGCCGGCGCCGCTCCGGCGGACCCGGTCCTCCGCGCGGCGTACGACGTCATCGGGGAGCCGCCGCGCACCGCCCAGGACCTCGTCGAGCGCCTCGGCAAGGGCACCCGCGACGCCCTCGCCGACCGGCTGGCCGGGCGCGGCCTGGTCGAGCGACGCGACGACCGCGTGCTGGGCCTGTTCCCGCGCACCCGTTGGCCCGCGGTCGACTCGACCCACGAGCAGGACGTACGCCGGCGGCTCACCGCCGTGCTCGTCCAGGGCGTCGAGCCGGACGAGCGCACCGGCGCGCTGGTCGCGCTGCTCTCGGCCATCGACAAGCCCCACAAGGTCGTCGACCACGCGGGCCTGTCCGCCGGCGAGGTCCGCAAGCGGGCGAAGGCGATCGCCCAGGGCGACTGGGCGGCCAAGGCCGTCCGCGACGCCATCGCCGCCTCCACCGCGGCCATCACGGCGGTCGCGGCGACGACGGCGGCGGCCGGCGCGGCCAGCAGCTGAGCCCTCCGGACGGGGTC
>NZ_DASWVI010000010.1:0-23178 GCF_036401255.1 Nocardioides sp. | reverse complement strand
CTCGGCGTGTCGTGCGGGTTTCACCGGCTGACCGGTGAAACCCGCAGCTAGACCCGCCTCCGGAACCACACCGTCGCCAGCGGCGGCACCACGATCGTGGCGGAGGCGGGCTGGCCGGACCACTCGCCGTCGACGGCGGTGACCGAGCCGAGGTTGCCCACGCCCGATCCGGTGTAGGTCGAGGCGTCGGTGTTGAGCACCTCGTCCCACTCGCCGGCCCCGGGCAGCCCGAGCCGGTAGTTCTCGTGCGGCACCGCCGCGAAGTTCGACACGCACACCAGGTCGGCGTCGCCGCCGCGGCGGACGAACGAGAAGACGTTGCGGCCCGCGTCGTTGGCGTCGATCCACTCGAAGCCGTCGGCCTCGTGGTCGCGCGCCCAGAGCGAGGGCGTGGCGGCGTACGTCGCGTTCAGGTCGCGCACCAGCGACTGCACGCCCCGGTGCTCGGGGTGGTCGAGCAGCCACCAGTCCAGCTCCCGCGACTCGGCCCACTCCGCCTCCTGCCCGAGCTCGGCGCCCATGAACAGCAGCTGCTTGCCCGGGTGGGCCCACATGAAGCCCAGGTAGGCGCGCAGGTTGGCCAGCTGCTGCCACCGGTCGCCGGGCATCTTGCGCAGCAGCGAGCCCTTGCCGTGGACGACCTCGTCGTGGCTGATCGGGAGCACGAAGTTCTCCGACCAGGCGTAGACGAGGGAGAACGTCATCTCGCCGTGGTGGTAGGCGCGGTGCACGGGCTCGCGGGCCATGTAGCCCAGCGAGTCGTGCATCCAGCCCATGTTCCACTTGAAGCCGAAGCCGAGCCCGTCGTGCGCGGTGGCCCGGGTGACGCCGGGCCAGGAGGTCGACTCCTCGGCGATCGTGGTGATGCCGGGGACCCGCTTGTAGACGGTGGCGTTCATCTCCTGGAGGAACTGCACCGCCTCGAGGTTCTCGTGGCCGCCGTGGATGTTCGGCGTCCACTCGCCCTCCTCGCGGGCGTAGTCGAGGTAGAGCATCGACGCCACCCCGTCGACCCGCAGGCCGTCGGCGTGGAACTCCTCGAGCCAGTAGAGCGCGTTGGCGTAGAGGAAGTTGCGCACCTCGCGCCGGCCGAAGTTGAAGATGTGGGAGCCCCACTCCTTGTGCCAGCCGCGCTGCGGGTTGGGGTCCTCGTAGAGCGGCGTGCCGTCGAAGCGCGCCAGCGCCCACTCGTCGGTGGCGAAGTGGCCGGGGACCCAGTCGAGGATGACGCCCACGCCGGCCTGGTGCAGCCGGTCGACGAGGAGGCGGAAGCCGTCGGGGTCGCCGAAGCGGGCGTCGGGGGCGAAGTACGACGTGACGTGGTAGCCCCACGAGCCGCCGAACGGGTGCTGCATCACCGGCATCAGCTCGACGTGGGTGAACCCCAGGTCGGCGACGTAGCCGGGCAGGTCCTCGGCGAGCTCGGCCCACGACCAGTAGCGCCCGTCGGGGTGCTTCTTCCACGACCCGAGGTGCATCTCGTAGATGCTCATCGGGGACGCGACCGGCTGCCGTTGGGCGCGCTCGGCGAGCCAGGCGTCGTCGCCCCAGGCGTAGTCCGACTCGAAGACCTTCGAGGCGGTGTCGGCGGGCCGCTCGGCCCACTGCGCCATCGGGTCGGCCTTCTCGCGCCACTGGCCGTCGGGCCCCAAGATCGCGTACTTGTACGCCGTGCCGGCGCCGACGTCCGGCACGAAGAGCTCCCACACGCCGGACGTGCCGAGCTGGCGCATCGGGTGCTCGCGGCCGTCCCAGCTGTTGAAGTCGGCCTTGATGCGGATCGCCCGCGCCGAGGGAGCCCACACCGCGAAGGAGGTGCCGGTGACCGGACCCAGCGCCCCGGGGTAGTGGTGGACGCGAGCCCCGAGCACCGTCCACAGCTGCTCGTGGCGGCCCTCGTTGATCAGGTGCAGGTCCATCTCGCCGAGGGTCGGCAAGAACCGGTAGGGGTCGTCGACGACGTGCTCGTCGGGGCCGTAGCTGACCGCGACCCGGTAGTCGGGCACGTCCGCCAGCGGGATGAGGCCGGCCCAGATGCCCTCGTGCTCATGGGTCAGCTCGGCCTCGCCCGGCGAGCCGTCGGCGCCCTGCCAACGGACCACGACCCGCGAGGCCAGCGGCCGGAGCACCCGGACCGTGACCGCGCCGTCGTGCGGGTGCGGGCCGAGCACGCCGTGGGGGTTGCCGTGCTCGCCGTGGGCGACCTGGTGCAGCTCGGCGACCGAGACCGGGTGCAGGCTCGGCGTACGCGAGGCGGAGGCAGGCGGCCCGGACGAGTCCGGCGCGGGCGCCTCGGTGCGTGCCGCGGGCGCCTGCGGGTCGGGCGTGCCGGTGCGGGGGGTCCTCTTCGGGCTCATGCTGCTCCGATCCTCGCCACGGCCTCGAGCGGGATGCCCACCCAGGTCGGACGGTTGCGGGTCTCGTACACGGTCTCGTAGACGGCCTTGTCCGCGACGTAGGCGTCGAGCAGGATCTGCTGCTGCTCGGTGAGCTCGCCGCCGGCGTAGGCGGTGATGAAGTGGTTGCGGTTGCGGTGGGCCCACTCCTCGGCGCGGTAGGCGCGCTGGCTGGCGCCCTCGGGCTGGTCCTCGGCGAACTGCCGCTCCACGACGTGCGGGACGTAGTCGAAGGACCGCACCATCCCGGCGACGTCGCGCCACACCGAGTCGGGCCGCAGCCGCTCCGCGAGCGGCTTGGCCGGCTCGCCCTCGAAGTCGACGATCTTCCAGCCCAGGCTGGTGCGCAGCGTCTGGCCGAGGTGCAGGTCGCCGTGGATCTGCTGCACGTCGAGCGTGTCCAGCCCGCGCAGCCGGGAGTACGCCGAGCGCAGCCGCTCCGCGTGCTCGGCCAGCTCGGGGACCACCTCGAGCGCCGCGTCGAGTCTCGCGTCCATGGCCTCGGCCAGCTCCGCGAGCGCCTCCGGGCCACGGTGCTCGGTGGGGAAGTGCTCGGCCAGGGCCTCGTGGACCTCCCGCAGCGCCTCGCCGAGCCGGGCGGACTCGGCCGCGAAGTCGCCCCCGGCCTCGTGGGCGTGCAGGTCGGCCTCGGCGAACAGGTCCCGGGCGCTGGTCAGCGCCAGGTCCCAGCCGTCGCTGGCGGTGCGCAGGAACTGCTGGAGCATCGCCAGCTGGATCGTGGTGCCCGAGCGCTCCTCGGCCTCGGGGTCGGCGTCCCAGTCGACCCAGTCGAGCCAGCCGTAGAGCGCCGCCACGTGGTGGGAGCCGGCGTTGGTGAGGACCTCGTGGACGCTGATGTCCGGGTTGACCCCGGGGGTGATCTTGCGGAACACCTTCATCAGGCAGTCCTCGCCGAACGCGACCGACGAGTTGGACTGCTCGCCGGAGAACAGCGTGGAGTGGGCGGTCAGGTCCAGCTCGTGGCCCGGCAGCCGGTGGAAGCGCAGCCCGCTCTCGTCGTCGCTGAGGTTGCCCCCGGACTCGCCGGCGGCCCGGTCGAAGGCCCGCAGCCAGCTGTCCATCGCCTCCCGGTCGTGGAGGGCGTCGTAGGCGTGCACCCAGCCGTGGTCGGGCTCGTCCCACCAGCCGATGAAGGCGTGGTCGAGCCGGCTCTCCGGCTCGGTGTAGAACGACATCGGCACCTGGTAGACCTCGGTGCCGCCGGGGCCGTCGCTGTAGGCGACCTCGACGAGCTCGATCACCACCCGCGGACCGGTGCTCTCCTCGTCGCGGGGCACCTCGCCGATCCGGCGTACGGACGCGACCTCGAAGGGCCGGCCCTTGCCGCCGAACCACCGGGTGCGTTCGAGGTAGCGGACGAACACGTCGGGCTCGATGTGGGTGATCTGTCCGTCGGGGCTCACAGCAGCAGACCCTCCTCGCTGGTCTCGGGAGCGGTCAGTCGGAACCAGTAGAACCCGTAGCCCGCCAGCGTCAACAGGTAGGGGAGCTCGCCGATCTCCGGGAACGGCACGCCGCCGATCAGCTCGACCGGTCGGCGCCCCTCGAAGCGACGCAGGTCCAGCTCCACCGGCTGCGGGAACCGGGAGAGGTTGTTGACGCACAAGATGATGTCCTCGGTGCCGTCCTCCGCGGTGTACTCGCGCACGTAGGACAGCACGGTCGAGTTGGACCCGCCCAGGTCGTGGAACGACCCGAGACCGAAGGCCGGGTGGTTGCGGCGCGCGTGGATCATCCGCCGCATCCAGTGCAGCAGGGACGAGGTGTTCTCGAGCTGGGCCTCCACGTTGACCGACTGGTACCCGAACACCGGGTCCTGGATGAGCGGCAGGTCGAGCTTGCCGGGGGTCGCGGAGGAGAAGCCGGCGTTGCGGTCCGACGTCCACTGCATCGGGGTGCGGACCCCGTCGCGGTCGCCGAGCCAGATGTTGTCGCCCATCCCGATCTCGTCGCCGTAGTAGAGGACCGGCGAGCCGGGCAGCGAGAACAGCAGCGCGTTGAACAGCTCCATCTGGTTGGTGTCGTTGTCGAGCAGGGGCGCCAGCCGTCGGCGGATCCCGATGTTGGCCTTCATCCGCGGGTCCTTGGCGTACTCGCCCCACATGTAGTCGCGGTCCTCGTCGCTGACCATCTCGAGCGTCAGCTCGTCGTGGTTGCGCAAGAAGATGCCCCACTGGCATCCGTGCGGGATCGGCGGCGTCTGCTCGAGGATCTCCGAGACCGGGAACCGCGACTCGCGGCGCACGGCCATGAAGATGCGCGGCATCACCGGGAAGTGGAAGCACATGTGGCACTCGTCGCCGCCGGACTCGAAGTCGCCGAAGTAGTCGACGACGTCGGCGGGCCACTGGTTGGCCTCCGCGAGCAGCACCCGGCCCGGGTAGTGCTCGTCGACGAACGCCCGGACCTTGCGCAGGAACTCGTGGGTCTCCGGGAGGTTCTCGCCGTTGGTCCCGGGCCGCTCGTAGAGGTAGGGCACGGCATCGAGGCGGAACCCGTCCAGCCCCATGTCCAGCCAGAAGGCGAGCGCCTCGAACATCGCCTCGTGGACCTTGGGGTTGTCGAAGTTCAGGTCCGGCTGGTGGGAGAAGAACCGGTGCCAGAAGTACTGCTGACGGACCGGGTCCCAGGTCCAGTTCGACGGCTCGGTGTCGACGAAGATGATCCGGGCGTCCTCGTAGAGCTCGTCGGTGTCGGACCACACGTAGAAGTCGCCGAACGGCCCGTCCGGGTCGGATCGCGAGGCCTGGAACCACGGGTGCGCGTCACTGGTGTGGTTCATGACGAAGTCGATGATCACCCGGATGCCCCGCTCGTGCGCCTGGTCGAGGAAGTAGCGGAAGTCCTCCACGTTCCCGATCTCGGGCAGCACGCCCGTGTAGTCGGCGACGTCGTAGCCGCCGTCGCGCAGCGGGCTGGGGAAGAACGGCGGGATCCACAGGCAGTCGACGCCGAGCCACTGGAGGTAGTCGAGCTTCTCGACCAGCCCCCGGAAGTCCCCGGTCCCGTCGGAGTTGGAGTCGCGAAAGGAACGGACGAGGACCTCGTAGAAGACGGCGGACTTGAACCAGTCCGGTGTGCTGTCGGCCGCGTTCTCGGAGAGGCCGTGGGTCACCGGGGCCTCCTCACCGTGAGGATGTGCGCCGGCTCGTGGTAGGGGTCGAGGCGGACGTAGTTGTGCTGGCCCCAGGTCCAGTCCTCGCCGGTGATCTCGTCGTGCACCAGGAACGACTCGGCCGACGGCATCCCGAGCGCCTCGAGGTCGAGGTGGACCGTGGTCTCGCGAGCCGCGTGCGGGTCGACGTTCACGACGACGATGACGATGTCCTCGTGGCCGGCGTGCGCGTCCGGGCCGGTCGCGCGCTTGCTGAACACGAGGATGTTCTCGTCGTCGCTCCAGTGGACCGACACGTTGCGCAGCAGCTGCAGCGCCGGGTGCTGGCGCCGGATCTCGTTGAGGCGGGTGAGGTACGGCGCGAGCGTGCGGTTCTCGCGCTCGGCGGCGTCCCAGTCCCGGATCCGGATCTGGTACTTCTCCGAGTCGAGGTACTCCTCGCTGCCGGGCCGCACGGCCACGTGCTCGTAGAGCTCGTAGCCGGCGTAGACCCCCCAGCTGGGCGACGCCGTCGCCGCGATCGCGGCGCGGATCTTGAACGCGGCGGGCCCGCCGTACTGCAGATACGCGTGCAGGATGTCGGGGGTGTTGACGAAGAAGTTCGGCCGCATCAGGTGATCGGTCTGGTGGGACAGCTCGCGGAGATACTCCTCGAGCTCCCACTTGGCGTTGCGCCACGTGAAGTACGTGTAGGACTGGTGGAACCCGATCGCGCCGAGCCCCTGCATCATCGCCGGCCGGGTGAACGCCTCGGCCAGGAACAGCACGTCGGGGTCGGTGCGCCGGATCTCCTTGAGCAGCCACTCCCAGAACGCCACCGGCTTGGTGTGCGGGTTGTCGACCCGGAAGATCCGCACCCCGTGGGACATCCAGAGGCGGACGATCCGCAGCACCTCCTGGCAGATGCCCGTGGGGTCGTTGTCGAAGTTGATCGGGTAGATGTCCTGGTACTTCTTCGGCGGGTTCTCGGCGTACGCGATGGTGCCGTCGGCGCGGGTCGTGAACCACTCGGGGTGGGACGTCACCCAGGGGTGGTCCGGTGCCGCCTGCAGGGCGAGGTCGAGCGCGACCTCCAGCCCGAGCGCGTCGGCGCGGGCGACGAAGGCGTCGAAGTCCTCGAACGTCCCGAGGTCGGGGTGGATCGCGTCGTGGCCGCCGTCCTTGGAGCCGATCGCCCAGGGCGACCCGGTGTCGTCGGGCCCGGGATCGAGGGTGTTGTTGGGTCCCTTGCGGTTGACCTCGCCGATGGGGTGGATCGGCGGCAGGTAGATCACGTCGAAGCCCATCGCCGCGACGGCGTCGAGCCGCTTGGCGGCGGTCTGGAAGGTGCCGCTGGTGACCGTGCCGGTCTCGGGATCCTTGGTCGCGCCCTCGGACCGGGGGAAGAACTCATACCAGCTGCCGTAGAGCGCCCGCTGCCGGTCGGCGTACGCCGGGTAGGGGCCCTCGACCGTGACGAGCTCGCGGATCGGGTGGGTGGCGAGCACCCCGGTGACGTCGGGCGCCTCGAGGACCGCCAGCCGCGCGGCCGCCGGCCGCTTGCCGTCGCTCGCCGCGTCGATCGCGCCCTGCAGGACCTGGGCCGCGTCGGCGGCCGAGGGGTCGCGCGGGTCGAGCGAGGCGAGCACCTTCTCGAGCAGGATCCTGGCCTCGGTGAACATCAGGTCGACGTCGACGCCGGCCGGGACCTTGAGGGCGGCGTTGTGCTGCCAGGTCGCCAGCGGGTCGGACCAGGCGACCACCTCGAAGCTCCAGGCGCCGCCGGTGTCGGGGGTCACCCAGGCCTCGTAGCGGTCCGGGATCGTGGCGTGGGCCGTCATCCGGACCGGCGGCCGGCGGCGGCCGTCGGGGCCGGTGAGGACGACCTCGGCGCCGAGCTTGTCGTGGCCCTCCCGGAAGACGGTCGCCGTCACCGGGAACGGCTCGCCGACCGTGGCCTTCGCGGGTTGCCGGCCGAGGTCGACGAGCGGCGTGACGTTCATGACGGGGATGCGTCCGACCATGATCTCCAACCTAGCGAGGGTCCGGGCAGGTGCGGCAGGGGGCAGCTGCCGTCCTGGACGCCGTACCCCGCTCGGGCAGGTGGAAACAGGGCGGCGACCGTGGTCACCGCCCTGCCCTCTCGTTGGTCGGCGGCGTCCCTCTCGGTGGTCGAGTAGCCGTGGCGAGGGACGAGCGACGGCGTCCCGCTCGTTGGTCGAGTAGTCGTCGCGAGGGACGAGCGACGGCGTCCCTCTCGTTGGTCGAGTAGCCGTCGCGAGGGACGAGCGACGGCGTATCGAGACCTCTGAGCGGAATGGGTCTCGATACGGCGGTCGCGACCTCCTCCGTCGGTCGCGCGCCTACTCGACCTGGCTGCTGCGTCTTCGACACCCGAGCAAGCTCGGGTGTCGAAGGCAGCTCATCAGTACACCTGCAGCTCCGCGGCGTGCACGATCGTGCCGCGGTCGGACGCCGTCTTGCAGTCGGTGTCGTTGACCGGGTCGTTGTCCTGCTCCCCGGCGTACCCGGCGAAGCCGGTGCACTGGTTCTCCAGCACCACGAACCGGATGGCCGCCGCCCGGGTGGCCGGCACGTCGAACGTGCGCATGGTCAGGTTCGGGGCGACCGGGCGGGGGCGCACGGCCGGGAACGCGTCCGCGGGGGAGACGTAGAACCGCTTCCACTTCGCCTGCGCGGACCCGCAGCCGCTCACGCACGCCTCGAGGGCGAACCGGCGCAGCGCCGTGAACCGGGACCCGGAGTCGGGGTCGGGGTCCGCGGCCAGCGGGATCTCGTTGGGGTCCGGGGGAGCCGGGTTGAGCATCGCGCTCACCTGGACCCGGCGGACGGTGTGGACGCCACCGGCCAGGTCGACCGCGACGAACGGGTGCGACTCGTCGACGTTGGCCTCGGTGACCCCGCCCCACGCGGTGCGCTCGGTGCCGTCCAGGAGCGCCGCCGGATTCAAGGACCCCTCGGTCGTGCCGAGCAGCCGCGCGCCGTTCTTCTTCGCAGCGAGGTTCTGCGGCGCCCGGACGGTGACCTGCTGCGTGCCGGCCTTCACCGTCATCGTGAACCGCTTGAAGCCACCGGCCTGGGAGACGAAGAGCATCCGGTAGCGGCCGGGGACGAACCGGGCGGTGTTCTTGAGCTTGCCCGCCGCGGTGGTGTCGGCCACCGGGGTGGCCCGGGCCTCGTAGTGCCCGACGTAGAACCTGCCGGAGCGGTTGCTGCGGAACGTGACGCGCCCGTTCTCGGACTTCGGCGACGCGAAGCTCGGGGAGGTGTCGCCGGAGTCGGCGTTGGGCACCGAGGCGCCCTGACCCATCCCGCGCCGGGCGAACGCGTCCCACATCACCTTGAGGTCCTTGCCGCCGAAGCGCATCCGGTCGGCGGCGAGCATCGCGTCCCGCGCGTCGAGCATCGACGTCGCGCCCTGCTGGAGCAGGAAGGAGTCGAAGACGAGCTGGACCCAACGCCGGTTGCCGGGGCACCGGGCGGCCGGCAGCGGGCTCGCCGTCGGGGTCGCCTGGGCGCAGCGCAGCTGCAGCGCCTTGTTGCCGTAGGGGAACTTCGCGTTCCACTTCTTGACCAGGGCCTGGCGCACCTCCCACTGGGTGCCGTTCCAGATCTCGCCGTCGGCGTGCACCTCGTTGCCGGTGCTGTCGAACCCGTAGTCGGAGTAGTTGAGCGGGTTCTTGTTGATCGCGTAGTCGCGGATCGCGACCGACTTGTTCCCGGTCGCGTAGACCCCGACCGCCCACGGGTTGCCGCCGTTGGCATAGCCGTGGCTGAACATGTACTCGCCGGCGACCAGGTCGCTCCAGGACTCGCCCATCGCGCCGCCCTGCTCGGAGGTGAGGCCCTCGTCGGGGCCGCCGACCATCCGGTTGCTGATCGCGTGGGTGTACTCGTGGCCGACGATGCCCATGTCGAGGCCGCCGTCGACGCAGGGGGAGTAGAACGCCCCGGCGATCGGCTGGAAGAGGTACTGGTTGGTGATGCCGGGCACGCCGTCTTGCAGCGTGATCTGGTTGGCGTTGTCGCGGCCGAGGTACGACGGCTGTCCGCCGGTGAGCGCGCCGGCCTGGGCGTTGCCGACCTCCTGGTCGCCGGCGACGCCGCCGCGGCCGAGGTTGTCCAGCTGCATGTTGTAGTTGTCCTCGGTGAAGCCGAGGTAGTAGGAGTAGTCGTGCATCCGGTTGTGCGCGACGAACAGGTTGGTCACGGTCGCGTCGATGTCGTTGCCGCCCGGGGTCAGCTGGGCGGGGTCGCAGCCGGAGTTGTTCCAGGCGTCGGTGAACTCGCCGGTGTACTCACGGGTCGGCGAGATCGGTGCCTGCGCCGTACCTCCCGGCGTCAACGGGCTGACCCAGGCCTCGTGGGTGTTGGCGTTGTTGCCGACCGTCGTCATCGTGCCGACGCCGTTGGCGGTCGCGTCCCACGGGGCCGGGGCGGCGACGTTGCGGAACGGCCCCGTCGGCGAGGTGCAGCCGTCGCCGGCGACCCAGCAGCCGATCACGGAGTTCTTCGGCGTGGTGGTCGTCGAGTAGTCCAGCGACGGGTTGGCGGTGAAGTAGCGCCACTTCGACGGGAACCCGACCTCGCCGGTCGAGGGCCCTGCGGTGTCACTGGTCGTCACGCTGGCGACGTAGTTGCCCGGCGGCACGAACGGCACCGTCGGGTCGGCGAAGGGGCAGACCTGCATCGTGTAGATGCCGGCGGGGATCGAGTCGGCGGCGTAGGTCGCGGTCTCGGGGCTGGTGCCCAGGTCGCCGGTCACCAGGAGCTGGTGCTGGGGGTCGTAGATCTTGATCTCGATGTCGTTGAGCGTGTTGGCCGCGGCCGCCACGGCGACGATCTGCTTGGTGTTGGCGTCGGTGAGCTCGAACTCGTGCTGGGGACCGCAGTCGGTCGCGGTGACCTCGCCTTGGAACTGGAAGGCGTCGCTGCTGTTCTCGACCTGGTTCTGTCGGTGCAGGACGTCGCCGGTGACGCCGTCGACCATCAGCGTGTAGGCGAACGCCGCGCCCTTCTCGACGTCGACCACGTTGGTCTCGAACACCGGGCGCACGGTGCCGTCGGCCAGGGCGAGGGCGCGCAGCCGGACCAGCTGCTCCTGGGCGAAGCCGGGCACGGACAGGCGCGTCCAGCCGTCGGCGACGCGCGAGGTGACCCGGTCGAGGACCCCGCCGTCGAGGCTCCGGCCGACGTTGGCCGCGGCCTTCGTCCACGCCTGCAGGGGGCTCAGGGTCGCGGCCGGCGCCGACCCGTCGGCGCGGGCGAGCGAGGAGGAGACGTAGGCGATCTCGCCGCGGGCGACACCGACGGTCACCATGCTCCCGAGCGCGGGGCTGAGGTCGCCGAACCGCTGGCGGAACAGCACCGCGTGGGCGTCGCTGCGGGCCAGCCGCTGGTCGTTGACCAGCTCGAGCCCGGCGACCTGGGTCCGGGTCAAGCCGAAGACGGCCGCGTGGTCGGCGAGCCAGGCGCGGGCGGCCGCCACCGGGTCGGCGGATGTGGCCCGGGCCAGGACGCCGTCGGCCGGGAGGATCGAGGACGGCGTACCGAACCGGTTCCAGCGCACGTCGACGGCGCCGAGGCGGGCGACGGCGCTGCGCTGGGCCGCGGTGGGGAGCGCGGTGCCGCGGGCGTCGAGGTCGGTGAGGCCGGGGACCGGGTCCCCGAGGCCGCCGAGCGGAGGAGTGAGGTCGTCCGCGGCGGTGGCGGTGCGGGCCGTCGGGGCGGTGCCGGCGAGCGCCGGGAGCTGGGCGAGGCCGGGGACCAGGGTGGCGGTCAGCAGGGCCAACGCGGCGGTGCGGTAGCCGCCGCGGCGTCGAGGTGAGCGGGTCATGTCCCGGTCAACGCCGGACGCCCGGGTTCGTTATGTGAACCTGTGCCGCGAGGGCGTCGGGCGCGGCGTGATCCGCGCCGCACCGCCGGGTTCGTCCATTCCTTTGATCGTTCCAACCTCCAGGGGGTACCGTCGCCCGGTGCGTGCGATTCGTCGATTCACCGTTCGTCCCGTTCTGCCCCCGGCGCTGGCCGGGCTGGGCCGGCTCGCCGGCAACCTGAGGTGGTCCTGGGACCCCCAGTCCCAAGACGTCTTCGAGTCCGTCGACCCCGCCCTGTGGGAGTCGACCGGCCGCGATCCGGTCAAGCTGCTCGGCGCCGTCGGCCGCCGCCGGCTGGAGGAGCTGGCCGCCGACGAGGGCTTCTTGTCCCGGCTCGGAGCGGCCACCGACGAGCTGGAGCGGTACCTGACCGGGGACCGGTGGTTCCAGCGCCGTCTCGCCGCCGGCGAGCAGGGCCCGCGCGCCATCGCGTACTTCTCCCCGGAGTTCGGCATCACCGCCTCGCTGCCGCAGTACTCCGGCGGGCTCGGCATCCTCGCCGGCGACCACCTGAAGGCCGCCAGCGACCTCGGCGTCCCGATCATCGGCGTCGGCCTGCTCTACCGGCACGGCTACTTCAAGCAGTCGCTCTCCCGCGAGGGCTGGCAGCAGGAGTCCTACCCGGTCCTCGACCCCGACGGCCTGCCGATCTCCCTGCTGCGCGAGGAGAACGGCGCCCGGGCGATGATCAGCGTCGCGCTGCCCGACGGACCCGAGCTCCTGGCGCGGATCTGGGTCGCGAGCGTCGGCCGGGTCCCGCTGCTGATGCTCGACACCGACGTCGAGGGCAACCCCGAGCACTACCGCGACGTGACCGACCGACTGTACGGCGGCAACAGCGAGCACCGCCTGCGCCAGGAGCTGCTGCTGGGCGTCGGCGGCGTGCGTGCGCTGCGGGTGTTCTGCCGCATCACCGGGCACCCCGCACCCGAGGTGTTCCACACCAACGAGGGTCACGCGGGCTTCCTCGGGCTCGAGCGGATCCGCGAGCTCACGGTGGCCGAGGGCGGCCCCCGCCTCGACTTCGACACCGCGCTGGAGGTCAGCCGCGCCTCGACGGTGTTCACCACCCACACCCCGGTGCCCGCGGGCATCGACCGGTTCCCGCTGACGCTCGTGGAGCAGTACTTCAGCGAGGGCGGCCCGACGCCCGGCGTACCCGTCGAGCGGGTGCTGGCGCTGGGCAGCGAGGACTACGAGGGCGGCGACCCGGCCGTGTTCAACATGGCGGTGATGGGCTTCCGGCTCGCGCAGCGCGCCAACGGCGTCTCCCAGCTGCACGGCCAGGTCAGCCGGGGCATGTTCAACGGCCTGTGGCCGGCGTTCGACGAGGCCGAGGTGCCGATCGGCTCGATCACCAACGGCGTGCACGCCCCCACGTGGGTGGCCCGCGAGGTCATCGAGCTGGCCGTCGCCCAGGGGGCGGACCCCGAGTCCGACGACACCAGCGGCTTCTGGGCCGCGGCCGACAAGGTCCCCGGCGCCGAGATCTGGGCCGTCAAGCGCACGCTCCGCGAGCGGCTCGTGGTCGACGCCCGCAAGCGGCTGCGGCGCTCGTGGGAGAAGCGCGGCGCGGCGAAGGCCGAGCTGAGCTGGATCGACAACGCCCTGGACCCCGAGGTGCTCACGATCGGGTTCGCGCGGCGCGCCGCGTCGTACAAGCGACTCACGCTGATGATGCGCGACCCCGAGCGGCTCAAGTCGCTGCTGCTGCACCCCGAGCGGCCGATCCAGCTGGTGATCGCCGGCAAGGCCCACCCGGCCGACGATGGCGGCAAGAAGCTCATCCAGGACATCGTCAAGCTCTCCGACGACCCCGAGATCCGGCACCGGATCGTGTTCCTCCCCAACTACGACATCGCGATGGCGCAGCCGCTCTACCCCGGCTGCGACGTCTGGCTGAACAACCCGCTGCGGCCCTACGAGGCGTGCGGCACCTCCGGGATGAAGGCCGCGCTCAACGGCGGCCTGAACCTCTCGGTGCTCGACGGCTGGTGGGACGAGTGGTACGACGGCGACAACGGCTGGGCGATCCCGACGGCCGACGGCGTGGAGGACATCGACCACCGCGACGACCTCGAGGCCGCGGCGCTGTACGACCTGATCGAGAACGACGTCGCGCCGCGGTTCTACGACCTGGACGCCGAGGGCGTGCCGACGCGCTGGCTGGAGATGACCCGGCACACGCTGAAGTCGCTCGGCCCGAAGGTGCTCGCCACCCGGATGGTGCGCGACTACGTCCGCCAGCTCTACACGCCGGCCTCCGTGACCGCCCACCGGCTCAACTCCGACTTCCACGGCGCCGCCGAGCTGGCGGCCTGGAAGAAGAAGGTCAAGGCCGAGTGGCCCGCCGTCCGGGTCGACCACGTCGAGAGCAGCGGGGTCGGCGACGCCCCCGAGGTCGGCGACGGGATGAGCGTGCGGGCGTTCGTGGCCCTCGGCTCGCTGTCACCCGACGACGTGGACGTCGAGCTCGTGCACGGCAAGACGAACGGCGAGGACGTGCTGGTCGAGACGGTCGTCGACTCGCTGCACGTCGCGGAGTCCTACGAGGGCGGCCGGCACCGCTTCGACGGCGACGTGGTCCTCGACCACTCGGGGTCGTTCGGCTACACGGTGCGGATCACCCCGCGCAACGACCTGCTGACCTCCCGCGCGGAGCTGGGCCTGGTCGCCCTGCCGTAACGCCTCGATGCCGACTCGGCGTTCCTGAGGCGTGCCCGCAGCCGGCGCACCTACCGCAACCACAACGTCGGAGCATCGGACCAAGAGCGATTCCGCGGCCCGCGCGGCGACGAAGTCGACGCGCGAGCCGCGGCTAGGTCTCGCGGAAGACCACGACGGTGCGGCGGCCGATGTCGAGCTCGTCGCCGGCCTTGACCGGGGTGCCGACCGGGTGCGCGGCGTCGGTGGAGAGCACGACCTCGCCGGTCTGCACCCAGTCGTTCTCGGGCAGCCGGATGGTCTGGGGGAGCCAGTCGGAGTTGAACCAGAGCACGAAGGTCTTGTCGACCTGCTGCTCGCCGTGCGGCCCCGGCGCCCGCAGGGGTGCCGCCGAGACGAACATGCCGATCGCGCGCAGCGTCGGGTCGTACCAGTCGTCGCCGGTCATCTCCCGCCCCGAGGGGTGCAGCCACGCCAGGTCCTTGGGCCCGCCGAGGATCGTCGGCCGGCCCTCGAACCAGTGCCGCTGGCGCAGCGCCGGGTGCTCGC
This sequence comes from Nocardioides sp., assembly GCF_036401255.1. Lineage (GTDB taxonomy): Bacteria > Actinomycetota > Actinomycetes > Propionibacteriales > Nocardioidaceae > Nocardioides. The sequence continues at coordinate 8,557 of NZ_DASWVI010000010.1, read as the reverse complement.
GGCGCAGCCGCAACGCGGCCTTGGTGATCTCGTAGACGTCGAGCCACGCGTCGTCGGGACGCCAGTCGATCCAGGACGTTTCGTTGTCTTGCGAGTAGGGGTTGTTGTTGCCGCGCTGGGTCCGCCCGCGCTCGTCGCCGGCGGTGATCATCGGGACCCCGTTGGACAGGCACAGCGTCGCCATCATGTTCGCCGCCTGCCGGCGCCGCACCCGCACCAGGGCCGGGTCGTCGCTCTCGCCCTCGACCCCGTGGTTCCAGGAGCGGTTGTTGTCGGTGCCGTCGCGGTTGTCCTCGCCGTTGGCCTCGTTGCGCTTGTGCTCGTAGGTGACCAGGTCGCGCAGCGTGAACCCGTCGTGGGCGGTGACGAAGTTGATCGAGGCGTACGGCGAGCGCCCGTCGTCGAGGTAGAGGTCCGAGGAGCCGGCCAGCCGGGTCGCCACACCGCGGATGTCGGAGTTGTGGTTGCGCCAGAAGTCGCGGATCTCGTCGCGGTAGCGGTCGTTCCACTCCACCCACGGCGGCGGGAACTCGCCGACGCGGTAGCCCTCCATCGAGGCGTCCCACGGCTCGGCGATCAGCTTCACGTGCCGGAGCACCGGGTCCTGGCCGATCGCGGTGAGCAGGGGACTGCGCATGTCGATGCGGTGGTGGACCCGGGTCAGCGCGGACATCAGGTCGAACCGGAACCCGTCGACGTGCATCTCGGTGACCCAGTAGCGCAGCGAGTCCAGGATCAGCCGCAGCGCGAACGGGTTGGAGGCGTCGACGGTGTTGCCGCAGGCGGTCACGTCCCAGTAGGTGTCGTCGAACTCGCCGTCGTGGGGCTCGCCGACCCGGCAGTAGAAGCCACGGTCGTCCAGCCCGCGGAACGACAGCGTCGGGCCGCTGGGGCCCGCCTCGGCGGTGTGGTTGTAGACCACGTCGAGGATCACCTCGATGCCGGCCGCGTGGAACGCCTTGACCATGGCCTTGAACTCGGTGACCTGCTGACCGCGGTCGCCGGAGGCGGAGTAGGCGGTGTGCGGCGCGACGAAGCCGATGGAGTTGTAGCCCCAGTAGTTCACCAGGCCGCGCTCCAGCACCGCTGTCTCGGACACGAACTGGTGGACCGGCAGCAGCTCGACCGCGGTGATGCCGAGGTCCGTGAGGTAGTCCACCACCGCGGGCGTCGCGAGCCCGGCGTACGTGCCGCGCAGCTCCTCGGGGACCCGGTCGTGCAGCGCGGTCATCCCCTTGACGTGCATCTCGTAGATCGCCGAGTCCCGCCAACGGTGCCGTGGTGGGGCGTCGTCGCCCCAGTCGAAGCCGTCGTCGGCGACCACGACCCCCATCGGGACGTACGGCGCGGAGTCGGTGCGGCTGCGCACGGAGGGGTCGCCCGCGACGTACCCGAAGATCGCGGGGTCGGGCGTCAGCGTGCCGGACACCGCCCGGGCGAACGGGTCGAGGAGCAGCTTGTCGGGGTTGAACCGGAAGCCCTGCTCGGGGTCCCAGGGGCCGCTGACCCGGTAGCCGTAGCGGGTGCCCGGCGCGACGCCCGGGACGGCTCCGTGCCAGATGCCGAGCTCCTGCTCGGTGAGCCGGTGCCGCTGCTCGCCGCCGTCGTCGTCGAACAGGCACACCCAGGCTGCGGTGGCACGAGGAGCGTGCACGGCGAAGTTCGTGGCCTCCGGTGACCAGGTGGACCCCAGTGGCCAGCTGCGGCCGGGCCACACCGGGGCCTGCTGGCCGCGGTTGCGCCACAGTCCGGGAGTCACCGGGCCCATTGTTCCTGATGATCCGCGATGACGGCACAATGCCGGGTCAGATGCCGCGGACGACGCGGATCGGGCGCCCGACGGAGGCGCCGACCCGGCGAGCACCAGGAGAGGCAGGTCACGAGATGGGCGAGTTCGTGCGACTGGAGGTGGCCGACGGGGTCGGCACGATCCGGCTGGACCGGCCGAAGATGAACGCGCTCAACGTGCAGGTGCAGGAGGAGATCCGGGCGGCGGCGGTCGAGGCCACCGAGCGCGACGACGTCAAGGCGGTCGTCGTGTACGGCGGTGAGCGGGTCTTCGCCGCAGGGGCGGACATCAAGGAGATGGCCGACATGTCCTACACCGACATGGTCAAGCGGTCCGGCCCCCTGCAGTCCGCGCTGAGCGCGGTGGCGCGGATCCCGAAGCCGGTCGTCGCCGCGATCACCGGCTACGCACTCGGCGGGGGCTGCGAGCTGGCGCTGTGCGCGGACGTCCGGTTCGCCGCCGACGACGCCGTGCTGGGTCAGCCCGAGATCCTCCTCGGGATCATCCCGGGCGCCGGCGGCACCCAGCGGCTCACCCGGCTGGTCGGCCCGAGCAAGGCCAAGGACATCGTGTTCACCGGCCGGTTCGTCCAGGCCGACGAGGCACTCGCGATCGGGCTGGTGGACCGGCTCTTCCCCGCCGAGTCCGTCTACGACGAGGCGCTCGCCTGGGCGCGCCGGTTCGCCGGGGCGGCGTCGTACGCGCTGCGGGCCGCGAAGGAGAGCATCGACCGCGGCCTCGAGGTGGACCTCGAGACCGGTCTGGAGATCGAGCGCCAGCAGTTCGCGGCGCTGTTCGCGACCGAGGACCGCACGATCGGTATGCGATCCTTCGTCGAGAACGGTCCGGGCAAGGCGCAGTTCGAGGGCAGGTGAGCAGCGGGTGGCCGAACGCAAGGCGCTGACGGCGCGGCGGGGCTCCCGGCTGCGCGGGCGGGCCGCCCAGGCGGTGTGGCTGGCGGCGGTGCTGTGCGCGCTCGTGCTCGCCGTCGGGGCGCTGCTGATCGCGCTCGACGCCAACCGCGACAACGCGCTGGTCAAGCTCGTGCTCGACGTCGCCGACGTCCTCGACCTCGGGGTGTTCTCGCGCGGCAACGGCATCTTCACCTTCGACGGCGCCGACGCGGCGACCAAGAACGCCTTGGCCAACTGGGGTCTCGGCGCGGTCGCCTACCTCGTCGTGGGCCGTCTCCTCGAGCGGGTGGTCCGTCCCTGACGCCCGCCCGCGTGCCGCCCAGCACCCGACCGTGACAGTGCCGCTGTGACATAGCCAACCCCCCGATGAGTTTCGAGGGCCGGTACGCGGCGGTAGCCTCACGACCACCATCCGACTGCACAGGAGGGGCCGAACCGGCCACACACCATGAACATTGTCGTCTGTGTGAAGTACGTCCCCGACTCCACTGCCGACCGGCAGTTCGAGTCGGACAACACCGTGGACCGCGTCGGCGTCGACGGGCTCCTCTCGGAGCTCGACGAGTACGCCGTGGAGCAGGCTCTGCAGCTGAAGGAGAAGGCCGGCGACGACACCACGGTGACCGCGCTGTGCGTGGGTCCCGAGAAGGCTGTCGATGCCGTGCGCAAGGCGCTCCAGATGGGTGCCGACCAGGGCGTCCACGTGGTGGACGACGCGATCGCCGGCTCCGACGCCGCCGCCACCTCGCTGGTGCTGGCAAAGGCCATCGAGAAGGCCGGCTCCGAGACCAAGGTCGACCTCGTCATCTGCGGCATGGCCTCCACCGACGCCGTGATGAGCGTCGTCCCGGCGATGCTCGCCGAGCGGCTCGACCTGCCGCAGGTCACGCTCGCCTCGGTGATCGAGACGCAGGGCGACCAGGTGCGCGTCAAGCGCGACGGGGACACCGCGACCGAGGTGATCGGCGCGACGATGCCGCTCGTCCTCTCGGTCACCGACCAGTCCGGCGAGGCGCGCTACCCGTCGTTCAAGGGCATCATGGCCGCGAAGAAGAAGCCCGTGGAGACCTGGTCGCTCGGCGACCTCGGGGTCGACGCCGGCCAGGTCGGCCTGTCGGTGGCGTGGACCACGGTCGAGGAGACCACCGCCCGCCCGCCGCGCACCGCCGGCGAGATCGTCAAGGACGAGGACGGGTCCGGCGCCTCGGCGCTGGCCGGCTTCCTCGCCTCGAAGAAGTTCATCTGAGGAGCTGACCGATGTCTGAAGTTCTCGTTCTCATCGACCACGTCGACGGAGCGGTGCGCAAGCCGACGTACGAGCTCCTGACGATCGCCAAGCGGCTCGGCGAGCCCTCCGCGGTGTTCATCGGCAGCGGTGCCCAGGGCGCCGAGGTGGCCGAGAAGGTCAAGGCGTACGGAGCCGAGAAGGTCTACGTCGTCGACGACGCGCAGATCAAGGGCTACCTGGTCGCCCCGAAGGCCGAGGCGCTGCAGCAGCTGGCGGAGAAGGCCTCGCCCGCGGCGATCCTGATCCCGTCCACCTCCGAGGGCAAGGAGATCGCCGGCCGGCTCTCGGTCAAGCTCGGCGCGGGCCTGATCACCGACGCCGTCGACGTCGAGGCCGACGGCACGACCACGCAGTCGGTGTTCGCCGGCAACTACACGGTCAAGGCCAAGGTCACCGAGGGCACCCCGATCATCACGGTCAAGCCCAACTCCGCCGCCGCCGAGCAGTCCGCGGGTGCGGGCACCGTCGAGGAGTTCGCCGCGACGATCTCCGACTCGGCCAAGAAGGCGCAGATCGTCGCGTCCCAGCCGCGCAAGGCGACCGGGCGGCCCGAGCTCACCGAGGCCGCGATCGTGGTCGCCGGTGGCCGCGGCACCGGCGGCAGCTTCGACGCGATCGAGGGCCTCGCGGACGCGCTCGGTGGCGCCGTCGGCGCCTCGCGCGCGGCCGTCGACTCCGGCTGGATCCCGCACACCTTCCAGATCGGTCAGACCGGCAAGACGGTGTCGCCGCAGCTCTACATCGCGGCTGGCATCTCCGGTGCCATCCAGCACCGGGCCGGCATGCAGACGTCCAAGACCATCGTCGCGGTCAACAAGGACGAGGAGGCGCCGATCTTCGAGCTCGTCGACTTCGGCGTCGTGGGCGACCTGCACACGGTCCTCCCGGCGCTGAGCGACGAGGTCACCCAGCGCAAGGGCTGAGCGTCCCCTGAGCGAACCGCTGAACGAATCCCCGGAGCTCGCCTCCCTGCAGCCGCTCGAGGGCGGCTGGTCGGGGGAGACGTTCCTGGCCGAGGCCGGCGGAGACCGCACCGTGGTGCGGATCTTCGCCGGCCTTCGGCATCTCCCGGAGGCGGCACAGATCCAGGCCGCCCTGCTGCGGCTCGTCGACGGGTTGCTGCCGGTCCCCAGGGTCCTCGAGCTCCGGCGCGCCGACCCCGTCGCCGACATGCCGGCGCTGCTGGTCACCTCGTTCCTCCCCGGGACCCGAGGCGACCTCCTGCTGCCCACGCTCGACCGGGCCGGTCTGGCGCGCCTGGGCGCGGCGTGCGGTCGGATCGCCGGCACGCTCGGTGGCATGCCGATGCTGCGCCGGGGGACCTTCGTCGACGGCGACCTGCGGATCGAGCCGTTCGAGCTGGACCTCCCGGCGTACGTCGACGGGCTGGGACTGGACCTCCCGGGGCTCGCCGAGGTCGCCGAGGCCGCCCAGGCCCTCCTCGACGAGGAGCCGCGCACCTGCCTCGTGCACAGCGACCTCAACCCCAAGAACCTCCTGGTCGACCCCGACACGGTGGCCATCACCGGGGTGCTCGACTGGGAGTTCGCGCACGCCGGCCACCCGTTCACCGACCTGGGCAACCTGCTGCGCTTCGAGCGGGACCCGGCCTACGTCGAGGCCGTGCTCGCGGCGTACGCCGAGCTCCGCGGCACCCCGCCCGCACGCGCGCTCGACCTTGCCCGGGCCGCCGACCTGGTGGCGCTCGCCGAGCTCGCCTCCCGCGAGGGCGCGAACCCGGTCGCCACCCGTGCCGCCGCGCTGTTGCGGGCCATCGCCCGCACCGGCGACCTGCACGCCACCGACTGAACCGACGTCGACTCGCCGCTCCCGACTCAACGGGGCGGGGAGTGGGTAGTGGGGAGGGGTGAGTGCGACGGAGGTGCCCCAGCCGGCGCTGGCGACGCTGAGCCACGAGCGGTTCTGGGCCGAGGGGTGGATCTACGAGCGCAAGCTCGACGGCCAGCGCTGCCTGGCGGTCCGCGACGCCCGCGGGACCCGGCTGTACTCCCGCAGTGGGCGCGACGTGACGGTCGCGTTCCCCGAGATCGCCGAGGCGCTCGAGCAGCAGGCGGCCACCGACTTCGTCGTCGACGGGGAGGTGGTGGCTTTTGAGGGCCGGCGCACCAGCTTCGCCCGGCTGCAGCCGCGGATCCACGTCGGCAGTGCCGCCAAGGCACGCCGCAGCGGGGTCGCGGTGTACTTCTACGCCTTCGACGTGCTGCGCGTCGACGGTGCGGACGTGCGCCGTGAGCCGCTGCTGGAACGCAAGCGCCGGCTGCGCGGGCTGCTCGGCTTCGCGGGGCCGGTGCGCTACACGCCGCACCGGGTCCGCGCGGGGGAGGGGTACTTCGCGGAGGCCTGCCGGAGGGGCTGGGAGGGCCTGATCGCCAAGCGTGCGGACGCGGCGTACGCCACCGGCCGGACGGACACCTGGTTGAAGTTCAAGTGCGAGTCGGGCCAGGAGCTGGCGGTCGTGGGCTGGACCGACCCCGAGGGCTCGCGGGTGGCGCTCGGTGCGCTGCTGCTCGGCTACCACCGCGGGACGGACCTGGTGTACGCCGGCAAGGTCGGCACCGGCTTCTCCCAGAAGGTGCTGCGCGACCTGCATGCGCGGCTCGTCCCTCTCGAACGGGACACCTCGCCGTGCACGGCAGGGCCATTGCCCCGCGCCGGCGTGCACTGGGCCGAGCCCGAGCTCGTCGCCGAGGTGGCGTTCACGGAGTGGACCACGGCCGGGCAGCTGCGCCATCCCCGCTACCTGGGCCTGCGTGCCGACAAGTCCGCGAAGGACGTGGTCCGGGAGTGAGCGGCGCCGCGGGCGTCGTGGCGGGCGTCGAGATCACCAAGCCGGACAAGGTGCTGTTCCCCGACGGCCCGGGCGGGCGACCGGTCACCAAGCTCGGCCTCGCGACCTACTACGCCGACGTCGCCGAGGTGATGCTCCCGCACCTGCGCGGCCGGCCGGTGAACATGCAGCGCTTCCCCGACGGCATCGGTGGCCCGTCGTTCTTCGAGAAGAGGGTGCCCGGGCACTTCCCCGACTGGGTGCACACCGTCGAGGTCGACACCGCCGACGGACCGCAGCGCCAGGTGGTCATGGACGACGCCCGGAGCCTGGTCTACCTCGCCCAGCAGGCGTGCATCACGCCGCACACCTGGCTCTCGACCGCGGCCGACCTCGACCACCCCGACCAGCTGGTCTTCGACCTCGATCCCTCCGACGAGGACCTGGTCAAGGTACGCCGCGCGACCCGGCTGGTCCGTGAGCTCCTCGACGACCTCGGGCTCACCTGCTACCTCAAGACGACGGGCTCCCGCGGCTATCACGTGATGGTGCCGCTGCGGCCAGGGGAGGACTTCGACGCGGTCCGCGGCTTCGCCCGCGCGGTCGCCGAGCGTCTGGTCGAGCGCGCCCCGGACCTGCTGACGCTCGCGGCGCGCAAGGCCGACCGCGGCGACCGGGTGCTCGTCGACATCATGCGCAACGGCTACGGCCAGACCGCGGTGCCGGCGTACGCCGTGCGGGCGCGTGCCGGAGCCCCGGTCTCGACCCCGCTGGAGTGGGACGAGCTGTCCCGGGTGCGGCCGGATCGGTTCACGATCGCGTCGGTGCGCCGGCGGCTGGCCCGTCGCGCCGACCCGTGGGCGGACGTGCGCCGGCGCGCCCAGGGGCTGGCGAAGGCGCGTCGTCGACTCGGCGGCTAGCGGCCACCGGCCCCCCGGGACCTGTCAGCCGAAACCCGCACGACACGCCGATGCCCCTCGGCGTGTCGTGCGGGTTTCACCGGGCAGCCGGGGAAACCCGCCGGCGTGTCGGCCACGATCAGCCCTGCCCGCCGTACCCACCCTCGTCGATGACGCCGATCTGCGGCACCTTCACGGTCCGGTGGCCGGGGCGGCCGCCGAGCACGATGCGGCGCAGCGTGACGTTGTTGTCGGTGCTCGCCTCGACCAGGTTGTTCTCGGGGTTGGCGATCACCGCGATGTAGTAGGTGCCGTTCGCGAGCCCGCGGATGTCGAAGGACTGCCCGGCGCGGTACTGGGTGTAGGTGTCGCCCCAGCCGGCCGCGAGCACCTCGCGGATCGAGAGCGAGGAGTAGTCACCGCACGACGTCGACAGGTCGGTGTTCTCGGGCGTCCAGTCGGCGTCGGGCACGGTGAGGTCCACGGCGTCGGTGTTGGCCAGGCAGAACGCCTCCTTCTTGGACCGCTCGGTCTCCTTCTTGTCCGCGTCGAGCAGCGAGTAGCGCGCGAAGTCCTCGAAGTGCCAGTGCTGGTGGGAGGGCTTGGCGTCCCAGTGCAGATGGCCGACCGGTTGGTAGCCGGTCTGCTCCCCGGCGGCGTCGAAGAAGTACTGGTAGGCGTCCATCTCGTCCTCACCGTCGCGGCGGAAGCCGTCGACGACGAGCGGGCTGTCACCGGCGTTCCACACGGTCGCCGAGAACCGCAGGTAGTTGGTGTTCTTCGACAGCTCGATGCCCCACGCGGGCAGGGAGCGCAGGTCCGGCACGGGGCCACCCGCGTCGGCCCGGCCCTGCGGGCCGCTGGGCCGGTGCGCCGCCG
>NZ_DASWVI010000009.1:0-11903 GCF_036401255.1 Nocardioides sp. | reverse complement strand
TTGTCCGACAGCGTCCAGGCGAGCTTCTGGACCAGCACCACCGCCTCCTGGTGGTTCAGGTTCATCTTCCAGTTGCCCGCCATCAGCGGGGTGCGAGTGTTGGCCATGACGTCCTCAGGGTGTCGAGAGTGCGAGTAGGGGTCCGGGCCGTCCGCGTGGACCCCGGTCGGGGTCCCCGAGGACGCTGTGCCCGGTGGTCAGTCCTCCAGGACCTTGATGCCCGGCAGCTCCTTGCCCTCGAGGTACTCGAGGCTGGCGCCGCCGCCGGTCGAGATGTGTCCGAAGCCGCCCTGGTCGAAGCCGAGCTTGCGCACGGCCGCTGCGGAGTCGCCGCCGCCGACGACCGAGAGGCCGTCGACCTTGGTGAGTGCCTCGGCGACCGCACGGGTGCCGCCGGCGAACGCATCGGTCTCGAAGACGCCCATCGGGCCGTTCCAGAAGACCGTGCGGGCATCGGAGAGCGCCGCGGCGAACGCCGCCGCCGACTCCGGGCCGATGTCGAGGCCGAGGGCGTCGGCCGGGATCTCCGAGGCGGGTACGACGCGGGGCTCCGGCGTCCGCTCGGCCGAGGGGAACGCGGTGTCGACCACGATGTCGGTCGGCAGCAGGATCTGTACCCCGGTCTGCTCGGCGCGCTCCAGGTAGGACCGGCAGGTGTCGAGCTGGTCCTCCTCGAGGAGGCTCTTGCCGACCTCGTGGCCCTGGGCCTTGAGGAACGTGAACACCATGCCGCCGCCGATGAGCAGCTTGTCGGCCTTGCCGAGCAGGTTGTCGATGACGCCGAGCTTGTCGGAGACCTTCGACCCGCCGAGGACCACGACGTAGGGCCGCTCCGGGTCGGCGGTGAGCCGACGCAGCACGTCGGTCTCCTTGGCGACCAGGGCACCCATGGCGTGCGGGAGCCGCTGGGCGACGTCGTAGACCGAGGCCTGCTTGCGGTGGACCACGCCGAAGCCGTCGGAGACGAAGGCGTCGGCGAGCGACGCGAGCTGGTCGGCGAACGCCCCCCGCTCGGCCTCGTCCTTGCTGGTCTCCCCCGCGTTGAACCGGACGTTCTCCAGCACGGCGACCTGCCCGTCCTGGAGGTCCCCGACCGTGGCCTGGGCGCTCTCCCCGACGGTGTCGGTGGCGAACGCGACCTCCTGGCCCAGCAGCTCGCCGAGCCGGGCGACGACCGGCCGCAGCGAGTACCGGTCCTCGGGCGCCCCCTTGGGGCGCCCGAGGTGGGCGGTCACGATCACCCGGGCGCCAGCGTCGGCCAGCGCCTTGATGGTCGGCACGCTGGCGCGGATCCGGCCGTCGTCGGTGATGGTCGTCCCGTCGAGCGGGACGTTGAGGTCGGACCGGACAAGAACGCGCTTGCCGGCGACCTCACCGAGTCCGTCGTAGTTGCCCACGATCAGAGCGAGGCGGCGACGTAGTCGATCAGGTCGACGAGGCGGTTGGAGTAGCCCCACTCGTTGTCGTACCAGCCGACGACCTTGACCTGGTTCCCGATGACCTTGGTCAGCGGCGCGTCGAAGATGCAGGACGCCGGGTCGGTCGTGATGTCGGTGGAGACGATCGGGTCCTCGCTGTACTTGAGGAACTTGCCGTCGGCGGCGGCCTTCACGATCGCGTTGACCTCCTCGACGGTGGTCTCGCGACCGGCCTCGAAGGTGAGGTCGGTGGCGGAGCCGGTCGGGGTGGGGACGCGCAGCGCGTAGCCGTCGAGCTTGCCCTTGAGCTCCGGCATGACCAGGCCGATCGCCTTGGCGGCACCGGTCGAGGTCGGGACGATGTTCAGGGCGGCGGCGCGAGCGCGGCGCAGGTCTCGGTGCGGGCCGTCGAGCAGGTTCTGGTCACCGGTGTAGGCATGGATGGTTGTCATCAGGCCCTTGACGATGCCGAGCTCGTCGTGGAGCGCCTTGGCCATCGGGGCCAGGCAGTTGGTGGTGCACGAGGCGTTGGAGATGATCGTGTGCGCGGCCGGGTCGTAGTCGCCCTCGTTGACGCCCATGACGATCGTGACGTCCTCGTTCTTCGCCGGGGCGGAGATGATGACCTTCTTCGCGCCGCCGTCGATGTGCGCCTTGGCCTTGGTCGCGTCGGTGAACAGGCCGGTCGACTCGATGACGATGTCGACGCCGAGGTCGCCCCACGGCAGGGCCGCCGGGTCGCGCTCCTCGAAGACCTTGAAGGTGTGGCCGGCCGCGGAGATCTCGGTCTCGGTCGAGGTCACGTCTCCCTCGAGGCGACCCAGGATCGAGTCGTACTTGAGGAGCGTCGCCAGGGTCTTGTTGTCCGTCAGGTCGTTGACGGCCACGATCTCGATGTCGGCGCCGGAGGCCACGACGGCCCGGAAGAAGTTGCGGCCGATCCGGCCGAACCCGTTGATACCTACTCGAACGGTCACTGCGGAGCTCCTCGTGTCGCGCTAGCTGGTGGGTGCGGCCGGGATGTCCGGCCGTCCGTGGTCGACCCTATCCGTCGGATCGCTATGACCAACCTCTCGTCCCGGGGTACGTCCAGGTAACGAGCGAAGGTCCTGCGACCTCGGGACCTTAGGTCTTCATAGAGCCTAAGTTACCCCTCGTCGGCAAGCATCTCCGGCGTGAGCGACGCCTCGGTGTCCGGGATCCCGAGCTCCTCGGCACGCTTGTCGGCCATCGCCAGGAGGCGCCTGATCCGGCCCGCGATCGCGTCCTTGGTGAGCACCGGGTCGTGGAGCTGTCCGAGCTCCTCGAGCGATGCCTGCTTGTGCTCGAGCCGGAGCTCACCGGCCATCTTGAGGTGGTCGGGGACGTCGTCGCCGAGGATCTCCATCGCCCGGTCGACCCGCGCGCCCGCGGCCACCGCGGCACGGGCCGAGCGGCGCAGGTTGGCGTCGTCGAAGTTCGCGAGCCGGTTGGCGGTCGCCCGCACCTCCCGGCGCATCCGGCGCTCCTCCCAAGCCATCAGCGACTCGTGGGCCCCGAGCCGGGTCAGCAGTTGGCCGATCGCGTCGCCGTCGCGGATCACGACCCGGTCGACGCCGCGGACCTCGCGCGCCTTGGCGTGGATGCCGAGCCGGCGGGCCACGCCGACCAGGGCGAGGGCCGCCTCGGGCCCGGGGCAGGTCACCTCGAGCGCGGAGGACCGGCCCGGCTCGGTGAGCGAGCCGTGGGCGAGGAACGCGCCGCGCCAGGCCGCGACCGCGTCACAGCCGCCACCGGACACCACGGCCGGGGGCAACCCGCGCACCGGGCGCCCCCGCTGGTCGAGCAGGCCCGTCTGGCGGGCCAGCGCCTCGCCGTCCTTGACGACGCGGACGATGTAGCGGCTGCCCTTGCGGATGCCGTTGCCCTGCACCATCACGACGTCGGACTGGTGGCCGTAGACCTCGGCGACGTTCGTGCGCAGACGCCTCGCAGCGGCGCCGGTGTCGAACTCGGCCTCGACCACGATCCGGCCGCTGACGATGTGCAGGCCACCCGCGAACCGGAGCATCGAGGCCACCTCGGCCTTGCGGCAGCACGTCTTCGTCACCGCGGTGCTGGCCAGCTCCGCCTTCACCTGTGCCGTCATCGCCATGGCGCCGATCCTTTCACGCCCGTCAACGACGTGTGCCGCTCCCGTCGAGATCACGGGTCTCGAGGATGCGGGCGTACGACGCCGCCAACCGGGCCGGGTCGTGCCGCGGCGAGCCGTCGGCGCACGCGACGTCGGCGATCACCAGCTGCGCGCCGGTGGCCTGGACGACCTCGAGGAGGTCGTCGAGCCCGGCGCCGACGCTGCGGGAGTCGGCGAGGACGGTGTGGATCCGCAGATCGGGGGCGTGCTCGGCGAGCACGGCGAGGTGGTCGGCGGGCTCGAACCCCGGGGTCTCCCCCGCCTGCTCGTCGAGGTTGAGGGTCACCACCACCCGGGCGTCGCTGGTCACGATCGCGTCGTGGAGGGCCGGCACCAGGAGGTGTGGGATCACCGAGGTGAACCACGAGCCGGGACCGAGGACCAGCCAGTCGGCCGCGTGCACGGCCGCGATGGCCTCCGGGCAGGGCTCCGGGTCGGGCGGGTCGAGGGCGATCGAGGAGATCACGCCCTCCGTCGTGGCGACCTCGACCTGGCCCCGCACGCTCGTCAGGCCGGCGGGGTTCTCCGGCAGACCGCGGACCTCGGCGGTGATGTCGAGCGGAGTGAGGGCCATCGGGAGCACCCGGCCGGAGGTGCCCAGGAGCCGGCCGACCCAGTCGAGCGCGGCGACGGGGTCGCCGAGCTGCTCCCAGAGTCCGACGATCAGGAGGTTGCCGATCACGTGGCCGCGCATGTCGCCGTGTCCGGCGAAGCGGTGCTGGAGCACGCGCGCCCAGGTGTCGCCCCACTGGTTGTCACCGCAGAGCGCGGCCAGCGCCATCCGCAGGTCGCCGGGCGGCAGTACGCCGAACTCCGAGCGCAGCCGGCCGGACGAACCGCCGTTGTCGGCCACCGTGACGACGGCGGTGAGATCGTCGACGACCAGGTCGTCGACCAGGAGCCTCAGCGCCTGCAGGGACGCCGCGAGGCCGTGACCACCCCCGAAGGCCACCACGGACTGGGCCCGGTCGTGCCCCATCGCCGTGCTCACTCGCGTCCGAGGTCCCGGTGCGTCGCCCTGGTCTCGTACCCGGCCTCGCGCAGCCGCCGGGCGATCTCCTCGGTCATCGCGACGCTGCGGTGCTTGCCGCCGGTGCACCCGATCGCGACCGTCATGAACCGCTTGCCTTCGCGCAGGTAGCCCTCCGCGACTCCCTCGAGCACAGGCACGTAGGCGTCGATGAACTCGGCCGCTCCGGACTGCGCCATCACGTAGTCGGCGACCGCCCGGTCGCGTCCGGTGCGAGGCCGCAGCTCCGGGATCCAGTGCGGGTTGGGCAGGAACCGCATGTCCGCGACGAAGTCCGCGTCGACGGGAATGCCGTACTTGAAGCCGAAGCTGACCACGGTGACCCGCAGGCGCACGGTGTCGGGGCTGCCGAACGCCTCGGCGATCCGGTCGGTGAGCTGGTGGACGTTCAGCCCCGTGGTGTCGATCACGAGATCGGCCTCGCTGCGCAGGTCGGCGAGCACCTCCCGCTCGCGCACCAGCCCGTCGATCAGGCGGCCACCCGCCTGCAGCGGGTGCGGACGCCGGGCCGCCTCCTGGCGCCGGACGAGGACGTCGTCGGTGGCTTCCAGGAAGACCAGCGTGGCGTGCCGTCCCGTCGCGCCCTGGGCGAGGTTGGCCTGGAGGGACTGGAAGAACGATCCCGAGCGCACGTCGACGACGACAGCGATGGGCTGCTGGGTGCCGCGGCTCTCGTCGACGAGCCGGACCACCTCGCGCAGCAGACTCGGCGGCATGTTGTCGACGACGTAGTAGCCGAGGTCCTCCAGCTCCTTGGCGGCGGTGCTCCGACCCGCACCCGTCATCCCGGTGACCACCACCAGCTCCCCCGGCGCTGCGGCGGTGGACCTGTCGCTCGACACGGCTAACCCTCCTCGATCTCGCCGGTGGCGGTGTTGACGCTCACCACCGCGGGTCCAGTCTTGCTGCTGCTGCGGGCCACCGCATCCTTGATCGCACCAGCGGTCCGGGGCCCGATGCCCGGCACCTGCGCGATCTCCTCGACGGAGGCCTCGCGCAGCCGCTTCAGGGACCCGAAGTGCTTGAGCAGCGTCTTGCGGCGCACCTCGCCGAGGCCAGGGACGTCGTCGAGGAGGCTCTCGACCATCGACTTGGAGCGGCGGGACCGGTGGTGGGTGATCGCGAACCGGTGGGCCTCGTCGCGGACCCGCTGGAGGAGGTACAGCCCCTCACTGCTGCGGGCCAGGATCACCGGGTCCTCCTGCTCGGGGAGCCAGACCTCCTCCAGCCGTTTGGCCAGGCCGCAGACCGGGATGTCGACGATGCCCAGGTCGGCGAGCGCCCGTTGCGCGGCGGCCACCTGCGGGGCGCCACCATCGACGACGACCAGGCCGGGGGCGTAGGCGAACTTGCGGGGCCGGCCGGTCTCCGGGTCGACCAGCATGGGGCCCGCCCCCGAATCCTGTTGGGCGCCGGTCACCTCGGTGCTGGACGCCTGCTCGTCGAGCAGCCGCCGGAACCGCCGGGTGATCACCTCGTGCATGGCGCGGACGTCGTCGGAGCCGTCCTGGCCGCGGATCACGAACCGGCGGTACTCGGACTTGCGCGCCAGGCCGTCCTCGAACACGACCATCGACGCGACGATCTCCGAACCCTGGAGGTGGGAGATGTCGTAGCACTCGATACGCAGCGGGACCTCGTCGAGCCCGAGCGCGTCCTGGATCTCCTCCAGAGCACGGTTGCGGGTGGTCAGGTCGCTGGCACGCTTGGTCTTGTGGAGGGCCAGCGCCTGGCCCGCGTTCTGGGCGACGGTCTCCTGGAGCGCCCGCTTGTCGCCGCGCTGCGGGACCCGGATGGCGACGCGGGAGCCGCGCAGGTCGCTGAGGAGCTGCTCGTACGTCGCGACGTCGGGCGGCAGCGCCGGCACCAGGATCTCCCGCGGGATCTCGTCCGGGCCGGCGCCGGCGTACAGCTGCAGGATGAAGTCGTCGACCAGCTCGGCCGTGCCGCCCTCGTCGACGCGATCGGCCACCCAGCCCCGCTGGCCCCGGATCCGGCCGCCGCGGACGTAGAAGATCTGCACGGCGACCTCGAGCGGGTCCTCGGCGAGCGCGATCACGTCGGCATCCGTGCCGTCGCCGAGCACCACGGCCTGCTTCTCGAGTGCCTTGGTGAGGGCGCCGAGGTCGTCGCGCAGCCGCGCGGCCTTCTCGAAGTCGAGCGCATCGCTCGCGGCGTACATCTCCTTCTCGATGCGGCGCACGAACGCCGTGGTCTGGCCAGCCATGAAGTCGCAGAAGTCGTCGACGATCGCGCGGTGCTGCTCCGCGGTGACGTTGCCGACACACGGCGCCGCGCACTTGTCGATGTAGCCCAGCAGGCACGGCCGGCCGATCTGGGCGGACCGCTTGAACACCCCGTTGCTGCACGAGCGCATCGGGAACACCCGGAGCAGCAGGTCGACGGTCTCGCGGATCGCCCACGCGTGGCTGTAGGGCCCGAAGTAGCGGGTCCCCTTGCGCTTGGCGCCGCGACCGACCATCACCCGCGGGAACTCCTCGCCGACCGTGACCGCGAGCCACGGGTAGGACTTGTCGTCGCGGTACTTCACGTTGAACCGCGGGTCGAACTCCTTGATCCAGGAGTACTCCAGCTGCAGCGCCTCGACCTCGGTCTTCACCACGGTCCACTCGACGCTGGCGGCGGTCGTCACCATCGTGGCGGTGCGCGGGTGCAGGTGGGCGACGTCTTGGAAGTACGACGACAGCCGCGCGCGGAGGTTCTTCGCCTTGCCGACGTAGACCACTCGGCCGCGGCCGTCGCGGAACCGGTAGACACCCGGCTGGGTCGGGATCGACCCGGGCTCGGGACGGTAGGACTGCGGGCCTCGGGAGGGGCGGGCAGGTCGAGCGGGAGGCACGCGGCAACCCTACGGGCCGCCACCGACCACCCGGCCTGTCACAGCCTCTACGCGGTGGTGATCTGGCCGCCCTGGACGGTGACCGCGACCGTCGGGAGCGGTTCCGTGGCCGGGCCGTTGGACACCGAGCCGTCCTCGATCGAGAACTTGCTGCCGTGGCAGGTGCAGTTGATCGTGCCGTTCTGCACCGCGGCGACCGGGCACCCGGCGTGCGTGCAGATCGACGAGAACGCCTTGAAGTCGCCCTTCGCCGGCTGGGTCACCACGACCTTCTGGTCGGGATAGATCGTGCCGCCACCGACGGGCACGTCCGCGGCCGGCCCGAGCTCCTCACCGGCCGGCGGCTTCGGCGCCGAACCGCCCCCGTCGGAGCCGCCGCCGCACGCCGCGAGCAACGGCACGCCCATGCCCAGCGCGGCGGCTCCGGTCAGGGTCGTGCGACGGCTGATGCCTGGGGTCACGGGGTCGTCCTCTCGCCAGCAGGAAGTCGAATCTGCACCGTAGAACGACAGGCGGAGCGGATTCGTTCACCGCGAGGTGAGGATCCCAGGCCCGGTCCGCCTCAGCTCGCCCGGGTCCGGGCGGTCGTCTTCTTGGCCGCGGCTTTCTTGGTCGTGGTCTTCTTCGCTGCGGCCTTCTTGGTCGTGGTCCTCTTGGTCGCCGCCTTGGTGGTGGCCGCCTTCGTGGCAGCGTTCGTGGCCGGCTGCCGGGCCTCGCGGCCCTCCAACAACGGCGCGAGGAACTGGCCGGTGTAGCTCGCCGGATTGGCCGCGACCGCCTCGGGCGTGCCCTCGGCGACGACCGTGCCGCCCCGCGAACCACCCTCGGGGCCCATGTCGACCAGCCAGTCGGCGGTCTTGATCACGTCGAGGTTGTGCTCGATGACCAGCACGGTGTTGCCCTGGTCGACGAGCCGGCCGAGCACCAGCAACAGCTTGCGGATGTCCTCGAAGTGCAGGCCCGTCGTGGGCTCGTCGAGGACGTAGACGGTGCGTCCGGTGGAGCGCTTCTGCAGCTCCGAGGACAGCTTGACCCGCTGCGCCTCGCCGCCCGAGAGCGTGGTCGCGGGCTGCCCCAGTCGCACGTAGCCCAGGCCCACCTCGACCAGCGTCTTCATGTGCCGGGCGATCGCGGGGACGGCCGCGAAGAACTCCGCGGCCTCCTCGATCGGCATGTCGAGGACCTCGGCGATCGTCTTGCCCTTGTAGTGCACCTCGAGCGTCTCGCGGTTGTAGCGCGCGCCGTGGCACACCTCGCACGGCACGTAGACGTCGGGCAGGAAGTTCATCTCGATCTTGATCGTGCCGTCGCCGGCGCAGGCCTCGCAGCGGCCGCCCTTGACGTTGAACGAGAACCGGCCCTGCAGGTAGCCGCGCATCTTCGCCTCGGGCGTGGACGCGAACAGCTTGCGGATGTGGTCGAAGACGCCGGTGTACGTCGCCGGGTTGGACCGCGGCGTGCGGCCGATCGGCGACTGGTCGACGTGGATGACCTTGTCGACGTGCTCGAGACCGGTGATCTTCTGGTGCCGGCCGGGCACCGCACGGGCGTTGTAGATCTGCTTGGCCAGCGAGGTGTAGAGGATGTCGTTGACGAGCGTCGACTTGCCCGAGCCGGACACGCCGGTGACCGCCACGAACAGGCCGAGCGGGAACGAGACGTCGACGTTCTGGAGATTGTGCTCGCGAGCGCCGTGGACGGTGAGCTCACGACCGGTCGTGCGCGGCCGGCGCACCTCCGGCACCGGGATCTCCCGGCGACCGGAGAGGTACTGGCCGGTCATCGAGTCCGGGTGGCGCAGCAGGCCCTCGACGTCACCGCTGTGGACGACCTGGCCGCCGTGCTCCCCGGCCCCGGGGCCGATGTCGACGACCCAGTCGGCCACCCGGATCGTGTCCTCGTCGTGCTCGACGACGATCAGGGTGTTGCCGAGGTCCTTGAGCCGGACCAGGGTCTCGATCAGCCGGTGGTTGTCGCGCTGGTGCAGTCCGATCGACGGCTCGTCGAGCACGTAGAGCACCCCGACGAGGCCGGCGCCGATCTGGGTCGCCAGCCGGATCCGCTGGGCCTCGCCGCCCGACAGTGATCCGGAGGGGCGGTCCAGCGACAGGTAGTCGAGCCCCACGTCGAGCAGGAAGTTGAGCCGCTCCTGGATCTCCTTGAGCACCCGCTCGCCGATCTGGCGCTCCCGGGCGGTCAGGTCGAGGTCGCGGAGGTACGCCGCGGTCTCGTTGATCGGCAGCGCGCAGACCTCGGCGATGTTCTTGCCGCCGCTCTCGCGGGACCCGCCGAGCGTCACCGCCATCGAGACGGGCTTGAGCCGGCTGCCGCCGCACGCGGGGCACGGCACCTCGCGCATGAAGCCCTCGAACCGCTCGCGGCTGGTGTCGGACTCGGCCTCGCGGTGGCGGCGCTCGACGTAGGTGCGCACGCCCTCGAACTCCGCGTAGTAGGCGCGCTGCCGGCCGTAGCGGTTGCGGGTGACGACGTGCACCTTGGTGGAGTGTCCGTCGAGGATCGACCGCTGGGCCTTGGCCGACAGGTCCTCCCACGGCGTGTTGAGGTCGAAGCCGAGCTCGTCGCCGAGCGCACCCATCAGGCGCAGGAAGTAGTCGGCGACGTGGGCCTGGCTCCAGGGCTGGATCGCGCCCTCCCCCAAGGTCGCCTGGGGGTCGGGCACGACCAGCTCCGGGTCGACCTCCATGCGGGTCCCGAGGCCGTGGCACGCCGGGCAGGCGCCGAACGGCGAGTTGAAGGAGAACGACCGCGGCTCGAGCTCGTCGGTGTCGAGGGCGTGGTCGTTGGGGCAGGACATCTTCTCGCTGAACCGCATCTCACGATGCGGGTCCTTGGCGTCGAGGTCCACGAAGTCGAGGAGCACCAGCCCGCCGGCCAGCTGCAGCGCGGTCTCGACGGAGTCCGTCAGCCTCCGCTTGGCGGACTCCTTGACGGCGAGGCGGTCGACGACGACCTCGATCGTGTGCTTCTTCTGCTTGTCGAGCTTGGGCCCCTCCGACATCAGAGTGTCGAGGCCGTGGGTCTCGCCGTCGACCCGGACCCGGGAGAAGCCCTGGGTCTGCAGCTGCTTGAACAGCTCGACGTACTCCCCCTTGCGCCCACGGATCACCGGGGCGAGCACCTGGAAGCGGCGGCCCTCCTCGAGCGTCAGCACCCGGTCGACGATCTGCTGCGGGGTCTGCCGCTCGATCGGGGCGCCGCAGGTCGGGCAGTGCGGCCGCCCGGCGCGGGCGTAGAGCAGCCGGAGGTAGTCGTAGACCTCGGTGATCGTGCCGACGGTCGAGCGAGGGTTCTTCGAGGTGGACTTCTGGTCGATCGACACCGCGGGCGAGAGTCCCTCGATGAAGTCGACGTCGGGCTTGTCCATCTGGCCGAGGAACTGGCGGGCGTACGCCGAGAGCGACTCGACGTAGCGGCGCTGTCCCTCGGCGAAGATCGTGTCGAAGGCCAGGGACGACTTGCCGGAGCCGGAGAGTCCCGTGAAGACGATCAGGGAGTCTCGGGGCAGGTCGAGGGAGACGTCCTTGAGGTTGTGCTCCCGGGCACCCCGGATGATGAGCTGGTCCGCCACTGCGTTGTCCCCTGGTCCCCTCGTCTTCGAACACGTGTTCGTCATCGTAACCGGCGCGAGCACCACATAACGAGCCCGCACGCCCGGATGTTCCCCACGATCTCACGGGGCACCGACAACGCCCGGTCCGGCAGGATGGGCCCATGGCCGATACCGAGACCACCCCGTCCGACTCGTCCGCCGCCGACCTGCTCCCCGAGGCGACCCGCCGGCTGATCCGCACCGCCGACGAGCTCGACGAGACGGCGTACGCCGGGCCGAGCCTGCTGCCCGGCTGGAGCCGGGCGCACGTGCTCGCCCATCTCGCGCTCAACGCCGAGGGACTGGCCGGCGCGCTCGCCGGCATCGTGGAGGGCCGCGCCGTCTCGATGTACGCCTCGCAGGAGGCCCGCGACGGGGACATCGAGGGCCTGGCCGGGCAGGATCCGGCGGCCATCCGCACCCGGCTCCTGGGCGCCTCGACCGACCTGACCGACGCGATGGCGGCGATCCCGCCGGACGCGTGGCAGACCACGATCGAGCGCGTCCCCGGCGGACCGGTGTTCCCCGCCTCGGCGGTCGCGGACATGCGGCTTCGGGAGGTCGAGATCCACCACGTCGACCTCGCCGCGGCCTACGACCGGGCCGACTGGCCGGCGGCGTTCGCGGCGCGCCTCGTCGACGGCGCCCTGGCCCGGCGCCGGGCGGCGCAGGACGGCGAACCGGGGTTCTCGGTGCACGCGACCGACCTCGACCGCAGCTGGGACGACGACGGCACGGGACCGGCGGTCGCTGGGACGGCGGCGGACCTCGGCTGGTGGCTGACGGGACGTGGCCGCGGCGAGGGACTGACG
>NZ_DASWVI010000008.1:0-2905 GCF_036401255.1 Nocardioides sp. | reverse complement strand
TGCCGGCCGGCAGCAGACCCCGGGCGATCGCGACGAGCCCGTGCCCGGCGCCCGTGCCCGCGAGCAGGCCGAGGAGCGCCGACGCGGTCCCGATCGCCAACGCCTCGCCGCGCACCGAGCGCAGGACCTGGCGGCGGGTCGCACCGACGCAGCGCAGCAGCGCGAAGTCGCGGGCGCGCTGGGCGAACAGGATCGAGAAGGTGTTCGCGACGACGAGCACGGACACGAACAGGGCGACGGCCGCGAAGACCAGCAGCATGATCGCCAGCACGTTCACCTGGTGGGTGAGCTCGGTCTGGCGGTCCTCGACGAACTCGTCGCGGGGCTGGACGGTCGCGTCGTCGGGCAGCCGGTCCGCGAGGTCGGCCGAGCCCGGGCCGGCGTAGGCGATCGAGTCGACCCACAGGTGGTCGGCGAAGCGGCGCAGGTCGCGCCAGGTCAGGTAGAAGTCCGCGTCGACGCTCGCCGACGGCGTGTCGACGAGCCCGACGATGCTGACCTCGGTGGCGTCCGTCCCGGTGCCCACGCGCAGCGTGTCGCCGACGGCGACGCCGTCGCCCTTCACTGCGTTGACGTCCGCGACCGCCTCGCCCGGACCGTCCGGGTAGCGACCCGCACGCAGCGCCTGCCAGCGCAGGTCCGGGGCGTCGGTGATCGCGCCGACGTCGACGCTCTCCCCGAGGAGCCGGTCGTCGACGCGCACCTGCTGCATGGTCCAGCCGAGGAACGACGCATGGTCGCCGTGCTCGGAGGCCGCGTCGAGGATCCGCGCGGCCTGGTCGGCGTCGACGTCGGAGACCACGACGTCGGCGTCGCGGTAGGGGACCTCGACGCCGGCGACCAGGCCGCTGCGGGCCGCGGACGACAGCAGGCTCGTGACCACGATGAACGCGACGCCGATGACCACCGCCACCGCGGCCGCGACGTACCGCCTCGTGTGCACGCGCAGCGTCGCGGCGAGCACCGTCCTCATCGAACGGTCTCCCGCCGCAGCTCCGCGACCAGCTGGTCGGCGGACGGGTCGACCAGGTGGGCCCGGATCCGGCCGTCGGCGATGACCAGCACGTCGTCGGCGTACGCCGCCGCGTCGAGCTCGTGGGTCACCATCACGACCGTCTGGCCGAGCTCGCGCACCGAGCGGCGCAGGAAGCCGAGGACCTCCGCGGAGGCCTCGCTGTCGAGGTTGCCGGTCGGCTCGTCGGCGAACACGATGTCGGGCTGGGCGACCAGGGCGCGGGCGATCGCGACCCGCTGCTGCTGGCCGCCGGAGAGCTCGGCGGGCCGGTGCCCGAGCCGGTCGCGCAGGCCGAGCACCTCCACGACGAGCTCGTAGCGGTCGCGCGCATCGGCGTCGATGCGCCGGCCGGCGAGCTCGAGGGGGAGCAGGATGTTCTGGCCGGCGGTGAGCATCGGCAGCAGGTTGAACGACTGGAACACGAACCCGACGTGCTCGCGGCGGAACACCGTGAGCGCGGTGTCGTCCATGGTCTCCAGGGCGCGGCCCGCGACCGACACGCGTCCCGAGGTCGGGGTGTCGAGGCCGGCGAGGCAGTGCATGAGCGTCGACTTGCCGGAGCCGGAGGGGCCCATGATCGCGGTGAACCGGCCGCTGGGCAGGTCGAGGTCGACGCCTCGCAGGGCGTGCACGGCGGCGTCGCTGCGTCCGTAGACGCGGGTCAGGCCGCGGGCGCTCGCCGCGAGGCCCGTCGAGAGGGTGGTCGGGTCGGTGATCGTCATGGTCCGACCCTCCCGTCCGGGAGGGGGCCGGGTCGTCAGCCCGCGGGACCCATCCGGCGTACGACTCAGGGGCTACGGACCAGGCCGGTCTCGTACGCGAGGACGACCAGCTGCACCCGGTCGCGGGCGCCGGTCTTGGCCAGCAGCCGGCTCACGTGGGTCTTGACCGTCGCCTCGGCGACGACGAGGTCGGCGGCGATCTCCGCGTTGGACCGGCCCCGGCCGACGTGGACGAGCACCTCGCGCTCGCGGTCGGTGAGCCCGACCAGGCGCTGGTCCGGGGACTCCGGTCGCGGATCGGGCAGCGTCGCGGCGAAGTGGTCGAGCAGCCGCCGGGTGGTGCTCGGGGCGACGACCGAATCGCCGGCGTGAACGGTGCGGATCGCGGCCAGCAGGTCCTCGGGCGCGGCGTCCTTGAGCAGGAACGCCGCCGCGCCCGCCCGGATCGCGGCGAAGGCGTACTCGTCGAGGTCGAAGGTCGTCAGCACGATCACGCGGGGCAGCTCGCCGCGCTCGGTGAGCGTCCGGGTCGCCTCGACGCCGTCGACCCGCGGCATCCGCACGTCCATCAAGACGACGTCGGCGCGGGTCACGGCGAGCCGGTCCAGGGCCTCGGCACCGTCGCCCGCCTCGCCGACCACGGTCAGGTCGGGCTGGCTCTCCACGAGCATCCGGAACCCGCCGCGCACCATCTGCTGGTCGTCGACGAGGAACACCCGGATCGGCTCGAGGCTCGGATCGCTGGCGGTCACCGGGGCAGCCTCGCAGCCACCCGGAACCCACCGCCCGGCCGGGGTCCCGCCTCGACGTGGCCGCCGTGGACGCCCACGCGCTCCCGCATCCCCACCAGACCCAGTCCGTGACCGTCCGAGGGCACCGCCGCCCCGCGGCCGTCGTCCTCGACCAGGATCTCGACGGCGTCGCCGACGCGCACGTCGACCCGCACGCTCACCCCGGGGCCCGCGTGCTTGCGGACGTTCGTGAGGGCCTCCTGCACGACCCGGTACGCCGTGAGGGCGATGCCGTCCGGCACCCCCGCGCCGCCCGCGGGGAGGGCCGCCTCGACGTGCGCGCCGGCGGTCCGCGCCTCGGCGACCAGGGCGCCGAGGTCCGCGAGACCCGGCTGGGGCCGCAGCTCGACACCGTCGTCAGCGCGCAGCAGCCCGAG
>NZ_DASWVI010000007.1:0-2296 GCF_036401255.1 Nocardioides sp. | reverse complement strand
ACGGGTCCCGAAACATGGAGCAGGCCAAACCACGGCGTAGTCGCTGTCTCGAGGGGGTCTGGACGCTCGTCGCGAGCGCCCTGCTCGTCGCTTGCGGCACGCCTTCGAACGGCCTTGGGCCAAGGGGGTCTGCTGCAACGAGCGGCAGCCACGACCGCTCCGCGACAGCCGCCACCTCTGCCGGCGCGGGACACCTCGCCGTGGACGGCTTCATCCTGCCCGTGCCGCCAGGTTGGTCGGCCGAGGACAGGGCAGTCATTGGCACGGCTTTCCAGCTGGAGGCACGCTCGTGCGTCTCGGCCGAGACGGTGGACCGTCCCGTGCCCTCGGACGCCGGCTCGGCACAGCTGACTCGGGCGGCCGTGCAGATCTGCGTCATCGCCCGGAAGGACGACCTCGGTCTCGAGCAGTGGCTGGCCGGGCGCGGCCACGAGACCTCGACATCGGAGCGCTACGGAACCTGCGACGTACGGCTGCTGCCCGGCAAACCCGAGCTCCAGCTCGCCTACGCCCAGAGCTCCGACTCGCGCGCCGAGATGGCCACCACGGTCACGACGACCCCAGAGATGGCGGAGCAGCGCCGCCGTGAGGTCGCCGACCTACTCACGAAGTTGCGGTGCCCAGTGACCTGAGCATCGCCGCCACGCGCCCGTGAAAGGGGAACGCGATGCGATCGAGCAAGCTCGCACGCACACTGATCGGATTCACTGCCGTCCCGATACTGGTGGGCGGACTCCTGGTCTCCGGACCGGTGAGCGCCCAAGCCCAGCCGGATCCCGTGGCCGACGTCCTCGGCCAGTTCCCGCCCGGCGAGTCGCCCTCTGGAGCCGGCGAACGGCTCCTCCTCGAGATGGCCGGCCTCGTCGACCCCCCGGCTGCGGCGACGGACACGCCGACACGGCCCAAGGCCGACAGGACGTTCGACGTGCCCAACGCGCCGGGCGATCCCATTTTCGGCGCCGACGTCATGGTCAACGACCCGGCTGACGACAACCTGACGACCGACAACACCACCCAGAGCGAGACGGCCCTGGCGATCGACGCCAGCACGGTCTGTGCCGGCTACAACGACTTCACCGCCGGAGGACTGTCCGGCCTCGCCTCGTCCGCCAACAGCGGGCAGACGTGGACCGACCTCGACGGCATCGGCGGCCGGGGTGACCCGGTCATCGCCGCCCACTCGACGACCGGGGACTTCTTCTACGGTGAGATCGCCACGACCGGCGGCAACCCGGCGATCGGGATCGCCCGCTCGACCGACGGCTGCCAGACCTTTGCGGCTGCCGTCGACGCCTCGCCGGTCTCGTCCGGGCTCGCCGGCACCACCCTGAACGACAAGCCGTGGATCGCGGTGGACAACACGGGTGGCGCGAACGACGGTGACGTCTACGTCTGCTGGACCCGGTTCTTCCAGACCACGCCCGGCAACGCGGCCACCGGCACGAGCGAGATGCGTTTCAGCCGGTCGAACGACAACGGCGCCACCTTCATCGGCGAGCAGGTGATCGTCCCCCAGGGCTCCGCGGCCTTCGGGTGCAGCATCCAGGTGGGCGCGAACGGTGAGATCTACATCGCCTACGCGAACCGCGCCGCGGACCAGATCGAGTTCCTCCGCTCGCTCGACGGCGGGCTGACCTTCGGCGCGATCATCGACATCGACGCCGCTGCGGCGCAGCCGGGCGACGTCACCGCGGCGAACAACTGCGGGACCAACAACACCCGGCCCATCCTCAACGGCAACATCCGGATGCTCCACGGTGCCTGGCTCGCCGTCGACACGACCGGAGGACCGAACGACGGCAACATCTACGTCGCCTGGATGGAGAACCCGGCGAACGCGACGGACCGCTCCAACGTGCTCGTCGCGCGGTCGACCGACGGCGGCCTCACGTGGGGGAACGTCCAGCAGATGGGGGTCGCGGCCAACAACCTCGACGAGTTCGACCCGTACATCGCGGTGTCGCCCACGGGCGTCGTGGCTGCCGCGTGGTACGACAAGCGCAACGACAACCCGGGAAACACGAGCACCGACGTGTACACCGCCTTCTCGACCGATGGTGGCGTCACCTACGGCGCCGGCGTCCGCGTCAGCGACGCGACGGCGGGCATCCCGCCGCTCTTCCCGCACTACAACCCCGGCACCGCCCAGTGCTACTTCGGTGAGTACCTGGCTGTCGCGGGTGACGCCGCGAGCTTCCACTACCTGTGGGGCGACGGCCGGCGGTCCATCACCACGACCGGCTTCCCCGCCGGGCGCCTCGACCTCGACGTCTGGTACGACCGGCTCGAGGCACCG
>NZ_DASWVI010000006.1:0-23726 GCF_036401255.1 Nocardioides sp. | reverse complement strand
TGGTCGCGCGCGATGATGACCCCGGTGGCGGCCACCCCGGCCACGCCCGCCAGCCCGAGCCACTTCCACAGCTTCACGAGGACCCCTCTCCATGACGTCCAGCACGCCTCCGACCGGCCCGACCGGATCCAGCCTCACGCTCGATGCCGCCGTCGACCTGACGCGCACCGGCGACCTGTGGCTGTTCCGCGGCCACTCGACCGCCGACCACGCTATCCGGGTGCTCACCAACGCGCCGGTCAACCACGTCGGCATGGCGGTGGTGCTCGACGACCTGCCCCCGTTGATGTGGCACGCGGAGCTCGGCAAGGGCCTGCTCGACGTGTGGACGAACAGTCACCACCGCGGCGTCCAGCTGCACGACCTGCGCGCCGCGGTCGAGCAGTGGACCGGCCGCTACGGGCAGCGGGCCTGGCTGCGCCAGCTCGACGCGCCGGTCACCGCGGAGATGGAGGACGCGGTGCTGCGCACCGTCGCCCGCTTGGACGGTACGCCGTTCCCGGCGACGGCCGCGCTGGTCGGCCGCTGGGCCCGCGGCCGGGTCCGCCGCCCCGCCCCGGCCGAGCTGACCTACTGCGCGGAGGTCGTGGCGGCGACGTACACGGCGATGGGCCTGCTCGACGGCCGGCGGCCCACCAACTACTACGACCCGGGGCGCTTCTGGTCCGGTGACGACCTCGAGCTGCTGCGGGGCGCCCGGCTGAACGAGGAGGTCGAGGTGCTGCCGTGAGTCGGGCCGCGATGTACCATTTGGTACATGTCGCACCGGTTCGAGACCACCCACCACATTGACGCACCACCGGAGCGGGTCTGGGAGGTGCTCTCCGACATCGCCCGCTGGCCCGAGTGGACCCCCACGATCGACACCGTCGAGCGCCTCGACGACGGGCCGCTGGCCGTGGGCTCGCGGGCCGTCGTCCGCCAGCCGCGGCTGCCGAAGGCGACCTGGGTGGTGACCGCGCTCGTGCCCGGCCGGAGCTTCACCTGGGAGTCCACCGGCCCCGGCCTGCGCACGATCGGGCGCCACGAGATCGTCCCCGACGGCACGGGCAGCAGCGTCACCCTCGGCATCGAGCAGACCGGGCCGATGGGCGCGGTGGCCGCGCTGGTGTGGCGGCGGCTCACCCAGCGCTACGTCGAGCTGGAGGCCGCGAGCCTGGACGCGCGCGTCACCCGCGGCACGACCGCGTGACGCCGCGAGAGCGGCTGCTGGACGCGGCGATCGACCACTTCGGCCGCCACGGCGTCGGTGACACCAGCCTCCGCGCGATCGCCGAGGCCGTCGGCACCAGCCACCGGTTGCTCATCTACCACTTCGGCTCGCGCGAGGGCCTGCTCGCCGAGGTGACCCGCGAGGTCGAGGCGCGCCAGCGGGCGGCGATGACGGCGACGTACGACGAGGGCCGGCCACCGCGGGAGGCGGCCGCGGCGTACTGGGAGCAGACCGTCGAGGCGACGCTGCGCTACGGCCCGCTGTTCTTCGAGCTCTCCGCCCACGCGATGCAGGGCAAGGAGCACGCGGCCGTCCTCCGCGAGGAGCTGATCGCGGCGTGGCTGCCGTCGATCACGGAGCTGTGCCTGCGGCTCGGCATCCCCGAGCCGCAGGCGGAGACCCATGCCCGGCTCGCCCTCGCGGCCGCCCGGGGCCTGCTGGCCGACCTGCTCGTGAGCGGCCAGCGCGACGAGGTCGCCCGCGCCGCGGCACTCCTCGACGAGCTGCTGCGGCTCTCCGCGGAGCGGTTCAGCCCTGGGCGCCGACCGACTTCCAGTACTCGTTGAGTGCGTTGTTGGTCTTGACGAACCAGACGATCGCGCCAACGAGGAAGAACCAGCCGAGCAGCAGGAACCACAGGCCGGTGATCGCGGTGACCGGCGCCTGCTGGCCGCGGCGCTGGTAGAGCTTGCCGACCTCGTTGGAGGACAGGAACGGGTTCACGATACCGACGAAGATCGCGAGGATCAGGGCCACCGCACCGCCGATGCCCTCACCGGTGTGGCGCTTCATCTCGTCGTGGGTCTTGTAGTACCAGTACCAGCTGTAGAACCCCAGCGTCACGATCGTGAGCAGGATGCAGGTGCCGGTGCTGCGAACCTCACCGATCGGGCCCGCCGCGGGGGCGGCGTGCATCGGGCCGGCGTACGCCGGGGCGGGCGCGGGCGTCGGGGCTCCTTCTCCGAACGGGGGCGGAACCGAGCCATCCTGCGGGTCGACGGGCGTGGGGTCGTTGCTCTCGGTCATGCCAGAGAGGCTAGGCGCCCCGGCTCGCCATCGCGGAGATTCGCGGTCTGGACTGGACCGGCGAGTCGCGCCGGCCGGGGCCGCCGGGTCAGCGGCGCCGCAGCAGCCGGAGGTCGTGCTCGACCTGGGCCTGCTGACGGCGCCGCAGCTCGGCCAGGCGCTCCTCGAGCTCCCGGCCGGCGACCGGGCGCCGGGGGCGGCGTCGCGCGGGCTGTCGAGTCATGACGTCCATGGTGCCGACCCGACCTGAGGGGACGCTTCCGATTAACCGTCAACCACCTGTGGCGTGCCGCCATCCACAGGTGCCGCCGGGACTCTCGCGGCCCGGTCGGCCCCGACGTAGGCTGGCGCCCATGTCCATGCCCCCCGCCGAGATCGAGCGCAAGGTGCGTCAGCTCGACCACGACGTGCAGTCGATCTACGAGCTGCTCATGGGCATCCAGAGCACCCAGACCAGGCACACCAACCGCCTGCACGAGCTCGGCGAGGACGTCGGAGCGTTGGGTGCGCGGCTCGATGCGCTCGACACCAAGGTCGACGCCATCGACACCAAGGTCGACGCCCTCGACACCAAGGTCGACGCCCTCGACACCAAGGTCGGCGCCCTCGACGGCAAGGTCGGCGCCCTCGACGGCAAGGTCGACACCCTCACCGGCCAGATGGGCCAGGTCCTGGAGCTCCTCCGCGCCCGGTGACGTAACCGTCCCGAGACGGCGAGGAGACAGGTCGCCGGCGGCGGCCCGGCCAGCCGTCTAGGGTGGCTGCTCCAAGATGGGTCCATGCACACGGAGGACACCCGCGAGAGCTTCTCGGCCGCCGCGACCGCCTTCCTCGACCTGGCCGCGCAGGTGCCGCTCGAGCGGTACGCCGGCCCGGGCCTGGGCACCTGGGACCTGCGGGCGCTCATCGGTCACACTGCCCGGTCGCTGGTCACGGTCACGACCTACCTGCAGACCACCGCGGAGCGCGTCGAGGTGGCCGACGCCGCCGACTACTTCGCCCGGGTCAGCACGCTGGCCCACGGCAGCGCCCGCGACGCGATCCACCAGCGCGGCATCGAGGCGGGCGTCGCCCTGGGCGCCGACCCGGTCGCGGCCCTGCGCGAGGCGCGGGACGAGGCCGAGCTCGCTCTGGACCTGCTCGAGGGCGAGGACCGCGTGATCGAGACCGCCGCCGGCGGCATGCGGGTCAGTGACTACCTGCCGACGAGGACCTTCGAGCTGACCGTGCACTCGCTGGACATCGCCGAGGCGGCCGGACTCGAGTTCGCGCCCCCGGAGGACGCCCTCGCCGACACCCTGGCGCTGGCGAGCGCGAGCGCGCTTCGCCTGGGCCTCGGCGTCGACGTCCTGCTGGCCCTCACCGGACGCCGCCCGCTGCCCGAAGGCACCTCGGTCGTCCGCTGAGGTCGGGGTGCCACGCACCTGACGTATCTGTCGTGTGCCCGCGCGGTTCGACGACAGATACGTCAGGTGCGTGGCCGATCCGGTGCGGAGGTCAGAGCAGGGCGCCGGGGTCGTCGGGCACGTCGACGGCCTGCTCGTCGAGGTACTCCAGCGGCACGACCTCGAGGGCCCGCTCGCTGGTGGCGGCCAGGACGACGGGCGCGGGGACGCCGGCCTCGTAGGCCTGCAACCACCGGGCCGCGACCACGCACCAGCGGTCCCCCGGGTGCAGGCCGGGGAAGCCGTACTCCGGCCGTGGTGTGGAGAGGTCGTTGCCGATGCGGCGCTGGTAGTCGAGGAACTCCTCGGTCATCACCGCGCAGACCGCGTGCAGACCGACGTCCTGCGGGCCGGTGGTGCAGCTGCCGTCGCGGTAGAACCCCGTCACGGGGTCCATGCCGCACGGCTCGAGTGCCGATCCGAAGACGTTGCGCTCCTCCACCGGCCCCGCCCCCTCAGCCCAGCGCCCAGATGCCCGGACGGCCCTTGGTCATCGCACCCTCCGCGACCAGCGCCTGGCGCGCCCGCCGCGCGGCGTACCGCCACCGCAGCTCGCCCTCGGGCGTCAGCTCGCGGTCGGCGTCGGTGAGGCGCTCTTCCATCCGGATCTCGAGCTCGAGGAAGACCTCGTCCTGCTCCAGCTCTCCGCCGGCCTCCGAGAGCACCGCGACGATCACCGGCTTGAACACCTCCGGCGGCGTCCAGCGGTGACGTACGACGCGGGGCGGCGCGGCCGGCGCCGAGGTCCGCGACGAGGCGGACCGGGGCGTCCCCGCGGTCCTGCGCACGGTCGTTCGCGTGGCCGCCGCCTTGCGCACCGTCGGAGGCGGTGGGGGCGGTGGGTTGCCGTGGATGCACTGGGACTGGGGAAGATCGCACAACTCGCAGTAGTCCTCGGCGCTCATCGCCCCCAGCCTAGTCGACCCTCCGGACGGTCAGTGGGCGTGCACCACGAACGGCGCGGTCACGACCGTCCCGTCACCGAGCCGGAACTGCGCCCAGAGCCGGTAGCCGCCGGCGACCTCGAACCGCGCGTGCAGGTCGAGCTCGGGCCCGAAGTGGGTCCCGGGCAGCGCCGACACGGGTCGGCCCTGGTCGTCGTAGGTCTCGGCGTGGTGGTGGGCGAAGCGGGTGCCGTCCTCGCGCAGGGCCACGACGTGCCCGGCCGCACCGAGGTACGGCTCGAGGTCGTCGACCGGCGCACCGGTGCTCGCGTCGGCGAAGGTCAGCGTGAAGTCGCTGGTCTCGTCGACGTGCGCGTCGCCCTCCAGCGAGATCCGGACGCCGTCGACCGTCACCTCGCGGACGTCCTGCGCCGGCAGCTGCTCGGGCGCCGGTGCGTCACCGGCGACCGTCATCTCGTGGCTGTCGAGGACGTCGCCCAGCTCGCCGTTGCGTCGGAACTCGGCGTGCAGGGCATAGGTGCCGCCGGTCGGGAAGGTCGCCGTCGTCTCGAACACCCCGTCCTGCCCCGTCGGCTCCGGGTGCAGGTGGGCGAACGTGCCGAGGTCGGCCCGGGTCACGATCAGGTGCATCCACACCTGGTGGGTCCGCACCAGGTCGCCGACCGGGTCGCCGGACTCGGCGTCGCGGACCGTGATCGTCACGGTGGTCGGCTCGCCCGGCCGGACGTCCTCGGGCACGTCGTAGGTGACCGCGAGCCCCGCGTCGTGCGCGCTCATCGGGGGTACGTCGGCCTCCTCCATCACGCTCATCAGCGGCCGCATCGGCATCCCCATGCCCGCCTGCCAGGTGAGGAGCCCGTTCATGCCGCGCTCGGCCTGGTCGGTGCGGCTGAGCCAGGTGAAGCCCACGCCCACGGCGATCGCGACGACCGCGATGCCGAGCAGGTAGCCCGCGTCCACGGCCCGGCCCCGCAGGGTCTCGCCGTGTCCGGGCTTGCGCAGCCGCAGCGCGTTGGTGACGACGCTGACCGAGCTCATCGCCATCGCGGCGCCCGCCAGCACCGGGTCGAGCAGCAGCCCGTCCCACCAGTACAGCGCCCCCGCGGCCACCGGGACGAGCAGGACGTTGTAGGCGAACGCCCACACCAGCCCCTGCTTGATCGTGGTGACGGTGCGGCGCGAGAGGTCGATCGCGGAGACGATGCCGTGCAGGTCCCCGCCGACCAGCGTGATGTCGGAGGCGGCGATCGCGACATCGGTGCCGCTGCCGATCGCGATGCCGAGGTCGGCCTGGGCCAGCGCCGGCGCGTCGTTGACACCGTCGCCGACCATCGCGACGACCTTGCCCTCGGCCTGGAGCTCGGCGACCCGTTGGGCCTTGTCGGCGGGGCGTACGTCGGCCATCACGTGCTCGATGCCCACCTGGGCGGCCACTGCGCGCGCGGTCTCGGCGTTGTCGCCGGTGACCATCCACACCTCGAGGCCAAGGCGCTCGAGGGCGGCGACCGCGGCGGCCGAGGTGTCCTTGACGGTGTCCGCGACGTCGACCCGGCCGGCCAGCTCGCCGTCGACCGCGGCGAACACCCCGGCACCGCCCAGCGGGCCGGTGTCGACGCCGTGCTCGGCGAGGTGGGCGGCGTTGCCGACCACCACGGCGCGCCCGTCGATCCGGGCGACCACACCGTGGCCGGGGACCGAGTCGAACTGGGTGACCGCCGGCAGGGTCAGGCCGCGCTCCTGCGCACCCCGGACGATGGCCTCGCCGACGGGGTGCTCGCTGCCGACCTCGGCCGCGGCGACGAGCGCCAACAGGTCGTCGGGCTGCCAGCCGGGCGTCGTGACGACGTCGGTCAGGTCGGGGCGCCCCCGGGTGATCGTGCCGGTCTTGTCGAGCACGACCGCGGTGAGCCGGCGGGCGGTCTCGAGCGCCGCCCCGTCGCCGACCAGGATGCCCATCTCGGCGGCCTTGCCGGTGCCGACCATCACCGCGGTCGGGGTGGCCAGGCCGAGGGCGCACGGGCAGGCGATGATCAGCACCGCGACCGTCGTACCGATCGCGAGCACCAGCCGGTCGTTCTCGGGGCCGAACAGCAGCCAGCCGAGGAAGGTCAGCAGGGCGACCACCAGCACACCGGGCACGAACCACGCCGAGACCCGGTCGGCGAGCCGCTGCATGGGCGGCGCGCTGGCCTGCGCCTCCTCCACGAGCCGCACGATCTGGGCCAGGGTGCTGTCGGCTCCGACGGCGGTCGTGCGCACCACGAGCGTGCCGGTGGTGTTGACGGTGGCCCCGATGACCGGGTCGCCGACGACCTTCTCGACCGGGACGCTCTCGCCGGTCAGCATCGACTCGTCGACCGCCGAGCGGCCCTCGGCGACCACCCCGTCCACCGGCAGCTTCTCTCCCGGCCGGACGCGGACGAGGTCGTCCACCCGCACCTGGGCGATCGGGACGTCGACCTCCACGCCGTCACGCAGCACGCGTGCGGTGGTGGGGGCGAGTCCGACGAGCGCCTTGATCGACGCGGCGGTGCGCTTCTTGGCCTTCAGCTCCAGCCATCGGCCCATCAGCACCAGCGCCATCACGATCAGCGCGGTCTCGAAGTACAGGTGCAGCGGCAGACCCCAGCGCTCGGCCTGCCCCGGCCAGAGCGTGACGAACGCGCTGTAGCCGTAGGCGACGCCGGTGCCGAGCGCCACCAGCGTGTCCATGGTCGACGTCCCGTGCTTGGTGTTCGCCCACGCCCGCTCGTAGATCTCCCGTCCGGCCCAGAACTGGGTGATCGTCGCGACCACGAGCAGCAGTGGCATCAGCCAGTCCATCGTGTCGATGTGCAGCGGGAGGTACATCACTCCCATCAGCGCCAGGCCGACCACGAGGGCGACCCGCCACCGCCGACCGAGCCGGGCGATCTCGACGTCGCGCCGCGCGTCGAGCTCGGCGACCGGATCCTTGGCCTCGACCGCCTCCGGGACCTCCGCCGTCTCGGGGACGGCGCGGACGGTGCCGGCGTACCCCGCCTTCTGGACCGCCGCCGTCAGCGCGTCGGGCGCGACGACGGTGGGGTCGTAGGTGACCGCGGCGGTCTCGGTGGCGAGGTTGACCGAGGCCAGCACCACGCCGTCGACCCGGGAGAGCGCCTTCTGCACGCGACCGACGCAGGATGCGCAGGTCATGCCCTCGATGTCGAGGGTGCTCTCGACGTTGCTGTCGGCGGTGCTCCCGCCCGGCGCCTCGGGAGCGGGTCCGGGGGTGGTCGGCGTCGTGGTGGTCATGGCGTCAGGAGACGAGCTCGTAGCCGGCCTCGTCGATGGCGGCGGCGATCTCGTCGTGGGTCAGCGGACGGGTGGACTCGACGGTGACGTCGCCGCTCTCGAGCTCGACCTGGACGTCCGTCACGGGCTCGAGCGCGGAGACCTCCTGGGTGACGGCGCTGACGCAGTGGCCGCAGGTCATCCCGCTGACGCGGTAGGTCTGGGTGGTGGACATGTGTTCCTCCTGAGGTCGTGTTGGATACCCCAAGGGGGTATCACTGCATCGCGACCGTAACATACCCCCACCGGGTATGAAAAGGGTCCTTCGTCTCCGACCGCGAGCAGCGGCGCCTGAGGTACCCCTTCCCTCACGGTACGGCGAACGCCCGATGTGGCCACCCACCTCAGACAGGCACGGTGAGGACACCGCCCGACGCATCGCCCACCACCTCGAACCCACCGCCTCGAAGGAGAGCCCGATGATCGGCTCGATCACCATCCCGGACCCCACCGCCGTCCTGCTGCTCACCCACCTGCGCACCGACGAGGTCGGACGCGCCTACGCCGGCCCGCGCGCGGACCTGACCCGCCGCCAGCGCCGGCACCAGCGCCACGCCCGCCTGCGCAAGCTGCTCGGCTGACCCCCTCCGTCCCCACGCAGCACTGCCGAGTCGGCGCCAGTTTCCCGCGGGACGATGCCGAGTCGGCGCCAGTTTCCCGCACGCCACCCGGGCAGGGCCTTCGCCGCCCGACCAGCGAGCCCGGATCGACCCTCCGCGACGATTCGGCCATATACCCCGGGGGGTATACGATCGGCGCATGACGACGACCACGACCGAGCACGTCCACGGCAAGGACGTGCTGGACGCCCTCTCCCCGCTCCACCGCCAGCTGCGCCACGCCGTGCCCGACGTCTACAAGGGCTTCGGCGAGCTGCACCGCGCCGCGTTCGCCGCGGGCGCGCTCGACACCCGCATGAAGGAGCTGATCGCCGTGGCGATCGGCGTCGTGGAGGGTTGCGACGGCTGCATCGCCTCCCACGCCCAGGCCGCCGCCCGGGCCGGCGCGACCCGGCAGGAGGCTGCCGAGGCCATCGGTGTCACGTTCTTGATGAAGGGCGGCCCGGCCACGATCTACGGCCCGCGCGCCTACGACGCGTTCTGCGAGTTCGCCGACGCCCTCGAGCAGGGCAAGCCCCAGGCCTGACCCGCCCGAAGCCCCGGGGCCCGCAGCCTCCGCGCCGACCGCAACCACACCGTCGGAACACCGGCCCCGGGGTCGGTCCCGCGTCACCAGCGGCCGTGGATGGCCTCGCGGAAGTAGGTGTCGTAGATCCGGGTCACGCCCTCCAGGACGGCCTGCGGGAGCGGACCGGCCAACCCCGCCGCGGCGTTGGCCCGGGCCTGCTCGGCGTTGCGGGCACCCGGGATCACCGTGCTGACACCGGGCTGCTGGACGACCCACGCGAGCGCCGCCTGCGCGGGCGTCAGGTCCAGGTCGCGGACCAGCGCGCTGAACTCCTGGGCCGCCCGCACCCCGGACTCGAAGTCCACGCCCGAGAACGTCTCCCCGACGTCGAAGGCGCTGCCGTCACGGTTGTAGGTGCGGTGGTCGTCGGGCGCGAACGTCGTGTGCTCGTCGTAGCGCCCCGACAGCAGGCCCGAGGCCAGCGGCACCCGGGCGATGATCCCGACGCCCGCCTCGGCCGCCGCCGGCAGCACCCGGTCGAGCGGCTTGAGCCGGAACGCGTTGAGGATGATCTGGATCGAGGCCACGTGCGGCCGGGCGATCGCCGAGAGCGCCTGGTCGACGGTCTCCACGCTCACGCCGTACGCCGCGATCGCGCCGTCGGCGACCAGCGTGTCGAGGGCGTCGTACGTCGCGTCCGCGTCGATGACCGCGCTCGGTGGGCAGTGCAGCTGGACCAGGTCGAGGGTGTCGACGCCGAGGTTGCGCCGGGACCGGTCGGTCCAGGCGCGGAAGTTCTCCAGCGTGTAGTTCTCGGGCACCTGGTCCATCCGGCGGCCCATCTTCGTGGCGACCACGATCGAGGGGTGCTCGCGCAGGAACCGCCCGATCACCTGCTCGCTGCGACCGTCGCCGTACACGTCGGCGGTGTCGAAGAACGTGACGCCCGCCTCGACCGAGGCGGCCAGGACGGCGAGGGCGTCGTCCTCGGAGACATCACCCCAGTCGGCGCCGAGCTGCCAGGTGCCGAGACCGACGATGGACACCGGACGCCCGGTCCGGCCGAGGGTGCGCTGCTCCATGTCCGCGAGTCTGGCACGCCGTCGCGGGACTCACGCGGGCAGGTAGGACAGCACCTTCTTCGACAGCCGGTGCTTGGCCGGCACGTAGTCGTCGGTGCGCGCCGGGGCGCCCATCTGGTAGGAGCGCACCGAGACGGCGAACCGCTCGGACGGCGTCAGGCAACTGGGGTCGAAGCGCACCACGGACCGGCGCTCGGCCATCTTCAGCGACGCACAGCCGCGGTCGGTGATCTCGCGGCCGTGGTGATCCCACGAACGGGTCTTGTAGACGGCGTACTCGGAGAACGAGGCGCCGGTGATGAACAGGTTCGGCACCCGGTCGTCGTCGGTGTCGACCCAGAGGTCGATGGAGTCGCCGACGTCGACCTTGCGGGCGTGCTTGATGACCACCTTCGCCTGGCCGTCCGCGGTCGGCGCGGAGGTCATGGTGACCGACAAGACGTCGTAGGCCTTGCCGGGCTCGCGGGGGTCGGTGATGATCCGTTCGGTCGGCACTGCCGCGAGGGCCGGCGCGACGAGCGTCGCGGCCAGCGTGAGAGCGGCGAGAAGGGGAAGGGCTCGTACGGCTCGCATACCGCCAGTCTGCCCACGTCCCATCGGAAAACACACGAGGATTTGGTCCATGACTTACGACGTCGATCTCGCCGACCGGCTCCGCGAGCTCCTCACCGGCGAGCCGGGCCTCACCGAGCGCAAGATGTTCGGCGGCCTGGCGTTCCTGGTCCACGGCAACATGGCGGTCGCCGCCAGCAGCCAGGGCGGGCTGCTGCTGCGGTGCGACCCCGAACGTGGTGAGGCGCTGCTCGCCGAGCCGCACACGTCTCCGTTCGTGATGCGTGATCGCGAGATGACCGGCTGGCTGCGGGTCGAGCCGGCCGGCGTGACCGACGACGCGGCACTGGAGCGGTGGGCGGAGATCGGCGCGGGCTACGCCCGCACGCTGCCCCCCAAGTAGGCCCGAAGCAGCTCAGGCGCAGGCGACACACGTCGTCGCGGTGGGCCGCACCTCGAGCCGTTCGGGCGGGATCTGCCGCCCGCAGACGGCGCAGCGCCCGTAGCTGCCCTCGTCGAGGCGGGCGAGCGCGGCCGCCACCTGCTCGAGGTGCTCCTCGGCCTGGCGCACGAGTGCCGCGACCTGCTCGCGCTCGAACGCGATCGTCGCGCCCTCGGGGTCGTGCTCGTCGTCGGCGTTGGTGTCGCGGGAGGCGTCGAAGAAGCCGCGGTGGTCGCCGCGCAGGGCCGTCAGCCGCGCCGTCGTACGCCGCCGCTCCTCCTCGAGCCGCTCGCGCGGCCCGCTCACGTGCGCTCCAGCAGCGCGAGCACCTCGTAGTGCGCGGTGTTGGGGAACATGTCGAGCAGCCGCACGCGAGCCGGCCGCAGCCCGGGCATCGTGTCGAGGTCGCGGGCCAGCGTCGCGGCGTTGCAGCTGGAGTAGAGCACGTGCCGCACGCCCGAGGACTCCAGCCAGCGGGCGAGCTCGGGG
This sequence comes from Nocardioides sp., assembly GCF_036401255.1. Lineage (GTDB taxonomy): Bacteria > Actinomycetota > Actinomycetes > Propionibacteriales > Nocardioidaceae > Nocardioides. Next base: position 12,129 of record NZ_DASWVI010000006.1, on the reverse strand, counting down.
CCGATGCCGCGCCGCGGCGGGTTCACCACCACGAGGTCCGGCGGCGAGCCGTGGCCCGGCGTCTGCCCCAGTGCGTACGCCGTCGCGTCACCCGCCTCGAAGCGCACCCCGGGCAGGCCGGCCTCCGCGCGGGTCTGCTCGGCGCTGGTGACCGCCTCCGCGCTGATCTCGATGCCGACCACGTCGCGATCGGGCGCGGCGAGGCTGAGCGCGAACCCGCCGACCCCGCTGTAGAGGTCCCACACGGTCCGCGGCGCGACCTCCGCCGCCCACGCCCGGGCCAGGCGGTAGAGCTCGGTCGCCATCGCGGTGTTGGTCTGGAAGAAGCTCTGCGGGCGCAGGTGCAGGTCGAGCCCGTCGAGCCGCATCCGCAGCGACTCCTGGTCGGTGAGCACGATCTCGCGCTCCCCCTCGAGCACGGCCTTGTGCTCGGGCTGGAGGTTGACGCTCACGACGGCCAGCTCGGGCCGCTCGACAAGCAGCGCCGGCAGGTGCTTGCGGATCCGGGCGACCGGCTCCTGGGAGCGCAGCACGAACCGCACCATCAGCTCGCCGTCGGGCGACTCGGTGACCAGCAGGTACTTCAGCTCGCCGCGGCGGGTCGCGAGGTCGTAGGGCGCGAGCCGGGCCCGGGTGACGAACGCGGCGAGCACCGGCAGCGCGGCGCGGATGCCGGGCGTGTGCAGGGGGCAGTCGCGCAGGTCCACTCCGGCGCCCACCGGGTCGAGGATGCCGAGCGTCGGGTCGTCGGCGGTGCCGGTGACCACCATCTTGGCCTTGTTGCGCACGCCGAGCTGGGCGCTGGCGACCGGCGGCAGCCAGGTCCCGACCCGGTGCCGGGCGAGCAGCTCCTCGACCGCACGCTGCTTGTCGGCCAGCTGCGCGGCGTACGGCGTGCCGAGCCAGGCGCAGGACCGGCAGCGGCCGGCGTCGAAGTGGGTGCAGAGCATGACCGGTCCAGGCTACGGGCGTCCCTCGCCGGTCGGTTCACCCACGCGGCGCATCACCGGCGAGGCCAGCACGCCGTGCAGCAGCACCGACGCGACCACGGTGAACGACACCGTCGACCACAGCCAGTCCGTGCCGAGCTCGTCGGCCTGTCCGGCCGCGTAGGCGAGGTAGTAGATCGACCCGATGCCACGCACGCCGAAGAACGCCGCGGCCCAGCGCTGGCCGCGGGTCAGCGGCGGCGACTCGTGCCGGGCGAACGGCGCCAGGCCGAGGAGGCCGGCCGCCGGGCGCACCACCAGCAGCAGCGCCAGTCCGAGCGTCACACCCCGCCAGTCGAGCCCGCCGAGCAGGCCCCGGCTCAGCGCGATGCCGAGGACCAGCAGCACGAACAGCGTGAGCAGCCGCTCGAGCCGCTCGGCGACCTCGTGCATGGCCGCGTGGTAGTCGTGCGAGCGCTCCGCGGAGCGGAACGTCATGGCGCAGACGAACACCGACAAGAACCCATAGCCGCCCGCGACCTCGCCGACGCCGTACGCCGAGACCAGCGCCGCGAGTGCCAGCAGCGACTCGCCGCGCTCGGCCACGCGCAGCGACCGGCTGGCCGACCGGAACGCGATCGCGGCCAGCGCCCGGCCCACCACCAGGCCGGCGACCACCCCGATGAGGACCTTGCCGACCAGGTAGAACCCGACCCACTCCAGCGCCCACCCGGACACCGCACCCTCGGTGGCGAGCAGGATCGCGGCGTACACGAAAGGGAACGCGAGGCCGTCGTTGAGGCCGGCCTCGGAGGTGAGGGTGAAGCGCAGCTCGTCGGACTCGTCGACCTCGTGGTCGCCGGTCTGCGGCCCCGCGACCTGGACGTCGGAGGCCAGCACCGGGTCGGTCGGGGCGAGCACGGCACCGAGGAGCAGCGCGGCCGCCGGCGCCACGCCGGCCCCCCACGCGAGCAGCGCCATGGCGCCGATGCTCAGCGGCATCGTGATCGCGAGCAGCCGCCACGTCGTCCCCCACCGTCGCCAGGACCGGAGGCTGCGCGGCTGCAGCGGCCGGTCGATCGCGAGCCCGACACCCATCAGCGCGACGAGGACGACGAGCTCGGTGACGTGCTCGATCGTGGCGCGGTTGGCCTGCGGGTCCAGCGGCATCCCGTCGGGCAGCGGCGTCAGGCCCAGGCCGAACCCGACCGCGACCAGCACCATCGGGGCAGAGATCGCCCACCGGTCGAGCAGCTCCGGCAGCACGATCGCGAGCAGCAGGCTGCCCCCGGCCACGACGTAGACGAGGTCGGCGGTCACGCCCGGCAGTACCCCCTCCCGTCGCGCTCATCGCGAAATCTTTCTCACAACCCGTATCCCCGCGCCCGGATCGGACGATCTTCCCCCTGAGTGCGCTGGCCCGCAGCGTCGACCAGGAGGAACCGCATCGTGAGCACCTACTTCGAGCACCGGCCCGGGTCCCTGCGCCCCGCCTCGATCCGACGGGGCGTCGCGGCGGTGGCCGCCGGACTGGCCGCGATCGCGGCACCGGTCGCGCTCGGCAGCCCCAGCGCCGCCCAGACGGCCCGTGACAGCGACGGCGACGGGATGCCGAACCGCTGGGAGATCGCCCACCACCTCAACCCGCACCGCGCCAACGCCCGCGGCGACGCCGACAAGGACGGCCTGCGCAACATCGGCGAGTTCCGCCGCCACCTCGACCCGCAGGCCCAGGACACCGACGGCGACGGTGACGACGACGGCGACGAGGTCGCCGACGGCACCGCGAGCACCGACCCGCGGGACGCGGACACCGACGACGACGGGGTGCTCGACGGCGATGAGGACGCCGACCACGACGGCGTCGACAACGAGGACGAGGACGACGCGACCGAGCCCTGCGCCGCCGACGACGAGGACGTCGACTCCGACGGGGTCGACGACGAGGACGAGAACGAGAACGGCACCGACCCGGAGGACGCGGACAGCGACGACGACGGCGTGAACGACGGCGACGAGGACGCCGACGGGGACGGTGTGGACGAGGAGGATGACGACGACGTCTCCGACGACCGGTGCTCGACGTCCGACGACGGCGAGGACGACGACGACAACGGCAGCGACAACGGTGGGGACACCGGCGACCGGGCGGCCTCCGGCAGCCGGGTCGTCTGGTACGCGGTTGGCTGAACCCGCAGCCGGTCCCGGCGCCACGGCGGCCCCACCCGGGGGCCGACCGGACGCACAATGAGACGTCGTGGACTTCCAGGACCTGCTGCATGACGCGCGGCTCGGCGAGGGCACGGCCTTCGCCGAGCTGTGGTCGCGTCATGCCGCCAGGGTGGCGGCGTTCGTGCGGGGCCGAGGCGGCATCGACGTGGAGGAGATCACCAGCGACGTGTTCGTGGCAGCGTTCGAGAGCATCGGTCGCTTCGAGGGGGACGAGGCGGGATTCGTCGCGCTCCTGCTCACGATCGCGCGGCGCCGGGTCGTCGACGAGCAGCGTCGCCGGTCGCGGCGGGTCCCGGTCGCCTCGTGGGCGGCCGAGGACGACACGCGCACCGTGCGCAGCGTCGAGGAGGACGTGCTCGCCCGAGCCGCGGCCACGGACCTCGCCCGGCACCTGGACCGGCTCACCCCCGAGCAGCGGGAGGTCGTGACGCTGCGGCTGCTGGCCGACCTCTCCCTCGAGCAGACCGCCCAGGTGATGGGCAAGCGGGTCGGCACCGTGAAGTCCCTGCAGCGCCGGGCCCTGGACTCCCTGCGCCGCTCCCTGGCCGGCGAACAGACCGACATTCCCCCACTCGACAGCAAGGCGACACCATGAGCACGCTCCTGACCGGCACCCAGGCCGAGGCGATCATCGCCCGCGCCCGCGGCGGTGACGTGCTGCTGCCCAACGACCTGCGCCCCCTGGCCGACGCACTGGCCGGGCACCGCGCCGTCCTCGCGGCCACGCCGCCCCCTCCCCCGTCGGCGGCGCTCCAGGCGTGGCTCGCACCCGGCACCCACGCCGCCGCACCGGCCGCCGCCACCGCGTGGTGGCGCCGAGCCCTGCAGGCGGTCGCCGGGCTCGGCCTCGGTGCCCAGGTCGCGATCGGCCTCGGCGCCGCGGCGGCCACCGCGACCGGCCTCGGCATCGCCCACCACCAGGGCCTGCTCCCGGGCGACGGGTCGGAGCAGCGACCTCCGGCGCCCCTCGACAGGTCCCCCGCCCCCGACACGCCCTCCGACGGGGCCGGCACGACGGAGGACCCCACAGACGCTCCCGCGGGCACATCAACCCCCGTGGTGCCCGCGGGAGCACCCTCCGGCACGTCCAGCGGTACGCCGGGCCAGCCGGGCCCCGGCAGCTCCGCCGGGAGCGCCGGGGACGACGACGCCGACGACGCCGACGACGCCGACGACGCCCACGGCGCCGGCGACACCGACCACGGGGACCCGGCCGACGACCCGGCCGACGACCCGGCCGACGACGGCGCGGACGAGCCCGACCACGACGCGAGCAGCGACACGGGCGACGACACCGGCGAGGACCCGACCAGCCAGCCCGACGACCCGGACGACTCAGCCGAGCCCACGTCGGACCCCGCGGACCCGGACGGATCCGGCGGGGCCGACGACCAGCCGGACGAGCCGGACCAGCCGTCGGCGTCGGATCAGGCGGGACGGACCGCGAGCCGCCTGAGCTGAGGCACCAGGTTGCGCCGGTTGGTCTCGGCGAGCCAGCCGTTGGGCAGCGAGAGCCGGATCACCTTGTGCCAGGCGCTGGCGACCTGCCGGACCATCGGGCGGGCGTTGTAGGCGAGGTCGAACCGCGCGAACACCTCGCGCACCCGGGGCGCGATCTCGGCGTACCGGTTGCTGGGCAGGTCCGGGAAGATGTGGTGCTCGATCTGGTGCGACAGGTTGCCGGTCATCAGGTGCAGCAGCCGGGATCCGGAGATGTTGGCCGAGCCGAGCATCTGGCGCAGGTACCAGTGGCCGCGCGACTCGTTCTCGTCCAGCTCGGCCTGCTCGAAGGTCTCCACGCCCTCGGGGAAGTGGCCGCACATGATCACCGAGTGGCTCCACAGGTTGCGCACCAGGTTGGCGGTCGCGTCGGCCGCGAGCGTCGCTCGCCAGCCGCGGCCCGAGAGGGCCGGGTAGAGCACGAAGTCCTTGGTCAGCTGGCGGCCGGCCTTGGCGAGGGTCACCTTGACCTCGGCCTTCTTCTCCGGCGTCATGTTCCGCTTGTCGCGGATGTGGTCGCCGAGGTCGAGGTCGAACATCGCGATGCCGTACTCGAAGATGCACGCGGTGACGAAGTTCCATGCCGGCTGCACCAGGTAGCGCGGCTTCCACTCCTGCGCCTCGTCGACCCGCATGATGCCGTAGCCGAGGTCGTTGTCCATGCCGAGGATGTTCGTGTAGGTGTGGTGGGTCTCGTTGTGGGCGCGCTTCCACTGCGCCGCGGGCGAGACGTGGTCCCACTCCCAGGTGCTCGAGTGGATCTTGGGGTCGCGCATCCAGTCCCACTGACCGTGCAGGACGTTGTGGCCGATCTCCATGTTGTCGAGGATCTTGGCGATCGCCAGGCCGGCGGTGCCGACGACCCACGCGGCGGGCCGGCGGCTGCGCAGCAGCAGCACCGCCCGGCTGCCCAGCTCGAGGGCGCGTTGCACCTGCACGACCCGGCGGATGTACGCCGCGTCGCGGGCGCCGCGGCTGTCGAGCACGTCTTGTCGGATCGCGTCGAGCTCCTTGCCCAGCAGCTCGACCTGGTCGGGCGTGAGCCCGCCGGGCGCCGTCCTCGGTCGATCCTGGGTGGTCGTCATGTGCTCACTGTGCCCGACGAGCGGGCGCGACACACCGGTCGATGGCGATGCGTCTCAGCGGGTGACGACGTACGCCGATCGGGCGGCCGGACCCCAGCCGACGTCGTTGCGGGCCCGGATCACGACCCGCAGCCGGCGGTCGGCGGGGAGCCGCAGGATCGTCGCGCGCACCTCGTCGGCCCCGACCGTGATGCGTCGGCCCGCGGCGCGCAGCCGGTAGGCGGTCACCGGGCTGCCGTGCGCGGCGGCCGGCCGCCAGGTGAGCGTGACCCGGTGCGCTCCGGGCCGGGCCGCGACGACGCGGGGCCGGCCCGGCACCTCGGCGGGCACGACCGGGTCGATCGTGACGGCGGTGACCTGGCCGTCGAGCCGGATCGGGAGGCTGGTGCCGGTGACGTCGGCGACCGGCTCCGCGCCGTCGGTGGGCCGGTAGGCGCGCAGCCGGTGGGCGTCGTCGAGCCGCAGCGTGACGTCGGCGGGCGTGACCTCCAGCGGTTGCCGGTTGACCGGGTCCCAGACGGAGACGTCGCGCCACAGGAGCAGGACGAAGCGGCCGTCGCGCTGCTGGGTGAGCAGGTACCGCGCGTCGCCGGGCAGCCCGTCGGCGGTCAGCGCGAGGGACTCGGGAACGAACGACCGGCCGGGGTCGGCGAGCAGGCCGAGGAGGTTCTGCATCGCGGCGTACGCCGGCTTGGGCGACCAGTCGCGCCGCAGCAGCCCGAAGTGGGACTCCGGGTCGACGAGCCCGGGGTCGTCGAACTCGTCGATCAGCTCGTAGCTGTAGACCCGCTTCTCCCCGCGCAGCACGTGCTCGAGCAGCAGTCGCGGCAGGTAGACGCCGGCGACGTCCTCGGGGACGGGCAGGTGGCCGTTCGTGGTGTTCATCGCGTTGTGATAGCCGGCCTCGGTGGTGACGAGGGGCTTGCTGCGCACGGTCTGCAGGACGGCCTGGGTGATCTGGCTGATCTGGTTGGACGGCGGGAAGCCGCCCGGGTAGATGTGGGCGTTGGCCTCGTCGGCGTACGGCGTCAGGTCGCCGGTCTGGCTGTAGTTGCGCCGGAACGCCAGGGCGGGCGCGAGCACGGGGAGGTCCTTGGTCGCGGGCTCGGCCTTCGCAGCGGTGTAGAGCCGTTGCTGCCAGGTGGTCAGCGCGGTCACCCAGTCGGTGCCGCTGCCGAAGTGGTCCCACTCGTTGATGCCCTCGAGGCTCTCGACCGCACCGGCGGGCAGCCGGTCGGCGACGGTGCGCACGAAGTCCTCGGGCGTGCCGGGGCGATCCGGTCGGCCCATGATCAGGTCGAACCGGACCCCGGCGTCGCGGGCGACGGTCCTGATCGCGTCGTACTGCCGCGGGGCGCCGAGGAAGAGGTCGTCGCGGACGTGCCGTACGCCGAGGTCGGCCAACGCCCGCGCGACCGCGCCGTAGTCCGCGTAGGGGGTGTCCAGGAAGTTCAGGTGGATGCCCACGCCGTAGCTGTCGACGATCGAGTCGGACGGCACCGCGGCGAGCGGCGCGGTCGCCCGGGCCGGGGCGGTCCGATCCGGTGCCCGCGACCCGTCCGCCGGGTGCGCTGTCGCCGGGGCGGGGACGAGGGCGAGCAGGGCCGCGGCGAGCGCGCCGACGACCGTCCCGGCGAGGACGGTGGGCGCTGGTCTAGTCCGCATGGCCACGAGACTAGACGGGTCAGTGCCCCGGTCGTGACGTCGTCGGCCACCGAGACACCGCTGGTCCGGACCGCCGCGACGCCCGCCATAACCGCCGCCGGCCCGGGTCGTTAAACACCGATGTCTCGGGGCCGAGAGACAGGGGGACGCCGCGTGGCCGGATCGGGGCGGTTCGACTACCTCGACGGGATCCGCGCCGTCGCGATCGCGGCCGTGCTCGGGCTGCACTGGTTCAGCTGGTACGTCCCGCTCTTCCACGGCGGCTCGGTGGGAGTCGACGTCTTCTTCGTGCTCAGCGGGTTCATCATCACGACGATGCTGTGGCGTACGCCGGTCTCCGGCGGCTGGGTCCGCGGCTGGGGGGCGTTCCTGCGGCGTCGCGTGGCCCGGCTCTACCCCGCCCTGCTCGGCCTGGTCGCCGGCTGCGTCGTGTTGTACGCCGTGCTGCCCGGCTCGTCCGACGGTCCCGACGGGCCGCTCGAGGTCGCCGCGCGCGGCCTGCTCGCGCTCACCCAGGCATCCTCGGCGTGGGCGGCCGGCCAGGACGGCAGCCTGTGGCTGCCCGGGCTGGAGCCGTTCGGCCAGACCTGGTCGCTGGCGGTCGAGTGGTACTTCTACCTGCTCTGGCCGCTCGGCGTGCTGCTGGCCCGGGCCCGCGGCTGGCCGGCGATGCGGCTGGCTCGGGCGAGCCTGGTGCTGGCGGCCGCGGCGTACCTCCTCTCGCTGCCGCTCGGCACGTTCGTGTTCTACTTCGGACCGTCGGCGCGCTCGGCGGAGCTGCTGGTCGGGGCCTCGCTCGCGCTGAGGTTCGCCGCCCATGGATACCCCGACCGCCCGGCCCGCCACGGCACCCTCGCCGCCGGGGCCGCGCTCGCGGCGGTGACGGCGTACGCCGTGCTCGGCCGCGACGGCCACGACCTGCTCTACCGCTACGTCGGCGTGCCGGTCGCCGTCCTGGCCACCGTCGTGCTGATCCACACCGGCTACGCGTCGTCCGAGGGGCCCGTGCACCGGCTGCTCGGCCACCGCTGGATGGCCGCGGTCGGACGGCACAGCTACAGCCTCTACCTGTGGCACATCGTGCCGTTCCTGCTGCTCCAGGACGTCGCGCTCCCCAAGCCCGTGCTCGGACTGCTCGCGGTGACCGCCGCGGTCGCCGCGACCGTGCTCAGCTATCGCCTGCTCGAGCGGCCGTTCCTGCGCCCGCGCAGCGATGTGCTGCGCCCCGCGTCCCCGCACGCCCGGGTCACTGCCGCACGGTGATCCCTCCCGCGGAGGCGCGCGAAGCGGTTCAATGGACGGACGGGGACGGCCGATCCGCCAGCACGCCGGGAGGACCCGTGACCACGTCCGGCACCTTGATCCAGTCCGTGAGCCGAGCGCTGCACCTGCTCGACGCGGTGGGGGCGTCCGCGCGCCCGATGACTGCGAAGTCCCTGGCCCGGCAGACCCGGATGCCGCTGCCCACGACCTACCATCTGCTCCGCACGCTGGTCCACGAGGGCTACCTCGCCCGCGAGCCCGAGGGCTACGTGCTCGGCGACCGGGCGATGACGCTGGCCGGGTCGGCGGCGCTGCGGCCCAGCCACACCCATCAGGTGCTCGAGCACCTGCGCGACGAGCTCAACGCGGCGGCGTACCTCTCGGTCCTCGACGGTGGGGAGATCCGCCTCGCCGACGTCGCCGACAGCCGCACCGCACCGCGGGTCGACCTGTGGGTCGGCTTCCACGACGCCGCCCACGCCACCGCGCTGGGCAAGGCGGTGCTCTCGACGCTGCCCGAGCCCACCCGGCGCGACTACCTCTCGACCCACGACCTGGCCGACCTCACCCAGCACACGGTCACCAGCACTCGGACGCTGCTGCGCGAGCTCAGCGAGTCCGGCGAGCTCGCCGTCGACCGCGAGGAGTATGCCGTGGGCACCGCGTGCCTGGCGGTCCCCGTGCCGTCGACCGCGTTCGCCGCGGCCGTCGCCGTCTCGGTGCCGACCCGGGCCCTGCCGCGGATCATGGAGCGGCGCGACGCGATCCGGCGGGCCGCGCGCCTGATCGCGTACGCCGGCCCCCAGACCTCCACGGGACCCTCTATCACCATCTGAAACTCTGGCCCTGGCTGGCTCCCGGGAGCGGGTCTACGTTCCGAAGCAGGCACCCCACCTGCGGAGGACACCATGACCACTCAGGCAGCGGCCCAGGCCGCGAACCCCCAGCAGGCCGGCGCTCCCGGCCTCGACGCGGCCGTGCGACTCGGCCTCTACGAGACGATGGTGCTCTCGCGCACCTACGAAGAGGCGATCCTGCGTGAGTACCACGCGGACAAGGGCCCCGGCTTCGACATCGGCAAGGGGCTGATCCCCGGCGAGATGCACCTGTCGGCCGGTCAGGAGCCGGTCGCCGCCGGGGTGTGCGCCCACCTGACCACCGACGACGCCGTCACCGCCACCCACCGTCCGCACCACTTCGCGGTCGCGCACGGGGTGGACCTGCGGCGGATGACCGCGGAGATCTTCGGCCGCGAGGACGGCCTCGGCCGTGGGCGCGGCGGGCACATGCACCTGTTCGACCCGGACACGCACTTCTCCTGCTCGGGCATCATCGCCGAGGGCTACCCGCCGGCCCTCGGCCAGGCGTTCGCGTTCCACCGCCAGGGCACCGATCGGATCGCGGTGGCCGTGACCGGCGAGGGCGCGGCCAACCAGGGCGCCTTCCACGAGTCGCTGAACCTCGCTGCGCGCTGGTCGCTGCCGGTGGTGTTCGTCGTCGAGGACAACGACTGGGGCATCTCCGTGCCGCGGACCGCGTCGACCTCCGTCGCCTCGAACGCCGACCGCGCCGTGGCGTACGGCATCCCGGGAGAGCGCATCGAGAGCAACGACGTCGAGGGCGTCTACGACGCTGCGCGCCGGGCGGTCGCGCGGGCCCGGGCCGGCGAGGGGCCCTCGCTGATCGAGGTGCACACCCTGCGGCTGTGGGGACACTTCGAGGGCGACGCCCAGGGCTACCGGCTCGACCTCGCGGACGCGCCGAGCCACGACCCGATCCCGCGCTACGAGACGCTGCTGCGCGAGGCAGGCGTACTCGACGACGACGCCGTGGCGCGGATCAGGAGCGCTGCCAGCGAGCGCACCGAGGACGCGATCGCGTTCGCCAAGAACAGTCCCGTGCCGGACGCCGCGTCGGCCACCTCCTACGTGTTCGCCTGAGGAGACCACGATGACCATCACCGAGACCCCGACCACCCCGACCCCGCAGTCGCGGCGGCTGACCACCTCCAAGGCGATCGTCGAGGCCATCGCGTTCGAGATGGAGCGCGACCCGTCGGTGTTCTACCTGGGAGAGGACGTCGGCTCCTACGGCGGCATCTTCGGCTCCACCGGAGGGCTGCTCGACCGGTTCGGCAAGGACCGCGTCATCGACACCCCGATCTCCGAGACGGCCTTCATCGGGCTCGGCATCGGCGCGGCCGTGGAGGGCATGCGGCCGATCGTCGAGCTGATGTTCGCCGACTTCATGGGCGTCTGCCTCGACCAGATCTACAACCACATGGCGAAGATCCACTTCGAGTCCGGCGGCAACGTCAAGGTGCCGATGGTGCTCACGATGGCGGCGGGCGGCGGCTACTCCGACGGCGCCCAGCACTCCCAGTGCCTGTGGGGCACGTTCGCCCACCTGCCCGGGATGAAGGTCGTGGTGCCGAGCACGCCGGCGGACGCCAAGGGCCTGATGACGTCCGCGATCCGCGACGACAACCCGGTCGTCTATGTCTTCCACAAGGGCGTGATGGGGCTGCCCTGGATGGCGAAGAACCCGCGGTCGAACGACGCGGTCCCCGAGGGCGACTACGAGACGCCGATCGGCAAGGCGAACGTGGTCCGCGAGGGCGGTGACGTCACGGTGGTGACGATCTCGCTGTCGGTCCACCACGCACTCGACGTGGCGGAGAAGCTCGCCGGCGAGGGCATCGGCGTCGAGGTGCTCGATCTGCGCAGCCTGGTGCCGCTGGACCGGGAGGCGATCCTCGCCTCGGTCGCCAAGACGGGTCGGCTGGTCGTGGTCGACGAGGACTACCTGTCGTTCGGGATGTCGGGCGAGGTGGTCGCCACGATCGCCGAGCACGACCCGACGCTGCTGAAGCGTCCGGCCGAGCGGGTCGCCGTGCCCGACGTACCGATCCCCTACGCCCATGCTCTGGAGTACGCCGTGCTGCCGCGCCAGGACCGGATCGAGGCCGCGGTGCGACGGACGGTGGCCGGGTGACCGACGTCGTGTTCCCGCCGCTGTCGAAGGAGTCGCCCGACGCGGAAGGGGTGGTGTCGACCTGGTTCGTGCGCGAAGGGGAGACGGTGGCGGCCGACCAGCTGCTCGCCGAGGTCCAGGTGGACAAGGTCGCCGCCGAGGTCCCGGCCCCGGCCGCGGGCGTCGTGCACCTGCTGTGCGAGGAGGAGGCGACCGTCGCCCAGGGCACGCCGATCGCCCGCATCGACTGAGCTCCGGCCCCCAGGATCGGCCGGCGGTGGGACGTCCACCTTCCGAGGGGGCGGGACGGTGGTTCCCCCACCGGCGGCCTGGGCCTATCCCGAGCTCAGCACCCCGCGCTTGACGAGCTCGGTGACCAGGTCGTCGGCGGAGGTCGTCGAGGGGTTCAGCCCGATCCGCGCCGCGACGGCGCGCCGGTCGGGCGAGCCTCCCCCGTCGGTGTCCAGCTCGGCGAGGAACCG
>NZ_DASWVI010000005.1:0-2154 GCF_036401255.1 Nocardioides sp. | reverse complement strand
CTGCCCGGCGACCTGGGCCGCCGCTACGCGTCCGTGTCCGGCGACCACAACCCGATCCACCTCTACGGGCTGACCGCGAAGGCGTTCGGGTTCCCCCGCCAGATCGCCCACGGCATGTGGTCGATGGCGCGGTGCGTCGGCGCGCTCGAGAACCGGCTGCCGGGCGAGGTGACGGTGGCCGTGGCGTTCAAGAAGCCGATCCTGCTGCCCGGCACGGTGGCCTTCGGCTCGCGCCGGCTCACGGCGTCCGACGGTGGTGCGGGCTACGCGTTCTCGCTCAGCTCGCCCTCGACCGGGGCGCCGCACCTGGCCGGGAGCGCCACCGCCCGCTAGCCCGTGCGTGGGCGGATCAGCCCCTCCTGCGCGACCGTAGCGACCAGTGTGCCGTCCTGGGTGAAGATCCGCCCGAACGCCAGCCCGCGGGCGCCGATCGCGGCGGGCGAGGCCTGGTCGTAGAGCCACCACTCGTCGGCCCGGAACGGCCGGTGGAACCAGATCGTGTGGTCCAGCGAGGCCATCTGTGTCTTCGCCGGGTTGCCGCCGTGGGCGGCGAGCGTCGAGCCGAGCAGGCTCACGTCGCTGGCGTAGGTGAACGCGGCGAGGTGCACGACCGGGTCGTCGCCGAGCCCCTCCTTGAGCCGCACCCACATCCGCGCCTGCGACGGCCGGTCGGGGTCGGGCTCGAGGCCGTGCCGCGAGTTGCCGAGCCAGCGCACGTCGATCGCGCCCCACTCCTTGCCGAGCGCCTCGGCCTCCTCGTTGCCGCCGCGGCGCATCACCTCGACCAGGTCGATGCCGTCCTCGGGCGGCTTCGCCTCCGGCATCGCATCCTGGTGCTCGAAGCCGTCCTCGGCGCGCTGGAAGTCCAGTGCCTGGAAGTAGATCGGCCGCCCGTGCTGGCGCGCGATCACGCGCCGGGTCTGGAACGACCGGCCGTCGCGGATCCGCTCGACGTCGTAGACGATCGGCACGGAGTAGTCGCCGGGCAGCAGGAAGTAGGAGTGCAGCGAGTGGACGGCGTACGCCGGGTCCACGGTGCGGATGCCCGCGATCAGCGCCTGCGCGGCCACCTGCCCGCCGTAGACCCGGGCCCGCGCGGAGTCCGGCTGGCGACCCCGGAACAGGTCGGCGTCGATCCGCTCGAGGTCGAGCAGCGCGACCAGCTCCTCGGCCGGGCTCAGCGGTGCGCCGGTCACGACCGGTCCCGCCGTCGGATCAGCGCCTCCTGGGCGACGCTCGCGACGAGCGTGCCGTCCTGGGTGAACACCCGGGCGAGCACCAGCCCGCGCCCACCGGACGCGGACGGTGAGACCTGGTCGTAGAGCCACCACTCGTCGGCCCGGAACGGCCGGTGGAACCACACCGCGTGGTCGAGCGAGGCCACCAGCGTCTCGGGACCGCCGATCCGCACCCCGTGGGGCGCGAGCGCGGCCCCCATCAGCGTCATGTCGGAGAGGTAGGTGAACGCCGCGACGTGCTGGGCGGGGTCGTCGGGCAGCCGTGAGGAGACCCGCAGCCAGAACCGTTGCCGGGCCGGGTGCGCGGGATCCGGCTCGAGCAGCCCGTCGCCGTCGGAGCCGACGTAGCGGAAGTCGACGACGTCCCACTCGGCGTCCGCGGCGGTGTCCCGGCCCGGGTCGAGCGCCTTGGCCGCGGCCCGCGCGTCGATCGCCTCCTCGGGTGGGATCACCGTGGGCATCCGGTCCTGGTGCTCGTAGCCCGGCTCGGGCCGGTGGAAGTTGGCGGTCAGCGCGTAGATCGGTCGCCCGTGCTGGCGCGCGAGCACCCGGCGGGTCGCGAACGACCGGCCGTCGCGGAGGTTCTCGACGTCGTAGACCGTCGGCGCCTGGGTGTCCCCGGGTTGCAGGAAGTAGGAGTGCAGCGAGTGCACGACGTACGCCGGGTCCACGGTGCGGGTCGCGGCCACCAGGGCCTGCGCCGCGGCCTGGCCGCCGAACACCCGCGGCAGCGAGGAGGGCATCTGCTGCCCCCGGAACAGGTTGTCGTCGATGTGCTCGAGGTCGAGCAGCTCGACGAGCTCGTCGGCGTTCCTCGGCACCCGGTCAGCCCTGCGGCTCGTCGGTGTCGCGCCCGGGGTCGGTGTCCGGGCCCGGCCGGTCGAGCCCCGCGAGGAACCGCTCGAACTCCTTGCCG
>NZ_DASWVI010000004.1:0-2958 GCF_036401255.1 Nocardioides sp. | reverse complement strand
GCACATGCCGCTGCAATCGGGCTCGGACAAGGTGCTGCGCGACATGCGGCGGTCCTACCGGTCCACGAAGTTCCTCGGCATCATCGAGCGCGTCCGCGCCGCGATGCCCGACGCCGCGATCACCACCGACATCATCGTGGGTTTCCCCGGGGAGACCGAGGAGGACTTCCTCGAGACCCTGCGCGTCGTGCGCGAGGCGCGGTTCTCGGCCGCGTTCACCTTCCAGTACTCCAAGCGTCCCGGCACGCCGGCGGCGACGCTACCCGACCAGGTCGCCCCGGAGGTGGTCAAGGACCGCTACGAGCGGCTGGTCGCGCTGGTCAACGAGATCGCGTGGGAGGAGAACACGCGGCTGGTCGGCCGCCGGGTCGAGCTGATGGTCGCCGAGGGGGAGGGGCGCAAGGACGCCGCCACCCACCGGCTCTCCGGGCGCGGACCGGACAACCGGCTGGTGCACTTCACCCCGCCCGCGGGCGTCGAGGTGCGGCCCGGGGACATGGCCACGGTCGAGATCACCTACGCGGCGCCGCACCACCTCGTGGCCGACGGGCCCGTGGTCGAGGTGCGTCGTACCCGCTCCGGAGACGCCTGGGAGGCGCGGCACGCGGCGCCCGCCGCCCCGGCCGGCGTCACGTTGGGCATGCCGACCGTCGGCGTACCCGCTCCGCTGCCCGACGCCCCCGCCTGCCGCTAGGTCTCCCACGCACCTGACAGAACTGTCCCCTCGCCGCGGTGTCGGGAGCAGATACGTCTGGTGCGTGGGGAAACCGCCGGGTCAGACCTCGTCGTCGTCGCGGGGGTCCTTGCTGGAGTAGCCGGCCTTGGGGGGCAGTCCCGTCGGGTTGAACTCGGGGTTGCCCGGCGCCTGCTCGGGCGGGTCGCCAGGGCCGGCGTACGACGCGTGCGGATCGACTGCCCGCACGCCGTCGGTCGCCTCCTGGCCGGGGCCGGCGTGGCCGACCCGCTCGCTGCTGACCCCCATCTCGCCGGCGGCGCCCGCCGGCCCGCTGGAGTTGGGCGTGGAGCCGCGGACGACCTCCACGATGTCCTGGTCCTCGGGTGCGCCGCCCTGCTCGGGGTGCTGCGGCTTGTCGTGCTCGCTCATGCGGGGGACTCCTTGTCGTCGTCGGACCCCTCGTGCTCCCCGCCCTCGCTCCGGGTGGCACGGGTCGAGGTGTCCTCGGCCCCCCTCACCTCGTCGATGAGCGGGTCGGGCGCCCGGTCCTCGATGGCCGGGTTCTCCTCCGGGGTCAGGTCGGGGATCAGCAGGGGGCCCGTGTCGTCCTCGATCGCGTCGACGCCGCCCGGGTTGGGCTCGCCGGGCTCGATCTTGGGCGTGGGCATCGGGCCGAGATCGGATGCCATGGGTCCCTCCCCTGCTCAGAATCCGAACGTCGAGTACGCCGTCGACGTACCCGTTCGCACCCCTTCCAACACGGCCAGCTCGTGCGGCACCACCGGGTCGGGCAGCGCATCGAGCGGATACCACCGCAGCTCGGCGGCCTTCGCGGTCTCGAGGATGCGCGGCTCGCCCACCCAGGACCGGGCGGTGAAGAAGAAGTCGATGCGCTCGTCGATCGGCTCGCCGCCGCGGGTGCGCTGCATCGCGGTCACGAACGTCAGGTCGAGGTCGGTCACGCCGATCTCCTCGAGCGCCTCGCGGCGCGCGGCGTCGTACGCCGTCTCGCCCTTCTCGACGTGACCGGCCGCCGCGGCGGCCCAGTGGTCGTCCATGTAGCCGGTGTTGGTGCGCAGCTGGAGCAGCACCTCCGGACCACCGACCCCGTCACGGAGCAGGAACACGTACGCGGCCGGGACGACGACGAACCTGTCGACGGCGGGGTCGACGGCGGGGTCGATCACTCCTCGTCGTCCCCGTCCTCGTCGGCCCGCTCGAGGTCCTGGGGGGTCACGGCCGGTTCACCGCGACCGTCGTAGACGGTGCCGGTCTCCTCGGAGACCGCCTCCTGCTCGTTGGCCTCGTACTCCTCGGCGTCCGGGGTCTCGTCGGGCTCGACGTCCTCGGTCAGGTCGAACTCGCTCATCTCACTCACCTCCCGAGCCGTCGGACGGCTCATCGAGCGACGTGCCTGCATTCTCCTCCTGCACGGCCCGTCCGGGGGAGTGGTCCTCGCCGTCGTCGGCGTCGGGGAGCTCGCTGTCGTGCTCGCCCGGCGGGACGCCGTAGGGCCCGTCGGGGCTGTCGGTGCGCTGCGGGCCACCGGGCGGCGCCGGGGCGTCCGCCCCGCCGGGGCCGTGCGGGTCGACGGGTCCCTGGGGCGTGTCCTGGGGCGTGTCGTGGGGCTCGCTCATGCTTGTCACACTAACCACATGCCCTCGACCGCAAACGGCGCGCCGATCCCCGTGGTGGTCGCCGTCGTCGGGGCGACGGCGTCCGGCAAGACCGGGCTCTCCCTCGACCTGGCCGAGCGCCTCGGCGGCGAGATCGTCAACACCGACGCGATGCAGGTCTACCGCGGGATGGACATCGGTACGGCGAAGCTGCCACTCGCCGAGCGCCGTGGGATCCCCCATCACCTGCTGGACACGCTGACGGTGCGCGACCCGGCCACGGTCGCGGAGTTCCAGGGCTGGGCCCGCGCCGAGGTCGCGGACATCCGCGGCCGCGGCCGCACCCCGGTGCTGGTCGGCGGGTCGGCGCTCTACACCCGCGCGATCCTGGACCGCTTCGAGTTCCCCGGCACCGACGACGCGGTCCGCGCCCGACTGGAGGCGGAGCTCGCCGCGGTCGGCTCGGCCGCGCTCCACGACCGGCTGCGCGCCGTCGACCCGGAGGCGGCGAGCCGGATCCTGGTCGAGAACGGCCGCCGCATCGTGCGGGCGCTGGAGGTCGTCGAGATCACCGGCCGGCCGTTCACGGCCTCGCTGCCCACACTGGAGTACGCCGACCCGCACACCGTCCAGATCGGCGTCGACATCGACCGGCCCACGCTCGAC
>NZ_DASWVI010000003.1:0-2813 GCF_036401255.1 Nocardioides sp. | reverse complement strand
CGCTGGACGGCCTCGACCGTGCCGACGATCCGCTCGTCGTCCCAGGACAGGAACCCGACACGCGGCAGCAGGAGCAGCGCCGCGTCCAGGCCCTCGGAGCCGTAGAACTGGGTGAACGTACGCCGGTCCGCGTCGTACCCGTGCTCGCACACCTCGGCGTGGATTTCGCCGGCCAGCCGCCGCCAGCGCTCGACCGGGCCCTCGAGGTCGAGCCGGCCGACCGTGCGGATCGCGCGGTCGATGCCGACCCAGGCCATCACCTTCGAGTGCACGAACTGCCGCTGCGCGCCGCGCACCTCCCACAGCCCGTTGTCCGGTTGCTGCCAGTTGCCCTCCAGCCAGTCCAGGAGCGCGCGCTGCACGTCCCAGGCGGACTCGGTCAGCTCCAGGCCGGCGTTGCGCGCCAGGTGCAGGCCGTCGAGGACCTCGCCCCACACGTCGAGCTGGAACTGCCCGGCCGCGGCGTTGCCGACCCGCACCGGTGCCGACCCGGCGTAGCCGTCGAGCCAGTCCAGCGTCGACTCCGGCAGCCGCTGGGTGCCGTCGAGGCCGTACATGATCTGCAGCTTGTCGGGGTCGCCGGCGACCGCCCGCACCAGCCACTCGCGCCACGCCCGCGCCTCGTCGGTGTAGCCGGTGCCGAGCAGCGCCTGCAGGGTGAACGTCGCGTCGCGCAGCCAGCAGTAGCGGTAGTCCCAGTTGCGCACCCCGCCGACGTCCTCGGGCAGCGAGGTCGTCGCGGCGGCGACGATGCCGCCGGTCGGTGCGTAGGTGAGCGCCTTGAGCAGCACCAGCGAGCGCTCGACGTCCTCGGCCCACCGGCCCTCGTAGCGGCCCTGGCCGACCCAGTCGGTCCAGTACGACGTCGTGTCGGCCAGTGCCTGCTCGGGATCGACCTCGGCGGGACGCGGCAGGTGCCCGGCCTGGTAGGTGAGCACGAACCGGGCGCGCTCGCCGGCCCCGAGCGTGAACTCCGCCCGGATCGCGTCGTCGCCGTCGGTGACCGGCAGCGAGGAGCTCAACCACACCGCGTCCGGGCCGGCGACCGCCGAGACCTCGGAGTCCCGCACCCGCACCCAGGGACGGACCCGGCCGTAGTCGAACCGCAGCCGGAGCACCATCTCCACCGGCACCCGGCCCTCGACGCCCTCGACGATGCGGACCACGTCGGGCGCCTCGCCGCGCGGGGGCATCAGGTCGACCACCCGGATCGTGCCGTCCTCGGTCTCCCAGGTCGTCTCCAGCACCAGCGTGTGCTCCCGGTAGCGCCGCGACGTCGCGGTCGTCGCGCCGGCGGGCGCGATCCGCCAGTGCCCGGCGCTCTCGTCGTCCAGCAGCGCCGCGAAGCACGCCGGGGAGTCGAAGCGCGGCAGGCACAGCCAGTCGATCGAGCCGTCCCGGCCCACCAGGGCGCCGGTCTGGAGGTCACCGATCAGCGCGTAGTCCTCGATCCGGTTGCTCACGCGCGGCCCGCCCGTTCTCCGGAGCCGGCCAGCTCGATCACGACCTTCACGTCCTCGGGCCCGGCCTCGAACGCGGCCGCGGCCTCCTCCAGCGGGACCCGTCTCGTGATCAGCCGCTCCAGCCACGGCAGGTCCGCGGCGGCCAGCGCGTCGGCCGCGGCGCGGTAGTGCCGCAGGTTCGCGTTCACCGACCCGACGACGACGTCGTTCTCGAGCACGAGGTCGCGGTTGAGCCCGCCCGCGTCGATCGTCTGCCGCCGGCCGGTCGAGGAGACCCCGGTCAGGCACACCACGCCGTACGGAGTGGTCGCCGCCATGGCGTCGAAGACCAGCTTGCCGACCCCGGTCGCCTCGAGCACCACGTCCGGGCGGGCGGTGCGCGCGATCTCCTCGATGCTGCTGTGGTGGTAGGTCGCCCCCAGGTCGCGGACCAGGTCCGGCTTGGGACCGTCGGCCACCAGGTCCAGCACGTGCACGTCGAGCCCGCGCTGGACGCCGATCATCGCGGCCAGCAGCCCGATCGGCCCCGCCCCCGTCACCAAAGCCCGCCGCGGCTCGAACCACGCTCGCTCACCGACCCGGTCCACCTGCTCCCAGGCCTTCGCGACCACACTGGTCGGCTCGGTCAGCACCCCGGCGATCCCGAGATGGTCGGCCACCCGCACGGCGTACTGCGCGGGCACCGTCCACCGCTCGCTGCCGTAGCCGTCGAGCTGCTTGATCCCGCGCTCGGTGTAGCGGCCGTTGCGGCACATGTCCCACTCGCCGTGGGCGCACGCCCCGCACGGCACCGGGTCGGGGCGCCGGACCACGCCGGCGACCAGGTCGCCGGCGGCCAAGCCGCTGTCCGCGGGCGCCCGGACCACACGGCCCAGCGACTCGTGCCCGAGCACCAGCCGGTCTCCGCGGTCCGGCCCGTCCGGGGCCCAGCCGTAGTCGCCGCGGACGATCTCCTTGTCGGTCCCGCACACGCCGAGCGCCAGGCCCTCGACGAGCAGGTCGTCCGCCCCGGGCTCGGGGTCGGGGACGTCCTGGACGGCCAGCGTCCCGGCCGTCCCGGGTCGCACGGTCAGTGCTCGCATGCGGTGCTGCTCCTTCCCCGGGTCAGGCGACCCGGTATCTCTCGGCGGCCTCGGCGCGCAGCGCCAGGCCGTGTCCGGGGCCGTCCGCGGGAGGGAGCACGCCGTGGAGCGGCTCGCGGTAGCCCTCGACCAGCTCGCGCACGATCCGGACGTGGTCGTGGAACCACTCCACGTGCCGCAGCCGCGGTGTGACGGCCGCAACCGGGGCGGTGAGGTACGGCGCGCAGTGGCCCGAGACGTCCACGCCGTGCGCGGCGGCCAGGGCCGC
>NZ_DASWVI010000002.1:0-9163 GCF_036401255.1 Nocardioides sp. | reverse complement strand
GCACGCCGTCGGCGACCAGCTCGACGTAGGCATCCGGGTGCTCGAGCAGCGCCGCCACCGGGCCCGGGGCCCGGTGGTGCAGGGCGGGCATCGCGTTGAACAGGTGGGTCGCGACGCTCGCTCCCGCCTCCAGCGCCGCACGGGTCTCGTCGTACGTCGCCTCCGTGTGCCCGATCGCGACCGCCACCCCGGCCCGGACCAGTCGCCGGACCGCCTCGAGCCCGCCGGCGCGCTCCGGGGCCAGCGTGACCATCCGGACGTGGCCGCGACCCGCATCGAGCAACGCGTCGATCTCCGCGGGCTCGGGATCGCGGAGCACCCGCGGGTCGTGGGCGCCGGCCCGCCGGGCGCTCAGCCACGGCCCCTCGAGGTGGATGCCGGCCAGCAGGCCGTCGTCGGCGAGGTCGGCCAGGCGCCGGACCGCGCCGAGCAGGGCCTCGGGGGACGCGCTGACCAGGCTGGCGACCGTCGAGGTGGTGCCGTGCGCCAGGTGAGTGCGTACGCCGGTCGCCACCGCGTCGGCGTCGCCGCCGTCGAAGGACGCCCCGCCGCCGCCGTGGGTGTGCACGTCGACGAACCCCGGCACGACGGTCGCTCCGGGGAGTGCGACGTCGGGTGGCCGAGGGGGATCACCCGACCCGACCTCCGCGACCCGGGCGCCCTCGACGAGCAGCCACCCCGGCGCGAGGACCCGCGCCGGGGTGACGATGCGATCGGCAGCGACCAGCACTAGGCGCTCGTGTCCGCGGTGACCAGCGACTCCTCGCCCTCCTCCTCGCGGCCCGGCGTCCGCAGGTTCCACGTCCGGATCACGAAGCGGAACCCGAAGTAGTACACGACGGCGTACCCCAGCCCGATCACGATCAACCAGAGCGGATCGGTGGCGATGTTGAAGTTCAGCACGTAGTCGAACAACCCGGCGGAGAAGCCGAACCCGTCCTTGATGTCGAGCGCGTTCACCAGTGCCAGCGAGGTGCCGGTCAGCACCGCGTGCATCACGTAGAGCGGCCAGGCCACGAACATGAACGCGAACTCCAGCGGCTCGGTGACACCGGTCAGGAACGAGGTGAGGGCACCGGAGAGCATGATGCCGCCGACGACCTTCTTCTGCTCCGGGCGCGCCTCGTGCCAGATCGCGAGCGCGGCGGCGGGCAGCGCGAACATCATGATCGGGAAGAACCCGGTCATGAACGCTCCGGCGGTCGGGTCGCCGTTCAGGAAGCGGGCGATGTCGCCGTGGAAGGTCTCCCCGCCGGTCTCGTAGGTGCCGAACACGAACCACGGCGGGTTGTTGAGGATGTGGTGCAGCCCGAGCGGGATCAGCAGCCGGTTGAGCGTGCCGTAGACGAAGCCGCCGATCACGTCGTTGTCGGTCACCCACTCGCCGAGGTTGGTGATGCCGGCGTCGAACCACTGGTAGACCAGGCTCATCAGCACCGACACGATGATCGCGACGAACGCGGTGATGATCGGGACGAACCGGCGGCCGCCGAAGAACGCCAGGTAGGGAGGCAGCTTGATCCGGTGGTAGCGCTGCCAGAGGTACGCCGAGAGCAGCCCCATCACGATGCCGCCCAGCACGCCGTAGTTGATCAGCGGCTGGGTGCCGTCGTCGGCCAGGTCGAGGATGTACGGCGACATCGCGTCGCCGACGGCCTTGAACACCAGGTAGCCCACCACCGCGGCCAGGGCCGTCGACCCGTCGGCCTTCTTGGCCATGCCGATCGCGACGCCGACCGCGAACAGCAGCGGGAGGTTCGCGAACAGCGCGTTGCCCGCGGCGCCGATGACGGCCGCTACCTTGACCCACTCCAGGCCGTCCTTGCCGAGCAGGTCGTCCTGGCCGAGCCGCAGCAGCAGCGCCGCCGCGGGGAGGGCGGCGATCGGCAGCATCAGGCTGCGGCCGAACTTCTGCAACGGGGCCATGTTGAACCGGGAGCGTCGGGACTCAGCGCCCGAGGCTGCCGCATCTGCTGTGCTCACTGCTACTTCCCTTCGGTGGTGGAGCTCGGGTCGATGTCGTCACGACCCAGCGACATGTGGACCTCGTAGCGATCGCCGCGGTAGCGCGAGACGACGTACTCGATCGGGCGGGAGCCGGCGCGCGAGACGCGACGGAACACCAGGAGTGGCGTGTGCAGGGGCGCGTCGAGGCGCGCGGCCACGGCCTCGCCGGCCGACTCGCCCCACAGGGTCTGCTCGGCGGAGTCGATGACCAGCCCGTACTCGTGGGCGAGGAGCTCGTAGAGCGAGCCGCCGAGGTCGTGCCGGTCGAGCCCGGGCAGGACGTCGGCCGGGTGCCAGCCGTTCTCGAGCGCGATCGGCTCGCCGTCCGCGAGACGCACGCGGTCCAGGCGCCAGGCCTCGGCATCGCGACCGAGGTCGAGCGCCTCTGCCACCTCCGCGGGCGGCTGGGTCCGCTCGATCGCGAGCAGCCGGGTGGAGGGTGTGAAGCCGCGCCGGCGCATGTCCTGGCTGAACGACGCCAGGTGCAGCCGGGTCTCCAGCCGCGGCCGCGCCACGAACGTCCCGCGGCCGTGCACCTTGACCAGCAAGCCGTCGCCCACGAGCGCGTTGATCGCCTTGCGCACGGTGTCGCGGGAGACGGCGTACGTCGCCATCAGCTCGCGCTCGGACGGGATCGCGGCGTCCGGTCCGAGCTCGGTGGTGGCGAGCTCGGCGAGCGCGTCGCGCAGCTGCGCGTGCTTGGGCCGCGGCCCCGAGAGGACCACCCGTCCGGACTGCCTCGCTGCCACGGAGCTCCTCTCGACACCCTGCGGTGAGGGTTGGTACGTTCTGGTACGTACCAGTGAGGATGATCACATCGGGCATCCTTGTCAAGGACCCCTCACGAGGAGCGTGACCATGAGCAGCAAGGCCGAACAGATCCTCGCCGGGCTCGGCGGGGCGGAGAACATCGTCGAGATCGAGCCCTGCATCACCCGCCTGCGCACCGAGGTGCACGACGGCGCGAAGGTCGACGAGAAGGCGCTGCGCGCCGCGGGGGCCCATGGGGTCATCGCGACCGGCAACGTCGTCCAGGTGGTGGTCGGCCCCGAGGCGGACACGCTCGCCGAGGACATCGAGGACCTGATGTGACGGTCCCGGTCTACGCGCCCTGTCCCGGACGCGTGGTGCCGTTGTCGGAGACGCCGGACCCGGTGTTCTCGACCGAGATGATGGGTCCCGGCCTCACCATCGATCCCGATCCGGGCGAGGTCACGGTGCTCGCCCCGATCGACGGCACGGTCATGGTGGTCCACCCCCACGCGTTCGTCGTCATGGGCGCCAGCGGGGTGGCCGTGCTGGTGCACCTCGGCATCGACACCGTGCGGCTGCAGGGCGAGGGGTTCGAGGTGCTGACCGAGAAGGGCGCCACGGTGGCGACCGGCGACCCGATGGTGCGCTGGGACCCCGCGGCCATCGCCGCGCAGGGGATCTCGCCGATGGTCCCGGTGGTCGCGATGGAGCGCCCGAAGGGCACGGTGCCGCCACCGGAGGACGGGGCCCGCGCCGTCATCGGCGAGGTGCTGTTCACCGTCACTCCATGACCCGGCCGAGCCGAGCCGCGGCGCTGCTCCTCGACCTCGACGGGACCCTGGTCGACACCGAGCCGATGCACCGTGCGGCCTACCGGCGGTTCTTCGAGGGCCATGGCTGGGAGGTGCCGGACCTGTCGCTGTTCACCGGCCGCCGAGCCGCCGACGTCTTCGCGACCGAGGCCGGGCCCTGGACCGGTGAGGACGGCCACGCCCTCGCCCGCGAGGTGATGGCCTGCATCGATCCGGAGGCCCTGCCCGAGCCGGTGCCCGGCGCCGCCGCGCTGCTCGAGGCCGCGGCGCGCCTCGGGGTGCCGGTGGCGATCGTGACCTCCGCCGGTCCGGCCTGGGTACGCCGCCTGGCGGCCGGCCCGTTGCCCGGGCTCGCGGACGTCGAGGTGCTGGTCACTGCCGAGGACGTCACCGACGGCAAGCCCGACCCGGCGGGCTACGACCTGGCCTGCCGCCGCCTGGGTGTCCCCGCGGCCGACGCGGTCGCGGTGGAGGACTCCCCCGCCGGCGTACGCGCCGCGGTGGCTGCCGGGGTCGACACGGTCGTCGGTGTCACCACGACGTGGGACGCGGCAGCCCTCGCCGCTGCGGGCGCGAACCGCGCCGTCGGCGACCTGCGCGTGCTGGCCGAGGAGCTGACGTAGCTCAGAGTCCTTCGCGGGCGTGCAGCGAGCGCACGGTCGGCGAGGTCGGGACCGTGGCCGGGTCGGGGTAGGTGCCGAACAGCCGGTCGGCGGTGCCGGCGGTCGTCACCGTGAACCAGTAGTGCTCGCTCTTGTAGTGGTGCAGCCGGTGGTTGCGCCAGACCGCGCGGTACCACCGCGAGCGCGGCCGGTAGTCGCTGTGCAGCAGGTAGTGGGTCCACTCGTAGCCGGACATGATCGCGGAGACGGCGACCAGCAGCGTGAGCATGCTCGAGGTGGTGGGCATGGCCAGCCACGCGATCGCGACGTACGCCGGGAGCAGCCACAGCTCGACCTGCCACGGCACGAAGACCAGCGGGATCGCCCGCGGGTCGGCGTGGTGGGCGCGGTGCTTGCGCGAGAGCAGCGGGTCGACGGTCAGCGGACCGACCTGCCGCGGGCGCCAGTGCAGGATGCCGACGTGGACGACCCACTCGATGATCGGCAGCAAGAGCACCAGGCCGACGGGAACGAGCAGCTCCCACCACGCACCGCCGCCGACGACGACCCGGCCGACCGTCGACACCAGCAGGAGGCTGCCGAGCAGCCACGGCGACGGATGCCGCCAGAACGACCACCAGGCCCGGCCGAGCGACACGTTCGTGCGGCGCGCGCCGGTGATCCGCTCCTCGTCGGCGGCCACCCGCCGGGCGGCCAGCTCCTCGATCTCGCTCTTCGTCATCGGTCCTCCAGGGCTGGGTCGAGAGCGGCCAGGGCGGCGAGCAGGCTGGTGGTGGCCGGGCGGAGCACCCGGTCGGCGGCCGCGCGGGCGGTCTCGGGGTCGCCGGCGCCGATCGCCGCGGTCAGCACCCGGTAGGCGCCGACCTGGTCGACCTCCTCGGCCATCAGCGGGGCCAGCGCCTCGAGCGCGGGCTCGTAGGCCGCGCGCAGGCTGTTGAACATCAGGCGGAACACCATCGAGTCGGCGGCGTCGACGACGTGATCCCAGAACGCCAGCGCGTGCACCTGGCGCTGCACCCCGTCGTCGGTCTCGCCGAGCGCGTCGAGCGTCTCGGTGAGCAGCACCTCCAGCGCCGGGCCGCCCCGCTCGGCGGCCAGAGCCGCGACCCCGGGGCCGACCACCAGGCGGGCCTCGAGGATGCTCCGGGCGATCGCCGGGTCGAGCTCGCCGCGGCGCACCAGGAGCCGGGGCAGCAGGTCGAGCCCGGCGTACCGCCGGAAGTCGCGCACGGTCGTCGCGCCGCCGTGGCGTACGTCGAGCAGCCGGGTCTGGGCCATCCGCTGGAGCGCCTCGCGCACCGCCGGGCGGGAGACGCCGAGCACCTCGGCGAGCCGGCGCTCGCTGGGCAGCGCCTCGCCGGCGCCGATCCCGCCGTCGACGACCTCGGAGAGGACCTGGTCGAACACCTCGTCGGGGACCGAGCGTCGGGTCACGGGCTGCAGCGGCATGCCGACGACCGTAGATCGCGGCGGTTCGGTGGTCAAGTGGTCTGACCAGATCGACCGGAGCCTGGACGCCTCCGGCCGCTGCGTACCCTGGAGCCGTGCCCCGCTCGCTCGCCCCGCGGTACTGGGGAGCGCACCTGCTCGCCCTGGTGCTCGTCGGCATCGCCGCGTGGCTGGGGCTGTGGCAGTTCGGGGCGTGGCAGGACCACCGGCGCGCGGAGGCCGCCGACCTCACCCACGCCGACCCGATGCCGCTGGCGGAGGTGATCGGCCCCGACGACCCGTTCCCCGGCAACCGCATCGGCCAGCCGGTGCGGGTGGCGGGCACCTGGGTGCCGGCGGGCACCGTCTACGTCTCCGGCCGGGAGCACCAGGGGCGCGAGGGCTACTGGGTCGTGACACCGCTCGCGGTCGACGGGACCGCCGGCTCGGCGCTGCCGGTCGTGCGCGGGTGGGTCGCCGACCTCGACGCCGCGCCCGAAGCGCCCACAGGGCCGGCCGAGCTCGTGGCCTGGCTGCAACCGCCGGAGGGCACCGGCGAGGCCGACGACGACCCGTCGGACGACGTCTTGCCCCAGCTGCGGATCGCCGACGTCATCCAGCACGTCGACCAGGACCTCTACGGCGCGTACGGCGTCGCCGAGACGCCCGGGCCGGGCCTCGAGCCCGCGACGCTCGAGCAGCTGCCGGAGGTCGACGCGCTCACCGCGGTGCGCAACCTGCTGTACGCGATCGAGTGGTGGTTCTTCGGCGCGTTCGCGCTGTTCATCTGGTGGCGGTGGGTCGCCGAGACCAACGCGGGACCCGACGAGGACGCCCCCGCCGCCGAGCGGGCCGAGGAGCGCTCGGGCGTCGGTCCGTAAGGTGGCCTCGTGAAGAACCTGTTCAACACCTACCGGGTGCTCGCGATGATCGTCGGCGTCCTGCTCGCCTTCTGCGCGCTGGTCGCGGCGCCCCTGAAGTACCTCGCCACCGAGGACAGCAGCCTGCAGAACTTCGGCGAGGCCGCCAGCATCCTCTGGGTCGTCCACGGCTGGGTCTTCATGATCTACGTGGTCGTCGCGTTCCTGCTCGCGCGCCGCGCCCGGTGGACGATCGGCTTCACGGTGCTGATGCTGGTCGCCGGCCTGATCCCGCTGCTGATCTTCTGGGTCGAGCACCGGGTCACCCAGAAGGTCCGCGCCGAGAGCCCCGAGCTCGTCGGGTCGACCCCGGCCTAGCCGGTCCGCCACCGCCGATGACCACCGCGTTCGTGCTCGGCGGGGGCGGCGTGCTCGGTGCCGTCGAGGTCGGCATGCTCCGGGCCCTGCTCGAGCGCGGCATCGTCCCCGACCTCGTGCTCGGGACCAGCGTCGGCGCGCTCAACGGCGCCATGGTCGCCCGCGAGCCGGAGCTCGGCGTGGTCGAGAAGCTCACCGCGCTGTGGCAGGGCGCCGGCCGGACCGGCGGCCCGCAACCACAGCAGGTGTACGGCGACCGCCCGCTGCGGACCGTGCGCCGGGCGGTCTCGACCGGAACCCACCTCTGGTCGGCCCGGCCGCTGCAGCAGGCCCTGGCCGAGGAGTTCGGCGACCTCACGTTCGAGGACCTGCCGGTGCGGTTCCAGGTCTGCGCGGCGAGCATCGAGCGCGCCGCCGAGCACTGGTTCGACTCCGGTCCCCTCGTGGACGCGGTCGTCGCCAGCGCCGCCGTACCCGGCCTGCTGCCGCCCGCGAAGGTCGGCGAGGAGCACTTCCTCGACGGCGGCATCGTGAACTCCATCCCGCTCGCGCGGGCGGTGCGCCTCGGCGCGGACCGGGTCTTCGTGCTCCAGGTCGGTCGCATCGACCGGCCGCTGACGGTGCCGCGGCGACCGTGGGAGGTCGCCAGGGTGTCGTTCGAGATCGCGCGGCGGCACCGGTTCATCCGCGAGCTCGAGGAGCTGCCCGAGGACGTCGAGGCGTACGTGCTGCCCGCGCGCGGGACCTCCGGGCGCGACGACTCCGTGTTGGGCAGCCGGGACTTCTGCGGCATCCAGCAGCGCATCGACGAGACGTACGCCGCGTCCGCGGCCTACCTGACCGACCACCTCGGACCGGCGGACGACCGATGATCCGCCTGCTGCGGCGGCTGGTCATCGCGCCGGCGGTCGTCGCGCTGACCGGCCTGCTGTGGGTGACGCTCCCGCTGTGGGTGATCGGCGCCGCCGCGCTCTCGCCGGTGGTGCCGGGCCGGCTGCGGCCGCTGCGCATCCTGTGGGTCGCGATCGTCTACCTCACCTGCGAGGCGGTGCTGCTGGTCGTGCTGTTCGGCCTCTGGCTGGCGTCCGGGTGTGGGTGGCGGCTGCGCTCGGCGTACTTCGAGGGCATCCACTACGACCTCGTGCAGGGCACGATGTGGGTCTTCTTCCGCGAGGCGCGGCGGGTGCTGCGGCTGCGGATCGAGACCGAGGGCCCGGCGCCGGACGCACACCCGGGGCGGCCGATCCTGGTGTGCTGCCGGCACGCCGGTCCCGGCGACTCCTTCGTGCTGATCCACACCTTGATGGCGTGGTACGCCCGCGAGCCGCGCGTGGTGCTCAAGGACACGCTCGCCTGGGACCCCGCGATCGACGTGATCTTGAACCGGGTCCCGGCGCGGTTCATCACGCCCAACCCGGCCGAGGGCGAACGGCTCGAGGAGCAGATCACCGCGCTCGCGACGGGGCTGGACGAGAACGACGCGTTCGTGATCTTCCCCGAGGGCGGGAACTTCACCCCGCAGCGCCGGCAGCGGGCGATCGAGCGGTTGCGCCGGCTCGGCATGGAGCGGATGGCCGCGCGGGCCGAGCGGATGATCCACGTGGTCGCGCCGCGGCCCGGGGGCTTCCTGGCGGCGCTGGACGCCGCACCGGACGCCGACGTCGTGCTGGTGGCGCACACCGGCCTCGACCACCTGGTCACCGTCGGCGACATCTGGCGGGAGCTGCCGATGGACAAGCGCATCGTCATGCGGTGGTGGCAGGTCCCCCGGGCCGAGATCCCCGCCGGCCGCGAGGAGCGCATCGACTGGCTCTTCGGGTGGTGGGAGCGGATCGACTCCTGGATACAGCAGAACCGGCCCGAGGAGCTGACCCCGGGCCGGTTCCGTCGCCGACGCTAGTTCTTGTCGTCCACGTCGACGACCGTGGCGGGGTCGTCGGGCGTGGTGGCCGGGTGCGGGGACTCGGCCTGGTCGGCGAGCGCCTCGTCGGGCGAGGAACCGCCCTCGTCGTCGGCGGTGTCGGTCGGGGCCGGTGCCGGCGTGGGCGCCGGCGCCGGCGTCGGGGTGTAGGAGGACTGCCAGTTGTCGCTCTGGCCGCCGCCCTGGAGTTTCTTCGCCACGAAAGCGGCGATCGCGGCGATGCCGGTGAGCAGGAGCAGCTTCTTGGTCTTGCCGCCCTTCTTCTTCGGCTGGGCGACCGTGGACACCTTGTCGGCCGTCGCCTCTGCGGCCTCGGCGGCGCGCTCGGCGGCCAGGCTCGCGCCGTGGGCGACCTTCTCGGCGGCGATCGCGGCACCCGAC
>NZ_DASWVI010000001.1:0-6532 GCF_036401255.1 Nocardioides sp. | reverse complement strand
GTAGCTCGCGGCCGCGGAGGCGGGGGCGCCGGTGGCGACCACGGCGCCGGCGGCCACTCCGGAGGCGGCGCCGGAGAGCAGGGCGCGCCGCGACGCAGCGGCGGACGACCGGGAGGAGAGCCGAGACATGGACCGAGACCTGGGGGCGGGGACGGGAGCGACCAGGCTAAGCGCCGAGCGTCGCCGGCGGAGGGGAATCGGCGAATGTCGCAGCGCCCGGTCCGCCGGTAGAGTTCGGGGGCACCGAACCCGATAGCAGTGAGGACTCGACGCCCAGCTCATGGACGGCTCTCAAAGTCCGCGGCTCTCCCTGGGAGAGCGACGATGACCGCGTGGCTGCTGCTGGTGGCAGCCCTGCTCCTGATCCTCGCCTGCGGCGTGTTCGTCGCGGCCGAGTTCTCGTTCGTCACGGTCGACCGCAGCCAGGTCGAGCGCGCCGCCGCCGGCGGCGACGGCGGTGCCCACGGCGTCCAGCAGGCGTTGCGCAGCCTGTCGACGCAGCTCTCCGGTGCCCAGGTCGGGATCACGATCACGAACCTGGCGATCGGCTACCTCGCCGAGCCCGCGATCGCCGAGCTGATCGACGGGCCGCTCGGGACCCTCGGGACGCCCGAGGGCGCGATCACCCCCGTCGCCGTCGGCATCGGGCTGACGCTCGGGACGATCCTCACGATGATCTTCGGCGAGCTGGTGCCGAAGAACCTCGCTCTCGCCAAGCCGATGGAGGTCGCCCGCGCGACCCAGCGGTTCCAGCGGGCCTTCACCGCGCTCGCCCGCGGCCCGATCCGGGTGCTCAACGGCTCGGCCAACGCGGTCGTGCGCCGCCTCGGCATCGAGCCGCAGGAGGAGCTGCGCTCGGCCCGCAGCTCCACCGAGCTCGCCTCGCTGATCCAGCGCTCGGCCGACCTGGGCACGCTCGACGTGGAGACCGCCGAGCTGATGGAGCGCTCGGTGGAGTTCGGCGCCCGGACGGCGGGCGAGATCATGACCCCCCGGGTGCGGTCCAACAGCCTCGAGGTCAACGACCGCGCCAGCGCGGTGATCGCGCTGACCCGGGAGACCGGGCACTCCCGGTTTCCGGTGCTCGACGCCGAGGAGAACGTCGTCGGCACGGTCCACGTCAAGAACGCCGTCGCCCTGCCGGTGTACGAGCGGGCGACCACGAAGGTCAAGCACCTGATGGCCAAGCCGATCGTCGTGCCCGACTCGCTGCGGCTCGACCCCTTGCTCGCGCTGCTGCGCAAGGACGGGTTCCAGCTCGCCGTCGTGATGGACGAGTACGGCGGCTTCGCGGGCATCGTCACCCTCGAGGACGTCGTTGAGGAGATCGTCGGCGACATCGCCGACGAGCACGACCGGCTCAGCGCGAACGCGCGGCTGCAGCGGGACGGGACCTGGTCGCTCTCGGGCCTGCTGCGGCCCGACGAGGTCGAGGACGTGACGGGGATCGTGCTGCCCGACCACGAGGACTACGACACCATCGCCGGCCTCGTGCTCCAGGCGCTGGGCCGGGTGCCCGAGGTCGGCGACGTCGCCGAGGTGACCGTGCCCGACCGATCCGACCCCGACGAGCCCCGCGAGCAGCTCGTGACGCTCACGGTCGAGCGGATGGACGGGCTGCGCATCGACCGGCTGTCGCTGCGGCTCCACGACGGCGACGACGTCGCGGGCGGGGATCGAGCCGCCGAGAGGGACGGGCGATGAACAGCGCGACTGCGATCGTCCTGGCGGTGCTCCTGCTGCTGGGCAACGCGTTCTTCGTCGGGGCCGAGTTCGCGCTGGTGTCCGCCCGGCGTACCCAGCTCGAGCCGCGAGCCGAGGCCGGCTCACGGATGGCGCGCACGACGATCAAGGCGATGGAGAACATCTCCCTGGTGATCGGCGTCAACCAGCTCGGCATCACGGTGTGCTCGCTCGTGCTCGGTGCCGTCGGCGAGCCGGCGGTCGCCCACCTGGTCGAGCCGCTGCTGCACGCCGCCCACGTGTCCGAGGGGCTGCTGCACCCGGTCTCGTTCGTGATCGCGCTGGCGGTCGTCGTCTACCTGCACGTGGTCATGGGGGAGATGATCCCCAAGAACATCGCACTCGCCGGGCCGGACCGCGCCGCGCTCGTGCTCGGTCCCCCCATCTGGGGGATCGTCACGGTCCTGCGGCCGGTGGTCGTGGCGATCAACGCCGTGGCGTCCGGCGTCCTGCGGCTGCTGGGTGCCCGGCTCACCGACGAGGTCAGCTCCACCTACACCCGCGAGGAGGTGGCCGCGCTGGTCGAGGAGTCGCGCGGCGAGGGCCTGCTCGAGGCCGACGAGTACGACCGGCTCGCCGGTGCCCTCGGGTTCACCGAGAAGACCGTCACCGCGGTGCTGATGACGCCCGAGTCGCTCACCACCGTGCCCCGCGGCTCGAGCGGCGCCGAGGTCGAGGCGCTCTGCGCCACGACCGGGTTCAGCCGGTTCCCTGTCGTGGGCGCGGACCAGGGGCTGCTCGGCTACCTGCACATCAAGGACGTCCTGGAGCCCGACGAGGAGCGTCGCGACCGCCCGGTGGAGGACAAGTGGATCCGGCCCTTCGCGCCGGTCACCGCGGACCAGCCGCTCCACAGCGCGCTGGAGACCCTGCAGCGCCGCGGGGCGCACATGGGTCGCGTGGTCGACGCCGAGGGCCGCTCGCTCGGGCTGGTGACCCTCGAGGACGTCATCGAGGAGCTCGTGGGCGAGATCCGCGACGCGGCGCACCTGGAGGATCACGTCTGAGGCTGCAATTCCGGGCTGAGGGGGTCCCGGCCGATAGGGTGGGCCCGGCAAGCAGACCCGGGAGAGCAGACAGGCGAGCAGTGGCGGACGAACCGACGCGCAACCGCGTGTGGACGCTGCCCAACCTGCTGAGCGTGGTCCGGCTGGCCGGCGTCCCGCTGTTCCTGTGGCTGGTGCTCGGCCCGGAGGCGGATGGCTGGGCCCTCGCGCTGCTCGCGGTCTCGGGCGTCACCGACTTCCTCGACGGCTACCTGGCCCGCCGGCTGGGCCAGACCTCGACCCTGGGCCAGATCCTCGACCCGGTCGCCGACCGGCTCTACATCCTGGCGGTGGTCGTCGGGTTGGCGCTGCGCGACGTGATCCCCTGGTGGGCAGCCCTCTCGCTGCCGCTGCGCGACCTGCTGCTGTGGGCGCTGGTGCCGCTCCTGCGCACCCGCGGCTACAGCGCGCTGCCCGTGCACTTCCTGGGCAAGGCCGCCACGTTCAACCTGCTGTACGCCTTCCCGCTCCTCCTGCTCGGCGACGGCGACGGCACCCTCGCCACGCTCGCCGACGTCTTCGGCTGGGCGTTCGCGCTGTGGGGGATCGGTCTGTACTGGTGGGCCGGCATCCTCTACGCCTGGCAGGTCCGCACCCTGCTGGCGACCACCGAGCGACGCCCGGCGGCGGTCTCCGATGTCTGAGGCCGCCCGGCCCGCGAGCGGCCCCGTCGACCGGGTCAACGTCCCGCTGCTCACGCTGATCACCCAGCAGTCCCTCGACGAGGACTACCTCCACGTCGCCGAGCGGCGCGCCGCGACCCGGACGGTCGCGCCCCGGCGCCGGGGCCTCGGCACCGCCACGGTCGTCATCGCGGCGTTCGGCCTGCTGGTGACGGTCGCCGCCGTGCAGAACTCCGAGCAGGCGGGTGTCGCGAGCGAGAGCCGCAGCTCCCTGATCGCGAACATCGAGGATCGCAAGGCCGACGTCGCGGCCCTGCAGGACCGGATCGTCGACCTCCGCGAGCTCGACGTGTCCCTCCAGGACAACCTCGACGACGTCAGCGCAGCAGCCCAGACCGCCCAGGCCCGTGCCGACCGGCTCGCGGCCGCGACGGGCTTCGCGCCGGTCACGGGTCCCGGGGTGCGGATCACCGTCGACGACGCCGACGGGGTCGCGGTGCGAGACCGCGACCTGCGCCCGCTCGTCGACGGGCTCTGGAACGCCGGGGCCGAGGCGATCGCCATCAACGGCCAGCGCCTCACGGCGCGCTCGCCGATCCGCAACTCGGGCGTCGCGATCCACGTCAACTTCCGGCCGCTGTCGCCGCCGTACGTCATCCTCGCGATCGGGGACCGCGCCAGCCTCCAGGCCGACCTGATGGAGACCACCAGCGGCCTGACGTTCCGCGACACGGCCGCCCACTTCGGCTTCCCCTGGACCATGGACAATGAGGACCGGCTCTCCCTCCCGGCCGCACCGCAGCGACTCCTGCGGCTGCGGTGGACGGGGGAGGGCGCCGCCTCGAGCCTCGACCAGCGCCGGAAGGAGACCGCACCATGATCGCCGCACTCGGGCTGTTGGTCGGCATCGTGCTGGGGGTGATCTTCAAGCCCGACGTCCCGCTGGGGCTCGAGCCGTACCTTCCGATCGCCGTCGTCGCCGCCCTGGACGCGGTCTTCGGGGCCCTGCGGGCCTATCTGGACGGCATCTTCGACGACAAGGTCTTCGTGGTCTCGTTCCTCAGCAACGTCGTGATCGCCGCGGCGATCGTCTACCTCGGTGACAAGCTCGGTGTCGGTGGCCAGCTCTCCACGGGCGTCATCGTGGTCCTCGGGATCCGGATCTTCTCCAACGCCGCCGCGATCCGCAGGCACCTGTTCCATGCCTGAACCGGTGCAGCCCGAGCCCCAGACCGGCCGGCAGCGGCTGGTCCGGGCGCTGCTGCGCCCCTCGCGCGGCCAGGTCGTGGTCGCGGTGCTGCTCGCGGTCCTCGGCTATGCCGCCGTCACCCAGGTCCGGTTCAACGAGGTCGACAACACCTACGCGAGCCTGCGCGAGCAGGACCTCATCGACGTGCTCAACGGCCTCGCCGGCACCACCCAGCGCACCGAGGCCCAGATCGCCCGGCTTCAGCGCACCCGCGACGACCTGCTGTCGAGCACCGGGGCCCGGGAGGCCGCCCTCGCCCAGGCCCAGCAGGAGACCGACACCCTCTCGATCCTGGCCGGGCTGGTGCCGGTCACCGGGCCGGGCATCCGGGTCACGATCACCGAGCAGACCGGGACCGTCCGGGTGCAGAGCATGGTCGACACCATCCAGGAGCTGCGCACGGCGGGCGCCGAGGCGATCCAGGTCAACGGCCAGGTCCGCGTCGTGGCCGACACGGCCGTCGAGGACACCTCCGGGGGCCTGCTGATCGGGGGCGAGGTCGTCTCCTCGCCGTACGTCCTCGACGTGATCGGGGAGCCGGAGACCCTGGCCAGCTCGGGGGTGGACTTCCCGGACGGACCGCGCGACCTGTTCGAGGACGACGGCGCGAGCGTCACTGTCGACAAGCTCGCCTCCCTGGACATCGAGAGCGTCGTCAAACCGCCGCGACCGCAGTACGCCGAACCCGCGGGCTAGCAGTAACCTCACGGCTGGTGCCACCCGCACCCCACCTGCCCGGCGCGCGCCGGGCCCGTCCAGGAGGAGACGCCTTGTACCCCGACGACCTGAAGTACACCAGCGAGCACGAGTGGGTCCGCGACCCCGGCGAGCACGACGGATCGGTCCGCGTCGGGATCACCCACTACGCCCAGGACGCGCTCGGGGACATCGTCTACGTCTCGCTGCCCGAGGTGGGGGAGACCGTGAGCGCCGGGAGCACCTGCGGCGAGCTGGAGTCCACCAAGTCCGTCAGCGACGTCTACGCGCCCGTCTCCGGCGAGGTCGTGGCCCGCAACGACGCGCTCGACGCGACGCCGGAGCTGGTCAACAACGACCCCTACGGCGGCGGCTGGCTCTTCGAGATCGTCCCCAGCGACCGCGGCGAGCTCGGCGGCCTGCTCGAGTCCGCGGCGTACGAGTCCTCGCTCGACGGCTGAGCCCGGCCCCGGCGTTCTGCCTTGATCGGCCGGGTGGGGCTGATAGGTTCGGAGCAACCGTCAACCTCAACCCGGCCTTGAGGGTTTGCCGTCGACCGAAGGACAGACCGATGCCGTTCTGCACTGCGTGTGGCACGCAGAACCCCGACGACGCGCGCTTCTGTGCCCAGTGCGGCACCCGCCTGGTCACCGCCGCGCCGCCCGCGTCCCCCGCGCCCTCCGGCGGCGAGGGGGTGGGCGACTCCACGGCGACGATCGCGATCGGGCTCGGTGGCGACAAGGTCGAGACCTCCGACCGCCAGCTCAACGCCGTCGACGCCGCCGCGGTCGACGCGTTGCCGGCCGGGCACGCTCTCCTCGTCGTGCAGCGCGGCCCGGGCGCCGGCAGCCGCTTCCTGCTCGACGCCGACGTCGTCAACGCGGGTCGGCACCCCGACAGCGAGATCTTCCTCGACGACGTGACCGTCTCGCGGCGGCACGCGGAGTTCCACCGATCGGGCGAGACGTTCACGGTCAGCGACGTCGGCAGCCTCAACGGCACCTACGTCAACCGCGACCGCATCGAGACCGTGCCGTTGAAGGACGGCGACGAGGTGCAGATCGGGAAGTACCGCCTGGTCTTCTTCGCCGGTCACGAGGACGCCTGAGGACCCCGGGACAGTGGGGGTCCAGTCCGCCGAGCGCCACGAGGCGCTCCTCAACATCGGCCAGGTG